>NZ_AHZC01000419.1 GCF_000247475.1 Rhizobium sp. PDO1-076 | reverse complement strand
CGCCGGCGCTTGCGGCCGGAACGCGGCTCGCCGGCGGCCTGGCCGGGGTCACGGGCCGCGTCCCGACCATACTGCGGGGCCGCCTCGCGCCCGCCGACGGACGAGACATCCTGCGCCTGCACGGCTGCGTTGCCAGCCGGCGCCGACCCTGGACTGGAACCCTGACCTGACAATGAGTAACCCTCAGACTTTACATCTTGAGGCGCAACATTCTGAAATGACGTCTGTTTTGATGCAGCGGATGCACCCGACGTCACGGGTGCACCTGAAGCCGCCTTGCTGCGACGACGGCGCTTTCGCTTGCGGATGGGGCCATCCGCAACGACTGTTTCGGAACGTCGAACCAGAACCTGCTCACCAGCCGATCCTGCCAAAGTCGAAAGTTCCGCACCGGCTTGCGCCGCCGCTGTCTTTCTTCCCTTGCCGCGCCGGCGAGAATTCCCGCCCTTGCGCTTGCCCGTCGACGCCCCCTCGCTTTTCGGCTTTCCGCCGCGGTCGGGGTCTGTCACTGAGTTTTCCACTGCACCGCGCAAGGCATCAAGATTGACGCATGCCGCTGGTGTCATATCCATTTTCGTTGGCGCCAGCATACCAGCGCAAGACCCTCAAGCCAAACGGTTTTTCTCGCCAAGTCCGGAGCTGCCGCTTTGCCGCCCGGGACACATGATCCGGCCGGCAAAGTGTCACCCGTAAACAATCGACATCATTCGCGATTTTTTTTCGCAGCAGGTATTTGCAATCGTCCACCTTTTGGTTATAAGCCCGCCTCACCGACGGGCGCACGATCTTCGCACCCGAACCCTGCTGGGGAATAGTTCAACGGTAGAACGACGGACTCTGACTCCGTTAATCTTGGTTCGAATCCAGGTTCCCCAGCCAATCTCTCTTTTCTCCCTGCAATTTGAATTCGTTAACGCGGTACGGCAGTCGCTGAGATCGACTTCGTGTCGTCGTTATGGCGCATACATGCTACTCCTCGCTGCGACCGATGGCCTCGCGGTCATGGGCGTATCGTCTCATCCGTGGAAACGGCGGCAGCCAGGATTCGCGGCGGACGGTCCATAATTCGTAGGTCGGCAGCAACTGGTCAGGGGCATCGAGAGAGCCGAGGTTGACTTCGATTTCATCGGCCGAGCGGGAAAAGACGGAGGAGCCGCAGCGCGGGCAGAAATGCCGTCCGGCGTATTCGCCTGTTTCACCCTCGATCCTGACCGCATCTTCGGGGAAGATCGCCGAGGCGTGAAACAAGGCACCGTGATGCTTGCGGCAATCGAGACAATGACACAGCCCCACCCGGAAGGGCTGTCCCGAGGCGACGATTTTGACATTGCCGCATAAACAACCGCCGACAAACCGGTGCATGGGTGCCCTCCTTCATCACAATCATCATCATCAGCTTACGACCAACACCTTACGACGGCCGAGGATGGCGGGGCAATTGCCGCGGCGGGAGGGGCTCGCTGTCCCAGACTGTGATCTTGATCGGCGCGCGCCATTAGCGCGACCAAGATCCGCGCGACCATCATCAGCAGGCTCAACGTCGGCAGGCTCAGGCGATCCGCGAACGTGCATCGTTTTTCAGCCGTGACGTCGGCGATGCGCGTGGTGATGCGTTGCGGGGAGTTGTTGCGATCCCACACATTTCTCTGTCGACAAAAAGAATACAAAGATGTATATCAGCCCTCAAGGTCACGCCGCGACAGTCTGCGGGCCAAATATCGCTTCGTCGCAAGGAGGAATTCGACAATGAAGGCAACGATTTTTTCGGGTGTAGTTCCCGCGCTGATGACACCCTGCAAAGCTGATCGCAGCCCGGATTTCGACCAGCTGGTGCGCAAGGCAAAGCAGCTGATCGCTGACGGCATGTCGGCTGTCGTCTATTGCGGGTCGATGGGCGACTGGCCGCTTCTGACCGATGCACAGCGCATGGAAGGTGTCGAGCGCCTTGTTCAGGCCGGCATTCCGGTGATCGTCGGCACCGGCGCGGTCAACACGGCCACGGCCGTTGCGCATGCGGCACACGCCCAGAAAGTCGGCGCACAGGGCCTGATGGTCATTCCGCGCGTGTTGTCGCGCGGCTCGTCGGTGACGGCGCAGAAAGCGCATTTCAAGGCAATCCTCGCGGCGGCACCCGATCTTGCAGCGGTCATCTACAACAGCCCGTATTACGGCTTTGCCACACGCGCCGACCTGTTCTTCGCACTGCGCGCCGAACATCCGAACCTCGTCGGCTTCAAGGAATTCGGCGGCCCGGCCGACATGCGTTATGCGGCTGAGCACATCACCAATCACGACGACAGCGTTTCACTGATGATCGGCGTCGATACGGCTGTGTTCCACGGCTATGTCAATTGCGGTGCGACCGGCGCGATCACCGGCATCGGCAACGTGCTGCCCAAGGAAGTGCTGCATCTGTGCAACCTGGCGCAGGCTGCGGCTGCCGGCGATGCCGATGCGCGCCAGCGGGCGCTGGAACTGGAACAGGCGCTGGCCGTGCTGTCGTCCTTCGACGAAGGTGCCGACCTCGTTCTCTACTTCAAACACATGATGGTGCTGAAGGGTGACGCGGAATACACGCTGCATTTCAACGAGAGCGACGCCCTGACGGCAAGCCAGCGCGGCTATGTCGAAGCGCAGTTCAAGCTGTTCAACAGCTGGTATGGCGAATGGAGCAAGCTTTCCGGCGCCGTGGCCAAGTACAAGGCCTGATCGAGCGGCCGGGAACCGGATTAGGCCCTCCACCCGGAGGGCCTGAGCGCTGCGATTGCGCCCACAGCGGCAATCAGTCGAACCGCTTCCCGTTATGGATTGGGCAGCGGCCGGCTCAGCACGAAGGCGGCGCAGGCGATCAGGATCGCGCCGATCGCCAGTTTCAGCCAAATCTGCGGCGGACCGACGAACCAGACGACCAGATAGCTCGCGCTCATCAGCGAGACCGAGGCGATTTTCGCCGGCTTTGAAATCGCGCCCTGGCGACGCCAGTCGGTCAGCGGCTGGCCATAACGCGGATGCTCCAGCAGCCAACGCTCGAAGCGCGGCGACGAGCGGGCGAACAGGGCGGCGGCCAGGATCATGAACGGGGTGGTCGGCAGAACCGGCAGGAAGACACCAATGATGCCGATCGCAACCAGCAGCCAGGCTGCGGCGAGTGTCAGAAGACGCATCAGGGACCTTTCCTAAAAGCTGACTGATGCAGTCATATACCTGCAGCAGCAGTGTCGGAGATAGTGAACGATCGCCGCTTCGCCAAGGATTTTGCGGATTTCCGCGGATGCGACCATTTTTCGTTTGCGCCGCAACCGTGGCAATTGCATCCTTGTATACATCTTGCCCTCAGGGAACTGAAAATACCATGTCCAAGGTTACTATCGTGCTTGGCGCCGGCATCATCGGCGTGTCCACCGCAATTCATCTGGCGCGTCGCGGACGCACTGTGGTTTTGGTGGACCGGCGCGATCCGGGCGAAGAAACCTCGTTCGGCAATGCTGGCCTTATCCAGCGCGAGGGGGTTGTTCCCTATGCCTTCCCGCAGGATCTCGGACTGCTGCTGCGCTACGGCCTGAACAACCGGATCGACGCGCATTATCATGTCAGTGCGCTGGCGAAACTCGTTCCGTTTCTGGCGCGCTACTGGTGGCATTCCAACAAGCCGCGGCATGAGGTGATTGCGCGCGCCTATGCGCCGCTGATCGAAAATTCGATCTCCGAGCACCAGGTGCTGATCGAGGCTGCCAATGCCGGTCAGTTCATCCGCAAGGATGGCTGGATGGAGTTGTTCCGCACGACGGCCAAGCGTGACGGCGAAGTGGCGGAGGCCGAGCGGCTCGGCCGCGAATACGGCATCAGCTTCAAGAGCCTGACGCGCGAGGAACTGGCCAGGGAAGAGCCGCATCTTTCGGACGATTTCGTCGGCGCGCTGAAATGGAACGATCCGTGGTCGGTGACCAATCCACATGGATTGACGGCGGCCTATCTCGCCTATTTCCAGTCGCTCGGTGGCCGCTTCGTCAAGGGTGACGCGAGCACGCTCGAGCCGGGTGCCAACGGCCGCGGCTGGAGGGTCAAGACCGACGACGGCATGATCGAGGGCGAAGAGGTGGTGCTGGCCGTCGGTCCCTGGGCGCAGGAGATGACCGCCAAACTCGGCTACCGCTTCCCGCTCGGGGTCAAGCGCGGCTATCACATGCATTATGCGCCGGCCGGCAATGCGGTTTTGAACAACTGGGCGATGGATGGCGAGCGCGGCTATTTCCTCGCGCCGATGGAAAAGGGCATCCGCCTGACGACCGGTGCGGAATTTGCCGATCGCGATGCGCCGAAATCGCCGGTCCAGCTGGAGCGGGCCGAAAAGGTGGCGCGGGAAATCTTTCCGCTCGGCGAACGGCTGGATGCCGAACCGTGGATGGGCGCCCGCCCCTGCACACCGGACATGATGCCGGTGATCGGCAAGGCGCCGCGCCATGAAGGACTGTGGTTTGCCTTCGGGCACGCACATCACGGCCTGACGCTTGGACCTGTCACGGGCCGTCTGATCGCGGAGATGATGGACGGCGAAAAGCCGTTCCTCGACACCACGGCCTGGCGCCCTGAGCGGTTCAATCCTTAGGGTCGTGCAGGAGGCCAAGATGAGATCAGCCGCGACAAAAGGCCAGCGCGGTCGGTGCGGGCTAGCCTTTGTCGCGTCGGAATGCTAAACGAGATTTGGTCATATGACCAAATTGTCGCTCGAAAGGGTGGCTGATCGGATAAAAACCGGCCTCAAAAAAGAGGCCACCGGTCGAGGGGAAATCTAGAGGTTGCCGAGGCATGGTCCGGTTTCTGATCTATAACGTGAAAAGCGTCTATCGTTAGCGGCATGTCCCGCTGGCGTGGCGACACGTGTTTAAAGATCAAGCAGACCATCTACCCAAACGGTGCCCTATGGACATTGCCGAGCAGGCGCGAGAATTTTTTGCGCAAAACCCCGATATTGAAGTTCTTGAAGCCTTTGTCATCGACGTAAACGGCGTGCCGCGCGGCAAATGGATCCCGCGCGAACGGGCGATCGATGTGCTGACCAACGGCATGGCCATGCCGCGCTCGGTTTATGCACTTGATGTCTGGGGCCGCGACGTCAATGCCGCCGGCCTTGCCGAAGGCACCGGCGACCCGGACGGGATCTGCTTTCCGGTGCCCGGCACGCTGTCGCGCGTCACCTGGCTGTCGCGCCCGACGGCCCAGGTTCTGCTGCAGATGCGCACAACCGAGGGCGATGCCTTCTATGCCGATCCGCGCCAGGTGCTGGCCAATGTGCTGGAGCGCTACAAGCGCGAGAAGCTGACGCCCGTCGTTGCCACCGAACTCGAATTCTACCTGATCGACCCGGTGCGTTCGGCGCTTGATCCGGTTCGCCCGCCCAATACCCGCGACGGACGCTGGCATACCGGGCAGACGCAGGTGCTGTCGATTTCCGAACTGCAGGATTTCGAAGAGGTGTTCCACGGCATTTCCAGCGCCGCCAAGGCGCAGAACGTGCCGGCCGATACGACGCTCAGGGAAAACGGTCCCGGCCAGTATGAGATCAATCTCAACCATGTGCCGGATGCGCTGGCCGCCGCCGACTACGCGGTCCTTTTGAAGCGCATCGTCAAGGGCGTGGCGCGCGCCAACGATCTCGACGCGACCTTCATGGCCAAGCCCTATGGCATGCAGGCCGGCAGCGGCATGCATGTGCATTTTTCGGTGCTGGATGAAAGCGGCCGCAATATCTATGTCGGCGAGAACGGCCCGGCCGACACGCTGTTGCATTCGGTCGGCGGGCTGCTGGAAGCAATGGGCGAGAGCATGGCTGTGTTTGCGCCGCACCAGAATTCCTATCGCCGCCTGCGCCCTTCCGAACATGCGCCGACCTATGCGTCCTGGGGTTTCGACAACCGCTCGGCGGCCGTGCGCGTGATCACCGCATCCAAGCCGGCGACCCGCATCGAGCACCGTGTCGCGGGCTCCGACACCAATCCCTATCTGGTTCTGGCGATGATCCTGTCGGCGGCGTTGGCCGGCATGAAGGAGAAGACACCGCCGGGCGGTGCGATCTCCGGCGACGACCATGCCGTCAGCCACGAGCCGCTGCCGACCAATTGGGATTATGCGATCCAGCGTTTTGCCAAGTCGAGTTTTGCCTATGCGGCGCTCGGGCCGAAATATCGCGGGCTCTATACCGCCTGCAAGCAGCAGGAACTGTCGGAGTTTTCCCAGCGTGTGACAGACGTCGAATATGACGCCTATATCCGGACCGTGTGAGGTGCATGCCATGACCAAGTCTATCGGAGCCAATCCCGGCCATGCGGCCACCTACTACGCAGCCTCTGCCCGCGACAAGCGTATTCGTCCCAGCCTGGAAGGCGAACTGAACGCCGATATCTGCGTGATCGGCGCCGGGTTCACCGGGATCTCGGCGGCCCTGCAACTGGCGGAGACCGGCTATTCGGTGATCGTTGTCGAGGCCGACCGCATCGGCTTTGGCGCGTCCGGCCGCAATGGCGGGCAGATCGTCAACGGCTACAGCCGCGATCTCGACACGATTGCCAAACGCTACGGCCCGGACCGTGCCGCCCGGCTCGGCGAGATGTCGCTCGAGGGTGGCAGGATCATTCGCGAGCGGGTGGCGAAATACGGCATAGACTGCGATCTGATCGATGGCGGCTTCTTTGCCGCTTTTACCGACAAGCAGGTGCGCGAAATGGGCGAGGTCCGCGCCACCTGGCAGAAGCACGGCCATGACGGTCTGGAAATGGTGTCCAAGTCCGAGGTGTCGAAATACGTGAAGGCCGATCGCTATGTCGGCGGCATGATCGACCGGCATGGCGGCCATATCCATCCGCTCGACCTGGTGCTCGGCGAGGCAGCCGCAGTGGAAAGTCTTGGCGGCAAGATCTTTGAAAACTCCAAGGTTATCGAAATCGACACCGGCGCGCAGCCCTATGTGCGCACCGAGCGCGGCATGGTGCGGGCGAAATTCGTGCTGGTCTGCGGCAATGCCTATATGAGCGGGCTGGCGCCGAAGATCACCGAGAAGATGATGCCGGTGTCCTCCCAGGTGATGGCGACGGAACCGCTCGATGCCAAGCTGATCGAGGAATTGCTGCCGGCCAATTACTGCGTCGAGGATGCCAATTACGTGCTCGACTACTATCGCCGCACGGCCGATAACCGGCTGCTCTATGGCGGCGGCATCGGTTATGGCGGCCAGGATCCGGCAAACCTGACCGGCGTCATTCGGCCGAATATGCTGAAAACCTTTCCGCAGTTGAAGGACGTGAAGATCGACTATGCCTGGAGCGGCAACTTCGCGCTGACGCTGACCCGCATTCCGCATATGGGCAAGCTGTCGGACACGGTCTATTTCTCGCATGGCGACTCCGGCCATGGCGTGACCACCACGCATCTGCTCGGCAAGATCCTCGGCGAGGCCGTGCATGGCCAGGCCAGCCGCTTCGATGTCTGGTCGTCGCTGCAGGCCTATCCTTTCCCCGGCGGGCGGATGTTCCGCGTTCCGCTGACGGCGCTCGGTGCCTGGTGGTACGGCTTGCGCGACAAACTCGGCGTCTGAGGAGCACAGCATGACACGCATCGTAACCGTCGCCGCAACCCAGATGGCCTGCAGCTGGGATCTCGCCGGCAATATCGCGCGGGCCGAAAAACTGATCCGGGAGGCTGCCGGCAAGGGCGCGCAGATCATCCTGATACAGGAACTGTTCGAGGCTCCCTATTTCTGCCAGGACCAGATTGCCGAATTCTTCGATCTGGCAAAGCCGCTCGAGGGCAATCCGCTGATCGCGCATTTCTCCAAGCTCGCTGCCGAGCTTGGCGTCGTGCTGCCGATCAGCTTTTTCGAAAAGGCCGGCCCAACCTTCTTCAACAGTATCGCGATCATCGATGCGGATGGCTGCGTACTTGGTCTCTATCGCAAGAGCCATATCCCGGATGGTCCGGGCTACACGGAGAAATTCTACTTCTCGCCCGGCGATACCGGTTTCAAGGTCTGGCAGACCCGTTACGCCAAGATCGGCGTCGGCATATGCTGGGATCAATGGTTCCCGGAAGCGGCGCGATCCATGGCGCTGATGGGCGCCGAACTGCTGTTTTATCCGACAGCGATCGGCTCGGAGCCGCAGGATCCGACCATCGACAGTGCCGCCCATTGGCAGCGCGTGATGCAGGGTCATGCAGGCGCCAACCTGATGCCGGTGATCGCCTCGAACCGTATCGGCGTCGAGCCCGGCCGCAAGGGCACGGAACTGACCTTCTATGGTTCGTCCTTCATTGCCGACCAGACCGGTGGCAAGGTCGCGGAAGCCGGACGCCTGGAAGAGACCGTGCTGACGGCCAGCTTCGATCTCGACGGCATTGCCAAGCAGCGCGCCTCCTGGGGCCTGTTCCGTGATCGCCGGCCGGATCTCTATGGAGGGGGGCTGACGCTCGACGGCAACGCCTGAGCCATCATCACATTCCCGGCAGACAGATAACGGATATATGACCAAGCCATCGCACGGATCACCGTACGGCGGCCTGCCCTATCGTGGCTGGGCGTCGTAGGCCTGCTGGGCGACAAGCACGGCATCCATGTGCTTTTCAGCCCAATGGGCCATGGCAGCGACGGTTTCCGTCAGAGTCCTGCCCAGCGGCGTCAGTGCATATTCCACCGTCACCGGCACTGTCGCGAAGGCGGTTCGCGAGACCATGCCGTCGCGCTCCAGCCGCTTGAGCGTCTGCGACAGGACTTTCTGCGACACACCCTTGATATCGCGCCTCAAGTGATTGAAACGCACCGCCTCGCCATCCAGACGATCAAGGATCAGCAAGGCCCATTTGTCCGCCACGCGGGCGAGCACCTGACGGGTCGGGCAGTTCTCTTCATAGACGTCGTAGTCATGCTGCATGATTGGTCCTGCTCGGTTGCGGGCGGTTTCCTCAAGGAAACCATGTCACCCGAAAGTGCCTTCTTTCGCGATTTTTATTAGTGAGTATATATCCAATCGGAAGCTGGTTTCCAATAGATACCTATTCAATCATTCGAGGAATTAACGACATGTCGAACAAGATCCTGGTTCTCGGTGCGACCGGCAATGTGGGCACGCCGCTGGTGAAGGCGCTCGTTGCCAAGGGCGAAAACGTCAAGGCCGCCTCGCGCACAGGCAAAGCCGTCGAAGGCGCGGAAGGCGTGGTGTTCAACTACACCGATCCTGACACCTTCGGCCCGGCGCTCGATGGCGTCGATCGCGCCTATGTCATGCTCGCGTCGGGCAGCGTCGATGCGATCGGCCTGCTGACGCCGGTGCTTGAGGCTGCCTTTGCGAAAAAAGTGAAGGTGGTGTTCCAAAGCGTTTTCGGCGTTGATGCCGATGACAGCATCCCGTACCGCCAGATCGAGATCGCCATCGAAAAGTCCGGCGTGCCTTATGTTATCCTGCGGCCGAACTGGTTCTCCGACAATTTCCACACCTACTGGAAGGCCGGTATCGACCATGGCCAAATCGCGGTTCCGGCCGGCGACGGCAAGTCGAGCTTCATCGATGCCCGCGACATCGCTGCCAGTGCGGCTGCAGCCCTGACGACCGACGCCTTCAACGGCCGCGCCTTCAACCTGACCGGCCCGCAGGCGCTGAGCTACGGTGAAGCCGCCACGATCATCGCCAAGACGATCGGCAAGCCGGTCGGCTACAGCGCGATCAGCGACGAGGCCTTCATCGCCATGCTGACCGGCGTCGGCGTGCCTGCCGACTATGCCGGCTTCCTCGCATCGATCTTCTATCCGGTGCGTGAAGGCTGGACAGCAGCGGTGACCACCGATGTCGAGACACTGACCGGCAAGGCGCCGCGCTCGGTTGAGACCTATGCCAAGGACCATATCGCAGCGCTGAACGGCTGAGGCTACAAAGCGACCCGCCCTCTTTCATCAGAAAGAGGGCGTAAGCCCGCGAATCGCACCCTCGACGATGTCCTCGACGCTCTGGTCGATGCTGACGGTGACCACACCGGGTTCTCCGGTCGGCACTTCCAGCGTCGCCAACTGGCTGTCGAGCAAGGCGACAGGCATGAAATGGCCTGTGCGGGCGCCCATGCGCGACAGCAAGAGTGCGTGACTGCCTTCGAGATAGACGAAATGCAGAGGACCGCCCGCTTCCCGACGCAGGAGATCGCGGTAGCTCTGTTTCAGGGCGGAGCAGGACACGACGATGCCCTCGCCCGCGCTTTGCGCTGCCGCGATATCGTGGCCGATCCTGGTCAGCCACGGCCAGCGGTCGTCGTCGGTCAATGGCGTGCCCTTGGCCATCTTTTCGACGTTTGCCGGTGGATGCAGCGCATCTCCTTCAACGAAACTCAGGCCGAGGCGTTTTGCGAGCAGCGCGCCGACCGAGGATTTGCCGCAGCCGCTGACGCCCATTACTATAATGGCCTGTTGCGCCGATCCGGATTTGTCCGTCATTTGTCCTCCCCGATGCCTCGCCCGAATTGTGCGCCGGACGATAGGCAGGCTCAGGCGAAATGCAATCCCGAAGCGGGTTCGATCTCTCTTTTGCGCTCGGCGCGCATGCTTGCGGCAATCTTCTCGGCGATCATGATCACCGGCGCATTGGTGTTGCCGCCGATCAGACGCGGCATGATCGAGGCGTCGATGACCCGCAGCCCTTCCACCCCATTCACCCTGAGCGAGGGATCAGCGACCGCGGCGGCATCCGATCCCATGCGGCAGGTACCGACGGGATGGTAGATGGTGTCGGCGCGGGTGCGGATGGCGGCTTCCAGTTCGTGATCGGCACTGCACGCCGGATAGAGCTCGCGACCCCGATAGCGGGCCAGCGCCGGGGATTCCATGATCTGCCGCATCAGCCGCGCACCGGCTTTGAGCGTCTGCATGTCTCTGGCGTCGGAGAGAAAGGCCGGATCGATCTGTGGTGCCGCCAAAGGATCGCCGCTTGCCAGACGGACCGTGCCGCGCGAATGCGGCCGGAGCACGCAGACATGGCAGGAATAGCCATACCCCCAATGCATCTTACGGGCGTGATCATCGACCATGGCAACGACAAAATGCAACTGGATATCGGGACGATGCAATGTCGGGTCCGTCTTCAGGAAGCCACCGGATTCGGCAAAGGTGGAGCGCAGATGGCCCGTGCCGTCGCGGTTCCATTCGCACGCTGCCGAGACGATGTCACGCGCGCCGGCAAAGCCGAGGCCGATCATGTCCTTGTCGGCAGACCTGAAGATCTGAGTGTAGTCCAGGTGGTCCTGCAGGTTGGCACCGACCTCCGGAAGGTCGTGTACGACCGCGATGCCGTGGTCGCGCAGGTGCTCGGCGGGGCCGATGCCCGACAGCATGAGCAACTGCGGCGATTGCAAGGCCCCGGCCGACAGCAACACCTCGCGCCGGGCGCCGACCACGATCTCGCTGCGCCCGCGGCGATATGCGACACCCACGGCCCTGCCCCGCTCGATGACGATCCGGCTTGCCCGGACGCCCCGAATGATCTTCAGGTTGGGACGATCCAGATGATCATGCAGATAGGCGGCGGCAGACGAGCAGCGTTCGCCCTTTTTCGGGCCACGCCAGAATTGCGTTGCCTGATAGAGACCCAGCCCCTCCTGCAGCGGACCGTTGAAATCCTCGTTGGGTCGAAAGCCGCATTGTTCGCCGGCCTTGATGAAGGCCTGATTGATCGGACGAGCCCAGTTGGCGTCGCTGACCTGCAAGGGACCACCACGGCCATGCCAGGGATCGGCGCCCCGGACATTGTCCTCGGCTTTCAGGAACCACGGCAGGACGTCGGCAAAGGACCAGCCTTTTGCACCAAGCGCTGCCCATTCGTCGTAGTCACCGCGATGGCCGCGGTTGTAGAGCATGGCATTGATCAGGCTCGATCCGCCCAGCCCGCGCCCGCGCGGCTGATAGCCGACCCGTCCGTTCAGCTCTTTTTGCGGCGTGGTGGAAAAGGCCCAGTTGCCACCTTTCAGATAGCCGGGCACGATGGCGGCCGCGCCGGACGGCACCCGCATCAGCAGATCGCGACCTAGGCCGCCGGCCTCCAGCAGGCAGACACGGATATCCGGATCTTCGCTCAGCCGCGCAGCCAGAACGGCCCCCGCCGAACCGCCGCCGACGATGACGATGACGATGACATAGTCAAACATGAAGCCACCTCCTCCCAGAGGACAAGGCGGCCTCGCTCATGCCACCCGCAATGGACGCCTCCCGACTTCCATTTACGTAAACGTAGCTTTATGTGACGCACGTCACAAGAGCGGCCATATAGAGTTTTGACTATTTTTCTGGCGACCGCGACCAAGCACCTCAGATGCGCGACAGAGCAGTGCACCACTGCACCGCTGCATATCGATCCAACGATGCAGTGCAGTTCTTATCTGCGCCTGGTGGTCACCGCAGCGCGATGTAGCGGTCCGAGCGGTGGTTGATGGCGAGGAAAAGGTTTAGGACAACGGCGCCGAGAACCGAATAGGCGACAACCATCGGGCTGACCACGGCAAAGGCTGTCGCCATGACGCAGAGGTCGAAGGCAAGCTGGACGAGGCCGGCGCGGATGCCGAAGCGGTCCTGGATATAGATGGCGAGGATGCCGAGGCCGCCAAGGCTGGCGCGGTGGCGATAAAGCGCCAGGAGGCCGAAGCCGAGGAGAAGGCCACCCAGGATCGCGGCCCAGACCGGGGCGATGCTTTCGATGACCAGGAAGCGGCTCTCGATTTCGACGAGGAACGAGGTAAAGCCGACCGCAAGGAAGGTCTTGACGGTGAAATCAACGCCGACGCGGCGCAGCGACAGGATGTAGAACGGCAGGTTGAGGACGAAGAACAGCAGGCCGAAGCTCATGCCGGTCCAGTAATGCAGGACGAAGGCAAGGCCGGCCATGCCGCCGGTGAGCAAGCCGACCTTGGCAAGAAGATAGAGACCCAGCGCCGCGATCATGCTGCCGGCGATCAGACCCTGCAGATCTTCGGCCACGGTGTGACGCGTCGGATTGGAATTCCAGATACCCAGCATGCTCGTGATCTGCGCCATCAACCATCTCCGCGAAAAGGGGCCTCCCAAGCGCCAAGATGCCCTGAGAAACGCTTGTTCACAAGGGTGATGGGTCAGGAATGCTGACCTATCGAAAAGATCGCAAGAAAACGACTGATCAGGGCTTTCTCACCGCAAGAAACAGAATGCCGAAGACCGGTTTTCCGCCATCCATGCGAATGGTGGTGCGCTCAAGCTTGACGACTTCGAAGCCGTTTTCCGCGAGACGCTGGCGCACATGGGCTTCGGAATGGGCATAACGCAGCGACGGCTGAAGCGCGAAGCCCTCGTCCGTGGCTGCGTCCTCGACGGAAAAGGCAAACAGCGCACCGGGTTGCGACAGGTTTGCGGCAAGCGCAAATGCGTTGGCGAGATCGCCCAGATACATCAGCACATCGGCTGCCGAGACCAGATCGGCACGGTGGCTGGCCAATCCGCCGGCGAGAAGGCCGGAGGGTTCCGGATCGAGAGAGAGATCGGCTCTCGCCAGCAGGTCATAGAGATTTTTCTCCTGGGCCCGCGCCAGCATGTTGGCGGATAGGTCGAAGCCTTCGAGACGGGTCACATGCTGGCGGATCTCGGCGCCGAACAGGCCTGTGCCGCAGCCGAGATCGACGACGCAGGCGAAGGGCTCGGCCCGTGGCCTGGAGGCGACCAGCGCCGCGAGCTTGCCCGGGACCGAATAATCCAGCCGTTCGACCAGGGCCGTGTCGAAGCGGTCGGCATAATCGTCGAACAGAGCCTCGACATAGCGGCTGGGCGGCGTGTCGGGCATTTTTTCCGCACCGAGCAAAGCGAGCTTCAACTGCGCACCGAAAATATCCTCGGGGTCGAGCGACAGAGCGGCGCGCAGGGCAGTGATTGCCTTGTCCGGCAGGCCGGATTTTTCGGCATAATCGGCAAGACGCACCAAACCGGCCGGCCAGACGGGGGCCAGTTCCAGCGCTTGCTCCATCAATTCGACGGCCGCCGCAGGATCGCCACTTTCTGCCAGCATGCGGGCATAGTCGGCACGACGGTCGGCAATCACGTCGCCGGAGGAAAACTGGGTCGGATGCATGGCTGTCCCTCAAGGCCTTTCAGGATGAGGAAGGCGCGCGGTCTTGACCGACGGCCGGAAAAAACTCAAGTGCTAAATGGAAAGCGAAACAGGTCTTCGCCTCAAGGCATGCTTGCGAGGGCCGGTGGTCCTCCCATATCAGAGCAAACAGGAGCGCCCTATGTCGGATAGCGTCAACAGATTTCTCGGCGATACGCCAGGCCGCACGATCGTCAAGCTGATCGTGGTGTCACTGATCGTCGGCTTCGTCATGGCCGTGTTCGGGCTCGATCCGCTCGACCTGATCCATGGCGTGAAGTATTTCATCCTCGACCTCTGGCATACCGGTTTTGCCGCCCTTGGCCGGGTCGGCGACTACCTGCTGATCGGCGCGACCATCGTCATTCCGGTATTCATCATCCTGCGCCTGTTTGCCTCGCGGAAGTGACATGAACGAACGCAACCTGCATCTGCCGCGCCGCCGGCTACTCCTCTTGGCCGGCAGCGGCCTGGCGCTTTCGATCGCCGGCTGCCGCACCACTGACGTGCTGACCCCGGACGACGCCCAGGCGCGGGCCGAGACCGAGGGCGCGCTGAAACTGGTCAACGATCTACGTGACGCAAAAGGGCGTACGCCGCTGGTGCGGGCCAAGGAAGCGGAGACGGCGGCCATCATCCAGGCCAAGCGCATGGCGCATGCCGGCAAGATGACCCATCTGATCGGCTTCAATGACAGCTTCCTGGAGCGGATGAAAGGCAGCAATGTGCCGCTTCCGGCAGCGGAAAACATCGCGACCGGCCAGGATACGGTCGGGCGCGCGGTACAGGCGTGGATCGATTCCAAGAAGCACCTGGAAAACATGCTCGGCTCCTATCGCGGCCTGGGCGTTGCCGTTGCCTTCGATGCCTCTTCCGCAAACCGACCATATTGGGCCATGGTGCTGTCGGCCTGAGCGATTCCCGCCTTGCCACCAGAGGGCTTCGGGGTATGGACCAGGGCATGGATCGAGATCGGGTCGCAGAACCCTTGCGGATCATAGAAGTCACGCATCGCTCCGTGCTGGCGATTGCCGTGCCGATGACGCTGGGCTTCCTGACCACGCCGCTGCTCGGCCTGACCGACACCGCCGTGATCGGCCGCACTGGAACGGCAGCAAGCCTGGCCGGCCTTGCCATTGCAGCCGCCCTATTCGATCTGCTGTTTGCCAGTCTCAATTTTCTGCGCACCTCGACCACAGCGCTCGTTGCACAGGCAGAGGGCCGCCGGGACGACACCGAGGTTTTTGCCGTCTTCTGGCGATCGATGGCGCTGTCGGTCGGCTTCGGGCTGCTCGTCCTGGCATTGTCGCCAGTGATCGCGGCTGGCGGGCTGGCGCTGATGGGAGCAGAGGGCGAGGTGGCACTGGCAGCGTCCACCTATATCACTATCCGCATCCTGGCCGGGCCGCTGACACTGTCGAACTTCACCCTGCTTGGCTTCGTGCTGGGGCGCGGCATGGGCTCGGTGGGACTGGCGCTGCAGATCCTGCTGAACGGCGTCAACATCGTCATGTCGATCATGCTCGGCATCACATTCGGATGGGGCATTGCCGGCGTTGCCTGGGGCACGGTGATCGGCGAGGCGGTTGCAGCTCTTGCCGGCCTCTGTTTCGTCTTTTGGCGTTATCGCGGCGCAGCCATGCCCCGGCTGGCGATGCTGACCGACAGGGCCCGGCTTTCGCATCTCTTCCAGCTGAACCGCGACATCCTGATCCGGACCGTCTCGCTGATCACCGCCTTTACCGTGATGACACGGGTGGGCGTGAGCTTCGGGCCGGTGGCGCTGGCGGCCAATGCCGTTCTGATGAATTTCTTCATGATCGCCAGCTTCTATCTCGACGGCATTGCCACGGCCGCCGAGCAGATCACCGGCCAGGCGGTCGGCGCCAGATCTCGCGCAGGCTTCGAAAAGGCGGTCAAGCTGACCGGGATCTGGTCGCTGGGGCTGGCGCTCGCCAGCCTCGCCTTCTTCCTGATCTTCGGCGCGGCGATCATCGGCTTCATCACCACGGCAGAAGACGTGCGGGCCATGGCCTCGACCTACCTGCCCTACGCTGCGCTGACGGCCCTGACCGGAGCGCTCGCCTTCCAGATGGACGGCGTCTTCATCGGCGCTACATGGTCGAGCGAGATGCGCAACATGATGATCGTCGCGCTCGCAGGCTATCTGCTGACGGTGGCGATCCTGGTGCCAATGGCCGGCAATCACGGGCTCTGGGTCGCGCTCAACGCATTTCTGGCGCTGCGTGGCCTTTTGCTGCTGTCACGGCTGAAGATGAAGATCGATCAGACCTTTGCCGAGAGCCAGTAATCGAGGCGGCTGTCGCGCAGTTCGCGGATATTGCCAACCTCTTCGCGGTCGATGAGGCTCGACAGGCCACGGACGATCCTTGCCGGCAGGCCGGGGCCTTCATAGACCATGCAGGAATAGAGCTGAACGAGATCGGCACCGGCGCGGATCTTTTCCAGCGCGGTCTCGGCTGACGACACACCGCCAACGCCGATGATTGCCAGATCGCGGCCGACGCGCTTGCGCATGCGGGCAAGCACCGCGGTGGACTTGTCGAACAGCGGCTTGCCGGACAGGCCGCCAGCCTCCTTGGCGACGGCCGGATCGGAGAGGCCATCCCGGGCGAGCGTGGTGTTGGAGACGATCAGGCCATCGAGGTCATGGGCAAGCGCCACTTCGGCGATGTCGTCCATGCCTTCCTCGGTCAGGTCCGGAGCGATCTTGAGGAAGACCGGAATTCGGCGGCCGGCGCGCAGCGCCTCTTCCTGGCGCGCGGCAAGCACGGCCGACAACAGGGCGGCCAGGCTTTCGCGCGCCTGAAGATCACGCAGGCCCGGCGTGTTGGGCGAGGAAATGTTGGCGGTAAAATAGCTGGCGACCGGATAAAAGCGGCGGATGCCGGCGACATAGTCGGCGATCCGGTCTTCGGCATCCTTGTTGGCGCCGATGTTGACGCCGACAAGGCCGGGCTTGCCGGACCGGGCGGACAGACGCGCATAGGCCGCATCGTGACCTTCATTGTTGAAACCCAGACGGTTGATCACCGCCATGTCGTCGACCAGCCGGAAGATGCGCGGCTTGGGATTGCCCGCTTGCGGCTTCGGGGTCAGCGTGCCGATTTCGGCGAAACCAAAGCCGAGCGACAGCAACGCATCCGGCACTTCGGCATTCTTGTCATAACCGGCGGCCATGCCGAGCGGATTGGCGAAGGAGAGGCCAGCGACCGTCTGGGCGAGGCGCGGATCGGGACGGATGCTGCAGGACGGCAGGAGGCCGGATTTCAGCGCGGCGACCGACATGCCATGGGCGGTTTCGGCATCAAAAAGGAAGAGGCCACGGCGGGCGAGAGAGGCGAAATCGAACATCACTGGGTATCCCTGGAAGAGGCGTTCTTGAAGGCTTCAGGGAAAAGATGGTCACCGTCCGGCCCAAGCGGCAGCGGCTTTTCCCAGGCGACAGCATCGAACGGCAAAGCGGCGTAAAGATGGGGGAAGAGTGCGCCGTTGCGGGACGGCTCCCATTTCAGGGCGTCTGCCAGAGCCGCCGTTTCGACGGCGACCAGCAAAAGGCCCGATTGGCCGGCGAAATGCAGCTTTGCGGTCTCGACCGCCTGGGCGGCCGTGGAGAAATGGATATAGCCATCGGCGAGATCGATTGCCGCTCCCCTGAACTGGCCGTCGGGACGCGCCGCCTGCCATAATTCCTGCGGGACGATCTTGTATATGATCTGATCCATGGTCGCTCCTGGGGTTCCTGTGTTCCGATGCGATCTTTGGCAGCGGTTTGCCGCAAAGCGGTGTCCTTGTCCACGCCTGTGGCCAATTGCACGACAAGAGGAGGAGTAAAGACATGGTGGAAATGCTGTCCAATAGCCTTGTTGCCGCGATGCTGGCGCTGTCGAGCCTGCCGGCTGTCGCCCAGAATGCATCGGCCGATCGTTACAGCCTGGAAAAATCCGAGACCGGCTTTGTCCGTCTCGATCGGCAGACGGGAACCGTAACGCTGTGCAAGGAAATCGACGGCAGCTTGACCTGCCGCATGGCGGCAGACGAGCGGGCGGCTTATGACGAGGATCTGGCGCGGCTGGAAAAACGCGTCGATCTCTTGGAAAAACAGCTGGCGTCCGGCATGCCTGCGGCAGCGGCCAAGGGCGAATTGCCAAGCGATGCCGAGATCGACCGCTCGATCGGGATCATGGAGCGCTTCATGCGGGCCTTCTTCGGACTGGTGCAGGAATTCAGACGTGAAGAAGAGCAGGTACCGCCGAGCAAGACCTGACGCAGTGCATACACACCGATAGCGCCGCTGCCTCGCCTATTGGCATTGTCTAGTGGCGCAGCAAGCGCTAAAAGAAGACAGGCGCGTTGCGCAATAGCTGACACAGCTCTTGGGAGGGAGCTTTGACATGGCTGCATCCACTTTAATTATTGCCGATGACCACCCACTGTTTCGCGGCGCCCTGCGCCAGGCCGTGACCGGCATCGACGGCACCCAGACGATCATCGAGGCCGGCGATTTCGAAGCGGCGCGGGCTGCGGCAACTGCCCATCCCGATGCCGACCTGATGCTGCTGGATCTTGCCATGCCGGGTGTCAGCGGCTTTTCCGGCCTGATGGCGATGCGCGCCGAATTCGCCAGCCTGCCGCTGGTGATCGTCTCGGCCAGCGACGACCCGGTGACCATCCGCCGGGCGCTGGAACTGGGCGCCTCCGGTTTCATTTCCAAATCCTCCGGCATCGACGATATCCGCGCGGCGATCCAATGTGTGCTGGAAGGCGATATCTGGACGCCGAAAAGCTATCAGGGCGGACAAGAGACCGATCCGGACGTTGCCGACCTGATCAGCCGGCTGAGGACGCTGACGCCGCAGCAGAGCCGGGTGCTCGGCATGCTCGGCGAAGGGCTGCTGAACAAGCAGATCGCCTATGAGCTCGGCGTATCGGAAGCGACCATCAAGGCACATGTCTCGGCGATCCTACTGAAGCTCAAGGTGGATAGCCGGACCCAGGCGGTGATCCAGCTCGGCAAGATCAACATGGCCATGGTCGCTTGACGGGCGGCCTTCGGGCGCAAGGATTTTATTCCTTTTTGCTTTACTACGATGACGCTCTGTCTTATTGTTCCAGCCGAATTGGCCGGGGCAGGCAGTGTGCCGCCTATCCGGTCCTGGAGCAGGCGCGATCATGCTTTCGCACGACAGCATATGGGCCGCGATTGACCGCCTTGCCGAGCGGCATTCGCTGACGCCGTCAGGACTTGCACGCAAGGCGGGACTGGACCCGACCTCGTTCAACAAATCCAAACGCGTGGCCGCTGACGGCCGGATGCGCTGGCCATCGACGGAATCGATTTCCAAGGTGCTGGATGCGACCGGCGCAAGCCTCGACCAGTTCATGAGCTATGTCTCGCCGGATGCCGGCCGTTACCAGATTCCGCAAGGGTCCTTTCCGGCCCAGGCCAGTTCGATTCCGTTGCTCGGCATGGCGCAGGCGGGTGCCGGCGGCTTTTTCGACGATGGCGGCTTTCCCGCCGGCCAGGGCTGGGACCTGGTGGAATTCCCCTCGCCGCCCGGTCGCGGCGCCGGCGTCTATGCGCTCGAGGTGCAGGGCGACAGCATGAAGCCGCTCTACCGCGACGGCGACATCCTGATCGTCGAGCCGGGCGCACAGGTGCGTCGGGGCGACCGTGTGGTGGTCAAGACCCGCGAGGGCGAGGTCATGGCCAAGATCATGGCCCGGCAAAGCGCCAAGACCATCGACTTGCAATCGCTCAACCCGGAACACCCGCCACGCAGCCTCGACATGAACGATGTCGAATGGGTGGCGCGGATCATCTGGGCCAGCCAGTAGGAAAACGCACCTATGCGACGGAACGGCATCACGCTCGCCATCGGACTCTCCGGCCTCCTGATCTGGGGCCTTCTCGTCGCATCTGCCGGCCATTCCCTGCGTGACGAACCGGTCGAGTACGATCTCGAAGACATGGATGTGCCGGATCCGTCGGAGTTGGAGCTGCCGGAAACCGAGACCATCGTCGCGCCGCAGATCGAGGGTCGCAGCGTCAGGCCGATCGCGCCGGAGGTGTTTGCCTCGCCAGCCGTTGCCAATGCCGAAAACCTCGAACGCGTGGCGCCCCGCGAACCGTTCAGCGAAAGACGGGTGGCGGCCAAGCCGGACGTGGTGCTTTTGCCGCGGCCGATCTCGCTGCAGGCCGGGATCGTGGCATTTGGCGACGATCAGCGCATACGGCTCGTCGATATCCAGGCGACCGCGCTCGAGCGCAACTGTCCGGCGAGCGATGCCGGCGAATGGCCATGCGGCATGGTGGCGCGCACGCAGCAAAGGCTTTTGCTGCGCAACCGGTCGCTCGCCTGTGAAACGACAGAAAAACATTGGGTGGGCGAGATCGAGACCCGCTGCTGGGTCGGCCCGCTGGATGTCTCGACCTGGCTTGCCCAGCATGGCTGGGCGGAGGCGCGCGCGGGTTCGGGCCTGGCAATGCTGACCGAAAAGGCGCGTACCGACGGCATCGGGCTGTTCGCCAGCGCCGCCCGCTGAGCCTCGCCTGTACGGCTCTACGGGGCTCGCAGAACCGCAGTCTGTCATGCGCGCAGTCACGCGAGACGGGTGCTGCGCCTTGAAAGCGGCCGATGCAGTCCCTACTCTTGGCCAAAACCAACAGGACACAGACTTCATGCAAAACCACGTCTCCTCCGAAGAAGCGCTCGTCTTTGTCATGGTGATGGCTTCGGCCGTCGACAATGCCATGGCGGAAAAGGAGCTGCGCAGGATCGGCCAGTTGATCGACATCCTTCCGGTCTTTGGCGATTTCGACAAGGATCGACTGATCGCGGTATCACAGCGATGTGCGGAGATCCTCAACGGGCCGGAGGGGCTGGATGTCGCGCTTGAAACCGTTCGCGACGCCTTGCCGGAGCGGCTGTACGAGACCGCCTATGCGCTTGCCGTCGAGATCACGGCGGTGGATCTTGCGATCCGCTCCGAGGAATTGCGGCTGCTGGAACTGCTGCGCAGCCGCCTGAAGCTCGACAAGCTGGTATGCGCGGCGATCGAGCGGAGTGCGGCGGCGCGCTATCGCCCGGCCTGATGTCAGCCGGCCGGCCTCAATAGAGGCCGGAGGGGAAGTAGCGCAGATAGATCTCTTCCAGCCGGCCATCACGCGACAGGGCCGCAAGTGCGCTGTCGAGGGCTGCGGCCAGCGTGCCGCCCTGCGGGCCGAGCATGATGGTCATGCCCTCGCCGAGAAACCTTTCCGACAGGTAAGGGCCGTCAAACAGCATACAGCAATTGCCGGCCGCCGGGCTCTGCGTCCAGAAGGACAGTTGCAGGGCATCGGCAAAGGCGGCGTCGATCTTCTTATCCTTCAGCGCCGACAGCAGCGTCTCGCGGGTTTCAAATGTCACAGGCTTGATGTCGGGGAAGAAGGCTTTCAGCATCGCCTCATGCGCCGTACCGGTCAGCACGCCGACGGGACGACCGAACAGGGAGGCGGCGTCCTGGCGGGGCAATTGCGTATCGCGATGGCGGATGAACCGCGCCGGCAGGAGCATATAGGGCCGGCTGAAGACGAAACGCTGGCGGAGGGCCGCCGTGACCGCCACACCGGCCAGAACCGCATCACCCTGACCGGCTTCCAGCGCCTCCTGCAACTGCGCATAGGGAAGCGCCTGGATCTGGCATTTCGCCTCCAGGCCGAGTTCGGCGCACAATGCGCGGGCGAGATCGATGTGGAAACCAGCCAGCCGGCCGGTCTGATCGGTGAAATTGAAGGGCGGAAAATCCGTCGTGGTCAGGAAGCGCAGGCGCAGGATCTCGTTGACGTCCGGCCGCGCCAGTCGTTCGCGGGCATCGAAGAGCACCGGCAGATCGCCCGTCGATTCACTTTGAGCCTGCGTGGCAGGGGCCTGCGCATGAACGGGTGCTCCAAGCATGACGAGCATAAGCAGGGAAAATCGACAAAGCCAGGAACACAACCCATATAAATCTAGGGATGTAACTTCTGCGCGTATCCGTATCATCACATACCGGGGTCATTGGGGACGTCATCTGTGGTCGGTGACGTGTATCAGGTTCATGTGGACGAGGGAATATGGGTTCGCGCGGCTTGTCGCGCACCGATTGCCAGACACGGGCCGTTCAGAGCGAGGCGCAGTCAGCGCGGCGCGGACGCGAGACTTTGCCAGGTTTCGCCATGAGGCCCTTCTGCTGAAGGCACTCGGCATCTCCAAGCCGTTGATCGCCTGCATGGCGCAGCGCGCTGCGGTAACTGGGACCAGTATCGAAACCGAGGTGCTCGCATCGGGGGCCATCGACGAGGAAGCCTATTACGGCGGGCTGGCACGCATGGCTGGATTGCCGTTTGTCGCGGAGATTCCCGACGGAATGATCAATGACGGCCCGGCGCTGGACTGCCAGCTGAAGGAACCGACCCTGGTACGGTTGCATTGCAACGGCCGGGCACCGGTGATCGCGCTTGTGCCGAAAATTACCCATATCGAAGGCCTGGCGTCGCGGGTGAAGCGTAGCGCCTGCCTTGGCGAGACGATCGTGATCACCACTCCCTCCGCGATCCGACGGGCGGTGTGGAAGGCCGGCGGCGAACGACGCGGTCGGGTCGCCGTGCACGGGCTGTTCCAGGCGACACAGCCGCTTTCGGCGCGCACGGTGGTGACCGGCGACCAGGGCTTTTCCGCCGGGCTGCTGATCAGCGGGCTGCTGATGCTGCTGGCGCTGGCGCCGCAACTACTCATGATTATCCTGCATCTGATCCTGTCGCTTTTCCATCTCGGTGGATTGATGTTGCGGCTTGCCGTCCTGGCGCATACCCGTCGCCACGGCTCGGAGCACGAGACCATGCTGCAAAGCGCCGACATGGCCCTGCCGATCTATAGCGTGATGGTGGCGATCTACCGCGAGGCGGCGGTTGTGCCACAGCTGATCGCGGCACTGGACGAGATCGACTGGCCGCGCAGCCGGCTCGATATCAAGCTCGTTTGCGAGGCTGACGACCTGGAGACGCTGGCCGCAATCGCAAAGGTTCGTCCGGGACCGCATTTCGAAGTGGTGGAAGTCCCGGCAATGCAGCCGCGCACCAAGCCCAAAGCGCTGACCTATGCGCTGGCGGGTGCACGCGGCGAGTTCATCACCATCTACGACGCCGAGGACAGGCCGCATCCGCAGCAGTTGCGCGAGGCCTATCACCGGTTCCGCCTGAGTTCGGACAAGCTCGCCTGCCTGCAGTCGCCGCTGGTGATCGCCAATGGCGGGGAAAGCTGGCTGAGCGCGGTCTTTGCGCTGGAATATGCGGCACTGTTTCGACGTCTGTTGCCGGCGCTGGGCTTCTATCGCATGCCACTCCCGCTGGGCGGCACCTCCAACCATTTTCGCACCGCAGCCCTCACCGGCTGCGGCGGATAGGATCCGTTCAACGTCACAGAAGACGCCGATCTCGGCATGCGGCTCAATCGCATGGGCTACGAGGTAGCCACCCTAACGCTGCCGACACTGGAGGATGCGCCGACACGGTTTCCGGTCTGGCTCGGGCAACGGACACGCTGGTACAAGGGTTGGCTGCAGACCTGGCTTGTGTTGATGCGCAATCCGCGCCGGACGATGCGGGAGATGCGCCCCATGCCCTTCTTCGTCTTCCAGTTGCTGATCGGTGGCATGCTGATCTCGGCGCTCAGTCACCCTGCACTTCTCAGCTTCATCACCCTGTCGGTGCTGTCGATGCTGCAATCACCGGCAAGCGACAGCTCTGCCTTTACCAAGGTGATGCTGGCGATCGACATGGTCAACATTCTCGGCAGTTATGCCGTGTTTTATGTCTCCGGCTCGATGCCGATGAGCCCGCGCGAAAAAAGCAGTCTGGGCCGCTGCTGGCTGTATATCCCGGTCTACTGGATGGCGATTTCGATTGCGGCGTGGAAGGCCGTGATCGAGCTTCGCCTCAGGCCGTTCTACTGGAGCAAGACACCGCATCTGCCGTCGCGCAGCTTGGCGCCAAACGCCAGGATCGACGGACAGGGCGCAGTATTTGCGGCGTGATCGGATCGCGTCAGACACTGGCGCCGCGGGCTGACCGTTGCGGATACATTCAGGCCTGCGCACCGTCCGCAAGCCATTCCTGGGCGACGTCGATGTCCGCAGCCACGAGGGCGTGGCCGGCCGGAATGACGCGGTGGCTGACCTTGGCGCCAACCGAGCGCAGCTGGTCTGCGAGCGCCAGCGCATGTTCGGCATAAGGGTCTTCCTTTCCGGACACGATCAGAACGCGACTGCCGGGCAGCCGCACGTCCGGGGTTTCCTCCAGCACCCGCATCGGGCGCAGAAGCACGGAAGTGGTCGCAATACCCGGATGGAGCAGCATGGCGGCGGCCAGCATATTGGCACCGTTCGAATAGCCGATTAAGGTCAGGTCCTGCCTGTCGAGATCATAGGCGGGCACGGCGTCGTCAACAAAGGCGGACAGGGCTTCGGCCTCCGAGCGGATGTCCTTCTGGTCGAAGGTGAGCTCGGAGAAACGCCGGAAGAAACGAGCGACGCCCTCCTCGGTGGAGCGGCCGCGCAGGCCGATCAAAAGCGCATCCGGGCCAAGCTTGCGGCCGAAGGGCAGCAGGTCGGCTTCGTTGCCACCCGTGCCATGCAGGAGGATCAGGGTCGATCCATCGGCCATCTCCGGCTCATGCAGGCGGTGAACAAAGGGCAGATCGCGATAGATGATGCGCGGCTCGCCGGGCAGGCCGAATTGCGGCAGCATGGGCGTAATGTCTTCATTGGCCAGCTTGAAATGTTCGGGGATGAACAGCTGTTCGCCGAGACGGTCCATCGGCTCATCGACATCGAAGCCCGGGCCGTCGCTGGCCAGTTCGATCAGGCTGCCAGCGGGCTCGCGCACATAGAGCGAATAGAAATATTTCCGGTCATGCACATTGATATTGCCGTGGCCTTCGGCGACCAAGCTCAAAGCCTGCCGGTCGACACCGGCCTGATCGGGCAGACGCAGCGCGATATGGTCGATCATGCCCGTGCCGGGGATAGCGGGCCAAAAACCCGTGACATCGCGGATATCGATGATCTGGCCGGCGCCGGAGGCAAGCCGCGTCACGGCACCTTCGCTAGCGCTTTCGGCAAAATCGCCATAGCGGATCAGAAAACCTGCGGTTTCGGCCGGATGCTCGGAGAGAAGCGTCGCTCCACGCAGGCCGATGATGGCGTCTTTCGCGGCAATGCCGGGGGCAAGCCAGGGCTTGCCGGGGATCAGGCCGGCCACACCGACCAGCTTGACGATGATGCCATCGGGATCGGTCAGGCGCAGCACCGGCTCGCCGAACTCGAGCGACGGGCCGGACGCCTTGATGCCGAACTGCAGGGCCCGTGTCAGCCAGAAGCCGATGGCCGACGCTTCGATGGCAAAGGAAATCTCGCTGGGCGCACCATGGCCGACCCGTCCAGGTGCGCCGTCTTCCCAGGCGAGGAAAGACACCAGCGAACCGGCACTGGCGGTCGCATCGCCATAGAACAGATGAAGCTGGGCGGCATCCTCGAAACCGCCGGTACGCTTGACCAGCCGAAGTCCCAGAAAGCCGAGATAAAAATCGACATTCGCCTGGATCTTGCGGGTGATGGCGGTGATGTGGTGCAGGCCGCTGGTCATGGTTTCTCTCTTTGTGTCTCCATGACGTTGCATACAGCAAATTGCAGACAGTGGAACGCACTGATGCCACGGCCAAAGGGTGACACAGTGTCGATCAGGAATATTCGTGAGAGCAGGCTGGAGCGGGTGAAGGGAATCGAACCCTCGTATTCAGCTTGGGAAGCTGCTGCTCTACCATTGAGCTACACCCGCGACAGGGGGAGGAATCCAACAGTTCACCGGCGCTGTCAAGCGCCGGTCTCGCAGAAACGGTGTCACTTATGGCAGGCGGAAGTGTTTCGACAGCTTGAGGCCCTGCGCCTGGTAGTTGGAACCGAGGCCGGTGCCGTAGAGGCCTTCGGGGCGCTCCTGCATGCGCTCATAGACGAGGCGACCGATGACCTGACCGTGCTCGAGGATGAAAGGCACTTCGTGGCTGCGCACTTCGAGAACCGCGCGGCTGCCGGAGCCGCCGGCCGGTGCATGGCCGAAGCCGGGATCGAAGAAGCCGGCATAGTGGACGCGGAACTCGCCGACCAGTGGATCGTAGGGCGTCATCTCGGCCGCATAGAGCGGCGGCACGTGGACGGCTTCGTTGGAGACGAGGATATAGAATTCGTCCGGATCGAGGATCAGTTCGTCGGCGCCGCGGCTATAAAGCGGTTCCCAGAAATCGAGGACTTCATGGGCGCCCTTCAGATCGACATCGATGACCGAGGTATGGTGCTTGCCGCGATAGCCGATCAGACCTTGCGGGCCGGACCCCTTGAGATCGATCGACAGGGCGATACCGCCGCCCGAGACATTCGGCATGTCGCTGGCGACCAGCGTGTCGGCTCTGTGCAGGTCGAGCAGTTCGCTTTCGCCGAGGAGGGCATGGCCGACGCGGAAACGGATCTGCGACAGGCGCGAACCGCGACGGACGATGATCGGGAAGGTGCGCGGCGAGATTTCGAGATAGAGCGGCCCCTTGTAGCCGGCCGGCACCTTGTCGAATTCCTGGGCGTAATCGACCATGACGCGGGTGAAGATATCGAGACGGCCGGTCGAACTTTTCGGATTGGCCGAGGCCGAGATCTCGGCCGGCAGATCGAGGCTTTCCATCAAAGGCACGATGTAGACGCAGCCGGTCTCGAGCACGGCACCGTTTTCCAGATCGATCTCGTGCAGGGTCAGGCGCTCGAGCTTGTCGGCCACGGTATGGCCCCGGCCCGGCATGAAGCTGGCGCGCACACGGATCGCCTTGCCGCCGAGGCGCAGGTCCAGGCTTGCCGGCTGGATCTGATCATGATCCAGCATGACCTCGCTTTTCAGCCGATCGGTGCCAAACAGCGTGCCGATGGCGCGATCCGACAATATCCCGGGTTTACTGCTCATTTTCTCTATCCTGTTTGGGGCCGACAAAACCAAACCCGAGGAATTGACGCAAGTCCAGCTTCGGCGTATGGCAAGCTTATCCCGTGGTGATTTGGCCGGTCGGCTTGCAGCCACGTTAAACAAATGGCTAAATAGACCGGGTTACTTGTAAACCGGTCCGTCTTCGCGACCGGTTTTTTTGTGTTTGAAAAGGCACTGACATGAGCAAGAACTGGCGCCCGGCAACCCAACTCGTCCATGGTGGCACACTGCGCTCGCAGTATGGCGAAACCTCGGAAGCGATCTATCTGACCCAGGGCTTCGTCTACGACAGCTCGGAAGCGGCCGAAGCCCGCTTCAAGGGCGAGACCGACGGTTTCATCTATGCCCGCTATGGCAGCCCGACCAATGACATGTTCGAAAAGCGCATGTGCATGCTGGAAGGCGCCGAAGATGCGCGCGCCACGGCATCGGGCATGGCGGCCGTTTCCGCGGCCATTCTCTGCCAGGTCAAGGCCGGCGACCATATCGTTGCCGCGCGCGCCCTGTTCGGCTCCTGCCGCTACATCATCGAGACTCTGGCGCCGCGCTACGGCGTCGAGTTCACGCTGGTCGATGGCCGCGATCTCGCCAATTGGGAAGCGGCGATCCGCCCCAATACCAAGGTGATGTTCCTCGAAAGTCCGACCAATCCGACGCTGGAAGTGGTCGACATTGCCGGCGTTGCCAAGCTGGCCAATCAGATCGGCGCCAAGCTGATCGTCGACAATGTGTTTGCCACGCCGCTGTTCCAGAAGCCGCTCGAACTCGGCGCGCATATCGTCGTCTACTCGGCGACCAAGCATATCGACGGCCAGGGACGCTGCCTCGGTGGCGTGGTTCTGTCCGACAAGGAATGGATCACCGAGAACCTGCAGGACTATTTCCGCCATACCGGCCCGGCGATGTCGCCGTTCAACGCCTGGACGCTTCTGAAGGGCATCGAGACTCTGCCGCTGCGCGTCAAGCAGCAGACGGCGAATGCTGCGGCAATTGCCGATTTCCTCGCCGAACAGGGCGCTGTTGCCAAGGTGATCTATCCGGGTCGCGCCGACCATCCGCAGGCCGACCTTGTCGCCAAGCAGATGAGCGGCGGCTCGACGCTGGTATGCTTCGAGATGAAGGGTGGCAAGGACGCGGCCTTCAAGCTGCAGAACGCGCTGGATATCGTCAAGATCTCCAACAATCTCGGCGACGCCAAGAGCCTGATCACCCATCCGGCAACGACGACACACAAGAACCTGAGCGATGAGGCCCGCGCTGAACTCGGCATGTCGGGCGGTACGGTGCGGCTCTCCTGCGGTATCGAGGACACCACCGATCTGCTCGAGGATTTCGCTCAGGCCCTTAAGGGGATTTGAGGCCTGCCGCGATAACCGAAACCAAAAAAAGTCCGGCCACGCGCGCGCGCGTGACCGGGCACTTGCCCTTGACGCGGTGATATAGGCTAATATGCAATCGGCTTATTAATTCGCTCCGGACAGCAGGACCTTGCGCTGCCTTCCACGAAGACTAGTTTAATGTTGGTAATGAAGCATTCAGAAGGTTCAGGCATGTATCGCGCTCTGACACGGGACATCGAAGTCAGCGTCGAGCCTTATTATCTGGAGGAGCAGTCCGATCCGGATGACAGCCGTTATGTTTGGGGCTACCGCATCGTCATTGCCAATCACTCCGGAAAGTCCGTGCGGCTGACCCATCGCTACTGGCATATCACCGACCAGAATGGCCAGGTGGATGAAGTCAGCGGCCCCGGAGTCGTGGGCGAACAACCCCGCCTCAGCCCGGGCGATACCTATGAATATTCCTCCGGCTGTCCGCTCGACACACCGTCGGGCATGATGCATGGCACCTACCGTATGGAAACCGACGACGGGGAAGCCTTTGACGTGGACATCCCTGCCTTTTCGCTCGACAGTCCCGGCATGAGCCGTACGCTCAACTGAGCGCTCGTCCGCCGCGCCATGTTTGGCAACGACGGCCGCCGATTGCCTACACTTCCTTCAGACGTTCGCCGCCGTCGAGGCTGCCGATCAGGGTCGCGCTGGCCTGATTGAGGCCGACGACGTCGACGGTTATGTCATGCGCCCGGAAGCGCTGGACGACACGATCGAGAGCGGCCACTGCGGTGATGTCCCAGAAATGCGCGTCCGACACGTCGATGACAGCGGTCATGCCGGTGGCGTCCTCGATGTCGAAGGCGTCGATGAAGACATCGGCGGAGGCGAAGAAGATCTGACCGGAGACGCGGTAGGTCAAACGGTTGGCCGCGGTATCAGCTTGCTCTTCGACTTTCAGCAGGCGCGCGACCTTGAAGGTGAAGAAGACGCCGCTCAAGAGCACGCCGACGAAGACACCAAGCGCTAGGTTCGCGGTGAACACCGTGACGACGACGGTCGCGACCATGACGGTGCTCGACATCTTCGGATGGATGACGACGGCGCGCAGCGACGACCAGTCGAACGTATCGATCGAGACCATGACCATGATGGCAACCAATGCCGCCACCGGCACTTGCGACACCCAGGGCTTCAGCAGCACCATCAGAACCAGCAAAAAGGCGCCGGCAAACAGTGTCGACAGGCGACCGCGTCCGCCGTATTTCACATTGCTGACCGTCTGACCGATCATGCCGCAACCGGCGATACCGCCAAACAGGCTGGCTGCCGTGTTGGCAATACCGAGGCCTGTGCATTCGCGGTTCTTCGAGCTTGGCGTGTCGGTGAGGTCGTCGACGACGCTCGCCGTCATCATCGATTCCAGCAGGCCGACCATGGCGATGGCGAGCGCCGGGCCGGCGATGATCGACAATGTTTCCAGCGTCAACGGCACCGAGGGCCAGCCAAAGACCGGGAGCGAATCCGGCAGCTTGCCGAGATCGGCGATGGTCATCACCGGCAGATCGAAGGCAACGGCTGCCGCTGTCAGCACAAGAATGCAGATCAGTGGCGAGGGAATGGCCGTCGTGATGCGTGGCACGAGATAGATGATGGCAAGGCCTGCTGCCAGCATGGCATAGGCGATCCAGTCGCCGTGGACGATATGCGGCAGTTGTGCTGCAAAGATCAGGATGGCGAGTGCGTTGACGAAACCGGTGCGCACCGATTTCGACACAAAGCGCATCAAGACGCCGAGACGCAGCACGCCGAACAGGATCTGGAAGAGACCGGCCAAAAGCCCGGCGGCAAGCAGATATTGCAGCCCATGCGTATGCACCAGCGGCGCGACGACAAGCGCGACCGAACCGGCAGCGGCCGAAATCATCGCCGGGCGGCCGCCGGTAAAGGCAATGACGATGCCGATGACGAAGGAGGCAAACAGGCCGACTTGCGGATCGACGCCCGCAACGAAGGAAAAGGCGATGACTTCGGGAATCAGCGCGAAGGTGGCGACGGCGCCGGCGAGCATTTCGCGCATGGGATTGGCGGACCACTCGCGGCGGTAGGAAGACAGATTTGACATGGGATTCCACAGGTAAAGGCAACTGGCCGAGGGATATCAGCCAAGGGGGAGGGTTGCGTTGCTGTGTTGTCTGGCGGATTGGCGGCCAGAAGAGCCACCCGGAGTTTCACCGGGTCCTTGCGAATGCAAGGCTTGTAGCGCGGGAACGGCGAGATGACAAGATTGGCAATGGCAGACCCTGCGCCGGGTCATTCGGGTTCAGCCATAGCTTCCTGCGCTGACAAACAGCCGACTGCGGCATCGCCGCAGCAAGCCTCAATCGACTTCCCAATAAGGCGGACTGCCGAAGGCCTGCCGGAGATGGTTGACGATCGCCGTGACCTTGGCGGAAGGCTTCTTGCCCTGCGGATAGGCGAGATAGATGAATTCCGGTTCCGGGGTATGGTCGATCTTGATCTCCTGCAGCAGGCCATCCCGGATCGCCGGGGCCGCGATGAAGGGTGGGAGCATGGCAATGCCGAGACCGGCGATGGCGGCATCGCGCAACATGTCACCATTGTTCATGCCCAGCGCCAGCGTGGCGCGCACGATCTCGACGCCGGCCTCTGTCTGGAAGCGCCAGTCTGCGATGCCGCGATTGGTGTAGAAAAGCCCCCTGTGGCTTTCCAGATCGCGCAGGGTTTTCGGCGTGCCATGGCTTTCCAGATAGGCCGAGGATGCACACAGCATGCGCCGGCTGGGCGCGAGCTTCCAGGCGACGAGGCGTGAATCCATGATGGGGCCATGGCGGATGATCGCATCATAGCCGGCGGAGAAGGCATCGACGCGGCGATCGTCGATATCCAGCGTCAATTCGAGTTCCGGGTGCTGGGCGAGGAATGGATAGAGTGCGGGCCCCAGGTGCATGCGGCCGAAGGTGACGGGTGCTGCGATGCGCACCGGTCCGGCAAGCGTGCCCCGTCGCTCCGACATGTCGGCGGTCGCCTCTTCGATCTCGCGACTGATGCGACGGGCGCGCTCCAGAAACGACGTTCCGTCCTCAGTCAGCGAGAGCTTGCGCGTCGTGCGATGCAGAAGCACACCACCCAAGGTCTTTTCCAGTTCGGAAAGCCTGTCGCTGACCACCGATTTCGATAGGCGGAGTCGTCTTGCGGCTTCGCTGATCGACCCCTCCTCGACAATCGCGACAAAGGCCAGGATGCATTCCGTCTTGATCATTGTTCGGTATTTCCGGATTCCAGTTCCAACACCTGGAGACTAATCCGAACGATGCGGAAATGCCATCTTCTGGTCATCGAAACCGGCGGCAAAACGTCGCCACATATCCAGGAGAACTGAGATGACACGCTTGAACAACAAAGTCGCAATCGTTACCGGCGCAAGCTCCGGCATTGGCCGCGCAACCGCCCGGCTTTTTGCCGCCGAGGGTGCAAAGGTCGTGGTCGGCGCGCGCCGACAGGCCGAGCTTGACAGCCTCGTGGCCGAAATCGAGGCGCTCGGCGGAACGGCGGTCGCCATTGCCGGCGATGTGCGCTCGGAGGACTATCACAAGCTTCTCGTTGCCACAGCCGTCGAACGCTTCGGCAAACTCGACATCGCCTTCAACAACGCCGGCACGCTGGGCGAAGCCGGACCGAGCACCGGTGTCTCGGAAGCCGGATTTACCGATACGCTGGCGATCAACCTTACGGCTTCTTTCCTGGCCGCCAAGCACCAGGTCGGCGCGATGGAAAACAACGGCGGCGGTTCGATCATCTTCACCTCGACCTTCGTTGGCTACAGCTTTGCCTTCCCCGGCGTTGCAGCCTATGCTGCCAGCAAGTCGGGGCTGATCGGCCTGACCCAGGCGCTGGCCGCCGAATATGGCCCGAAGAATGTGCGGATCAATGCGATCCTGCCCGGTGCCGTCGATACGGACATGTATCGCGACATGAATGACACGGCTGAAAAGCAGGCCTTTATTACCGGATTGCATGCATTGAAGCGGGTTGCCACGCCCGAGGAACTGGCCCGCTCGGTTCTTTATCTTGCCTCGGACGATTCAAGCTTTGTCACCGGCACGGCTTCGCTCGTCGATGGCGGTGCATCGATCACACGCACCTGAGCAGCATCAGGGGCGACGATCGAACCCGTCGCCCTTTGCACGTTCGATCATCCGGCTGAGTGCGCGTCAAAGCTCAGGCACGACAGCCTGCCGGGTGGACGATGATTGTTCGGCATTTCCGGAATGTAGCTCCACCTTCGGGCGGCTAATCCGAACGCCGAGCCGATGCTATACCGAAATTACCAGGGGCGAAAGCGACGGCCAGACGACCGTCCTCCCAACAAACAGGAGAAGTGCCATGCTGAAATTGATTGCCGCCTTTGCAGCCATACTGTCTGCAACGCCTTCTTTGGCCGAGATGCCGGACTTTCCGGCATCGTTCAAGACCCAGGACATTACAACGAATGGTGCCACGATCCACGTCCGGGTCGGCGGCAAGGGACCTGCCGCCGTGCTGCTGCACGGTTACGGTGAAACCGGCGACATGTGGGCGCCGATGGCCGCCGATCTTGCGCGCGACCATACGGTGATCGTTCCGGATCTGCGCGGGCTCGGCCTCTCGTCGAAACCCGATGCCGGCTTCGACAAGATGACCCAGGCCGCAGACGTCGCGGGCGTGCTGGATGCGCTCGATATCGACCGTGCCGACCTGGTCACGCATGACATCGGCAATATGGTTGGATTTGCGTTTGCCGCCCGGCATCCGGACCGCGTGACCCGTTTCGTCCTGATTGACGCTCCCGTCCCGGGGGTTGGCCCGTGGGAAGAGGTCCTGAAGAACCCGCTGCTGTGGCATTTCCGCTTCGGTGGTCCGGACATGGAAAGGCTCGTGGCCGGACGCGAACGCATTTATCTCGACCGTTTCTGGAACGAGTTTTCGGCAACGCCGGATCGCTTTACCGAAGAATCCCGTGCGCATTATGCGAAGCTCTATGCCTTGCCGGGCGCCATGCATTCCGGCTTCGCCCAGTTTGCCGCCTTCGACCAGGATGCGATCGACAACAAGGCCATTCTGGCAAAGAATGGCAAGCTTGCCATGCCGGTCCTGGCGATCGGTGGCGAAAAGTCCTTTGGCCCGATGATGGCGACCGTCATGCGGTCGGCGGCAACCGATGTGGCCGAGGGCGTTATCCCGGACTCGGGCCACTGGATCATGGAGGAAAACCCCTCTGCCACGATCACCATGGTGCGTTCGTTTCAGGAGAGCGGGCGCTGATCACCCGCCCATCGTTGTTCGGAACCCCGGGGTCATGCGCAAGCTGGCCCCGGTTATCTCTGGATCACAGTCACGCGAAAGGCCGGATCACCCCGGCCTTTCTGCATGTCAGTGGCGATCACTACGCTGCGACGACTTCCGCAGGCTCGTAGTCATAGCTGGTCGAGCAGAACTCGCAGGTGACGGTGATCTTGCCGTCCTCGGTGCTGGACTCGATCTCTTCTGCCGAGAAGCCCTGAAGCACACCCTTGATCTTGTCGCGCGAGCAGCTGCAGCGGTCGTAGACGGCCTGCGGGGCGTAGGCACGAACGCCGCGCTCGTGGAACAGGCGAAACAGCAGGCGCTCGATGCCGACCTGCGGGTCGGTGAGTTCGTCGGCATCGATGGTGTCGACCAGCATGCGCGCTTCTTCCCAGGCGTCGTCATGCGAAACCTCAAAATCGCGTTCGTCGCCATCACCGCCATGCAGATCCGGCAGGCGCATGCGGTCGGGTGCTTCCGGCAGGAACTGGGCGATCAGGCCGCCTGCCCGCCAGGTACGGCGCGGCTTGCCGTTCTCGTCGCGGTCGAAGAGTTCGGCGGCACCGAGGCGCACCCGCGTCGGGATCTGTTCCGACTGACGGAAGTAGACGCCAGCGATATCCTCGAGCGACGAGCCGTCGAGCGGCACGATGCCCTGATATGGCTGCATGAACGCGCCCTGGTCGATGGTGAAGGCGAGCACGCCATTGCCGAGCAGTTGTTCCGGCGAGGTCCGACCTTCTGCCACCGCCTCGGCCAGCGCGTCCTCGTTGAAGCGTGCATAGGCGCGGACGCTTTCCGGCGTCGAAAAATCGGCAACCAGCAGATCGACCGGGCCATCGCCCTTGGTCTGGACGGTGAATTTGCCGTCGAATTTCAGTGAGGTGCCGATTAGCACCGTCAGCACGATCGCTTCCGCCAGCAGGCGGGCGACGGGCTGCGGATAGGCATGGCGATCGAGGATGGTGTTGACCAGCGGGCCGACCTGGACGGCGCGACCGCGCACGTCGAGGCCTTCGACCTGGAAGGGCACAACACGATCATCACCGGCGAAACCGAATTCGCCGAGCTCGGCTTGTTTGTTCGACATGAATGTACTCCGTGCGCCGGCGGCGCGAAAAGCAGAGCCGCAAAAGCAGCCCCATGAGAAAGCGCTCAGATGGTATCGCCGCCGTCAAAGGTCAAGCGGGGCGACAAGACCCCGCATCCATGGCCTTCAGATGGCGCCGAGGCACCAAGCGAGAATGGACTTTTGTGCATGCAGGCGGTTTTCCGCCTCGTCGAAGACGACCGACTGCGGACCATCGATGACCTCATCCGTCACTTCCTCGCCGCGATGGGCGGGAAGGCAATGCAGGAACAGGGCCTCGCTACTGGCCTTCTTCATCAGCGCCGCATTGACCTGGAAGGGCTGGAAGACATTGTGGCCGCGCGCCTTGTGTTCCTGGTTCATCGAGATCCAGGTGTCCGTGATGACCGCATCGACACCTTCGACGGCGCGCTCGGCATCATGGCACAGCATGATCTCGCCGCCATTGTTGCGGGCCCAGTTGAGGATCTTGTCATCCGGCTCCGAGCCGAGCGGCACGGCCATGTTCATCTTGTAGCCGAAACGGGCAGCACCTTCGACGAGCGAATGCAGCACATTGTTGCCGTCGCCGGTCCAGGCGAGCGTCTTGCCGGCGATCGGGCCACGATGTTCCTCGATGGTCAGGATATCGGCCATGATCTGGCAGGGATGCGTGAGGTCGGTCAGGGCGTTGATCACCGGAACCGTCGCATGTTCGGCCATTTCCAGCAGGCGGGAATGGTCGGTGGTGCGGATCATGATCGCATCGACATAACGCGACAGGACCTTGGCGGTGTCGCCGATGGTCTCGGCACGGCCGAGCTGCATTTCGGTGCCCGACAGGAACAGCGTCTCGCCGCCGAGCTGGCGCATGCCGACATCGAAGGAAACGCGGGTGCGGGTGGACGGCTTCTCGAAGATCATCGCCAGCATCTTGCCGGCCAGCGGCTTGTCAGCCGTGCCGGCCTTGGTCGCCTGCTTGCGGCTGCGCGCATCGTCCATCATGGAGCGAAGGTCCATGGAGGATACGGCGGAGAGATCGAGGAAGTGCTTCGGAGATGCCATGAATGTCTACCTGTCCTGCGCGTTTCAAGCGATTGCTGCGGCCTTGTGACGAACCTGCTCTGCGGCAAGCTCGATGCGACGCAGGCCGTCGCGCGCCTCTTCCGCCGTCGTCACGAGCGGCGGAAGGAGCCGGATGACGTTGTCGCCTGCCGGCACTCCGAGAAGGTGCTGGTCGCGCATGGCCATCAGCAGTTCGGTATTCGGTCCCTTGGCCTTAATGCCCAGCATCAGGCCTTCGCCGCGGATTTCCGCGATGACATCGGGGAAACGATCCTGCAGCGAGGCCAGCCCCTGGCGGAAGACGAGTGCTACATCGCGGACCTGGTCGAGGAAACCATCGGCCAGCACGACATCGAGCACGGCATTGCCGACCGCCATGGCGAGCGGATTGCCGCCATAGGTCGAGCCGTGGGTGCCGGCCTTCATGCCGATGGAGGCCTCTTCGGTGGCGAGGCAGGCGCCGAGTGGGAAGCCGCCGCCGATGCCCTTGGCCACCGCCATGATGTCCGGCGTAATGCCCGACCATTCATGGGCGAAGAACTTGCCGGTGCGGCCGACGCCTGACTGCACTTCGTCGAGGATCAACAGCAGATCATGTTCGTCGCAGATGGCGCGCAGTTCGCGCAGCATCTCGACGGCAATGGCGCGGATGCCGCCCTCGCCCTGAACCGGCTCGACAAGAATGGCCGCCGTCGCATCGGAGATGGTCGCCTTGACGGCGTCGATATCGCCAAACGGAACCTGATCGAAGCCCGGGGCCTTGGGGCCGAAGCCTTCGAGATATTTTTCCTGGCCACCGGCGGCGATCGTCGCGATGGTACGGCCGTGGAAGGCGCCTTCCATCGTGATGATGTGGAATTTCTCCGGATGGCCCTTGGTGAAATGATAGCGGCGCGCGGTCTTGATCGCGCATTCCAGCGCTTCGGCACCGGAATTGGTGAAGAAGACCCGATCGGCAAACGTCGCCTCCGTCAGGCGCTTGGCAAGTGCTTCCTGGCCCGGCACATCATAGAGATTGGAGACATGCCAGAGCTTGTCCGCCTGCGCCTTCAGCGCCTCGACCAGATGCGGATGGGCGTGCCCCAGCGAATTAACGGCGACGCCGGCGGCGAAATCGAGATAGCGATCGCCGCCCTCGGTGATGAGCCAGACGCCCTCGCCTCGCTCGAAACGCAGAGGCGCTCGATTGTAGGTCTGATAAAGCGGCGTCGCTTCGGCCATGGCGTTGGTCATCCTTGATTGGCGGCGTCCAGCGGCAGCGGAGACGCCTGTGGGCAGGTCAAAAATTAAAAATGCCGCCTTGCGGCGGCGGACGCACTATCCCCATTTAACCCTGCAATGTCAACGAAACTTACAGGAAAATGAGGGTCTGCAAGTGATTGCGGCGAGCACCGGACGTCATGCCGCAGACGCGGTTTGGGAGTGTTGCAGACTTGACTCACTCGGGAAGCAAGTTGGGGAAAACCGCGAAATCGATTCGAGATGATTCCCGCGACTCTTGTCACAGAGTCACCCGACCAGTAGGTTAACATTCAATAAATTGAGCAATGCGGCGGAAATAGTCACCGACAGTAACGAGGCGGTTTTTGTTTCGAATTCGTTCGAAGCAACGGTGAGGGATTCTGCCATCATACACGCGAGCGGCGGAGAAATACGGCATGAATTGGACTGATGAACGCGTCGAGAGACTAAAGCGCCTCTGGGCCGAAGGCCTGAGCGCGAGCCAGATCGCAGCGCAATTGGGCGGCGTCAGCCGCAATGCCGTCATCGGCAAGGTACACCGGCTGAACCTGCCGGGCCGCGCCAAGGCAGGCGGCAGCACCTCGGCAGCCCGCCCGGCCAAGCGCCCGGCACCGGCTACACAGCGCCCGACCACGTTCCAGGGCCGTACCGCGACAACCACCCGTACCGTGACCCGCGCGGCCGGCGGCAACATGCTGAAGGAAGAGATCGAAGTCGATATCTTCGAGGAAGCCGAAGTTTCGCGTCCGTCGAATGTCGTGGTCCCCATTTCGCGTCGCCTGGCATTGACCGAACTGACCGAGCGCACATGCAAGTGGCCGATCGGCGACCCGATGAAGGATGACTTCCACTTCTGCGGTTGCGAAATCAACGATGCGTCGCCGTATTGCGGCTATCATGCCAAGATGGCCTACCAGCCGGTAAGCGAACGTCGCAGGGCAGCCCGCTGAGGGCAAACGGCTGACGGCGGAGCGCCGAACCCAAAGACCAGACATAAAAAAACGGGCTTTCGAGCCCGTTTTTTATTGCCTGGATACCGGTGGCGAAATGCTCAGACTTCCATTGAATAACCCGCGCCGCGGACGGTGCGGATGACATCCTGCATGTTGGAGAAGTTCAGTGCCTTGCGCAGGCGACCGACATGCACATCGACCGTGCGTTCGTCGACATAGATGTCATGGCCCCAGACGCCGTCCAGCAATTGCGAGCGGGAAAAGACGCGGCTGGGCGAGGCCATCAGGAATTCCAGCAACCGGAATTCCGTCGGGCCGAGACGCACTTCGCGGCTCTTGCGATGGACCCGATGGGTCTCGCGATCCAGCTCGATATCGCCGCAGCGCAGCACACTGGACAGAACCTCGGGCTTGGCACGGCGCAGCATGGCCTTAACGCGCGCCATCAGTTCGGGCGTCGAAAACGGCTTGACGACATAATCGTCAGCGCCGGTAGCGAGCCCTCGAACGCGTTCGCTTTCTTCACCCCTGGCCGTCAGCATGATGATCGGCAGACGCTCGGTTTCCGGGCGCACCCGCAGGCGACGGCAGAGCTCGATGCCGGAAACGCCCGGCAGCATCCAGTCCAGGATCAACAGATCCGGCACACGCTCCTGCAGGCGAAGCTCGGCTTCATCCCCACGCAGGATCGTCTCGACCTCGTAGCCTTCGGCCTCGAGATTGTAGCGGAGGAGGACGCTGAGCGCCTCCTCATCCTCTACGACAGCTATTTTCGGCAACATGAAAGGCAAAACCCCGTTAGTGACGGCTTACTCATTGATCGCGCCGACGGAGGACGTGAGGTCTTCCTTTGGACGCTCGCCCTCGGGCTGGGCACCGGTCGTCATGTAGTAGATCGTTTCGGCGATATTGGTCGCGTGGTCGCCGATGCGCTCGATGTTCTTGGCGCAGAAGAGCAGATGCGTGCAGCTGGTGATGTTGCGCGGATCCTCCATCATGTAGGTCAGCAGCTCGCGGAACAGCGAGGTGTACATGGAGTCGATCTCTTCATCGCGATCGCGAATGGATTTCGCCTTTTCCGCCGAACGGGTGGTGTAGACGTCGAGCACTTCCTTGAGCTGGGCAAGTGCAAGATCCGACAGATGCTCGATGCCACGGGCGAGCTTGCGCGGGATGCCCGAGCTCTGGACCGCCATGACGCGCTTGCAATTGCTCTTGCCGAGGTCGCCGACGCGTTCCAGATCGCTGGCGATGCGCAACGCGCCGATGATTTCGCGAAGATCGGCTGCCATCGGCTGGCGACGCGCGATCATGACTATCGCCTTGTCGCCGATTTCGCGCTCGGTCGCATCCATGACGACGTCGTCGGAGATGACCTTCTGGGCCAGAGCGCCGTCGGTGTTGACCAGAGCGCGGACGCTTTCAGCGACCATCTGTTCTGCCATACCACCCATTTCCGAGATGCGGCGCATCAGGTATTTCAGTTCCTCGTCAAAGGCCGAGTAGATGTGGGAAGAAGCCATAAACGCATTCCTTGAATTGGATTGAGACGAAGCGTGCGCGGGGCGCCTCAGCCGAAGCGACCCATGATGTAGTCCTGGGTGCGCTGGTCATCCGGATTGGTGAACATCTTGTCCGTGTCGTTTTCCTCGACCAGCAGGCCGAGATGGAACATGGCCGTGCGCTGGGAAACGCGGGCGGCCTGCTGCATCGAGTGGGTGACGATGACGATGGTGAAATTGGTGCGCAGTTCGTGGATCAATTCCTCGATCTTTGCGGTCGCGATCGGATCGAGCGCAGAACAGGGCTCGTCCATCAGGATCACTTCCGGACTGACCGCGATCGCGCGGGCAATGCACAGGCGCTGCTGCTGGCCACCGGACAGACCCGTGCCGGATTCAAGCAAGCGATCCTTCACTTCATTCCACAAACCAGCTTTCTGAAGGCTCTGTTCGACGATGACATCGAGATCGGCCTTGTTCTTGGCGAGGCCGTGAATGCGCGGACCATAGGAGACGTTTTCATAGATCGACTTCGGGAACGGGTTCGGCTTCTGGAATACCATGCCGACGCGCGCACGCAGTTCGACAACGTCGATCGACGGATCGTAGATATCCGTGCTGTCGAGTGTGATCTTGCCCGTAACGCGGCAACCGTCGATCGTATCGTTCATGCGGTTAAGCGTGCGAAGGAAGGTCGACTTGCCGCAACCCGAAGGGCCGATCAGCGCGGTCACCGTGTTTTCTCGGACGTTCAGGTTCACGTCGAAAAGCGCGCGCTTCTCGCCGTAGTAAACCGACACGTCCTTGCCCATCATCTTGTAGTTCGCTTCAGTCATCTTCTGTTCCAGCGCTTTCTCAACAGCTGCTTCCGACATCATGTTCATGTCCCTACTCCCTCTACCAGCGCCGCTCGAAACGACGTCGCAACAGAATTGCACCCACATTCATGACGAGAAGGAACATCAACAGGATCATGATAGCTCCCGATGTCCGCTCGACAAAAGCCCGCTCGGCTTCATTGGCCCACATGTAGATCTGCACCGGAAGTGCCGTTGCCGGATCCATCGGCGTGGTCGGATAATCGGCGACGAAGGCGACCATGCCGATCAGCAGCAGTGGGGCAGTTTCGCCCAGCGCATGGGCCAGACCGATGATCGTGCCAGTCAGGATGCCAGGCATGGCAAGCGGCAGGACGTGGTGGAACACGGTCTGCATCTTCGATGCCCCCAGCCCGAGCGCGGCCGCACGGATCGATGGCGGCACGGCTTTCAGCGCCGCACGGGTCGCGATGATGATCGTCGGCAGAGTCATCAGGGTGAGCACCAGGCCGCCGACAATCGAGGCCGAGCGCGGGAAGCCGCCGAAATTGATGAACACGGCCAGACCCAGCAGACCGTAGACGATCGACGGAACCGCGGCGAGGTTGTTGATGTTTACCTCGATAAGGTCCGTGAAGCGGTTCTTCGGGGCAAACTCCTCGAGATAGATCGAGGCGGCGACACCGATCGGCAGCGACAGAACCAGCACGATGAGCATCATGTAGGCCGAGCCGATCAGGGCGACACCGACGCCGGCAGCTTCCGGCCTGCTCGAAGCACCGTTGATGAAGATACCCGTGTTGAAGTGCTTCGACAGGGCGCCACTATCGGCCAGCGTGTTGATCCAGGTCAGTTGCTGGTCGGAGATCTTGCGGTTGCTCTCTGCAACCGACAGATCGATCTGGCCCTTGAAGGCGCTGTCGACATTGCCGTGTGCCAAGAGGGTGACATTCACCGTATTGCCGATCACCGAAGGATTGGCCTGGACGATATCGCGCAGCTGGACGCGGATGCTGTCTGACAGCAGTTCGCTGACCTGACGGGCCGCGGCACGATTCTTGACATCGACGCCTAGGACCTTGGCCACCGCATCGCGTGCGAGGACCGGATAATTGGCCATCACGAGGATATTCGGGTTTTCAGCGCGCTTGCCGGTCGGATCGATGACCTTTTCGCTGAACTCGATCGGAACAGTGATCATGGTCTGCTGGAAGGCCGTGTAGCCCTTGGACACAACGGAATTCAGCAAAACAAAGAGGAAAAGCAGGCCGAAGGAGATCGCGGCAATGCCATAGGCACGGAAGCGTCGTTCAGCGGCGTAGCGGCGCTTGACCCCGATGTCGCGGCGCGTGGCGGCACCGGCTGGGGCCGTCGTTGTGGCAGAAACGACCTGGCTCATTCGTACTGCTCCCGGTATTTGCGCACTATGTAGAGTGCATAGATGTTGAGGCAAAGCGTGATGGCAAACAGAGTGATGCCAAGCGCGAAGGCAACGAGCGTCTGCGGCGAGGTAAACTCAAGGTCGCCGGTCAGCTGGTTGACGATCTTGACGGTCACGGTGGTCATCGGCTCGAAAGGGTTGAGCTGCATGCGGGCGGCAACACCGGCGGCCAGCACGACGATCATGGTTTCACCGATGGCGCGCGAGGCAGTCATCAGCAGCGCGCCGACAATGCCCGGAAGTGCTGCCGGCAGGATGACGCGCTTGACGGTTTCGGAGCGCGTGGCGCCAAGGCCGAGCGAGCCGTCACGCAGCGAGCGCGGCACAGCCGTGATGATGTCGTCCGACAGAGACGATACATAGGGGATCAGCATGATGCCCATGACGAAGCCGGCGGTAAGCACGGACTGCGCCTGGATGAAATTGACGAAATCGCCCGTCGCGATGCCGTTGATCTGGGCCGAAATGTCTCGCAGGAACGGACCGACCGAGGTCAAGGCAAAGAAGCCGTAGACGATGGTCGGAATACCGGCCAGGACCTCGAGCAGCGGCTTGGCGATCGAGCGCAACCGTGGCGAAGCATATTCGGCCATGTAGATGGCCGAGAACAGGCCAATCGGCACGGCAAAAAGCATGGCGACGAAGCCGATATAAAGCGTGCCGAGCAGCAGCGGGATCAAGCCGAACTGACCGGACGAATCCGACGTGCCGGCGGAGGCAAAGCGCGGATCCCAAACCGTGCCGAAGAAGAACTCCCAGGCCGGAACCATGCGGAAGAAGTGGGTCGCCTCCGTCAGCATCGACAGAACGATGCCGACCGTGGTCAGGATGGCGATCGACGAGGCCATGACGAGCGAGGCCAGGATGATGCTTTCGACGCGGTTGCGGGCGCGAAAGCGCGGCGCAACGGAGCGCAGGCCGAAAAAGGCACCAGCCACAGAAATCACAAGTGCCGCGATCGTCAGGATCAGCCGGTTGGTTGCGGACAGATCGAGTACCTCGACGGCGGCCTTGACCATGTAGGGCTGCGGATCATCGGCCAGCGGAACGCCGCGATCGGCGAGCAGCGCACGGGCATCGGCACCTGGCATGGCGACGAGGCGGCTGCGCTCTTCAGCATCAAGACCGCTCATGCCGCGGGCAATTGCCGAGACCATGCCGTAGTTGAGGTTGATCGTTGCATCCGGCATTGCCTTCACCTCTTCGGGGAAGGACGCACGCACGCGATTTTCAACAAAGGCCGGCGTTGCCAGCGACCAAACCGCCATCAGCAGGATGGCCGGCAAGATGGCGCAGATTGCAGCAAAAGCACCGTGATACCCGTAGCGGGAATGCAAATTGGATGGCTTGCCCCCTGCCAGCGCATTGGCTCGCGCAGACGCCAGAACATAGGCGACGACGCCAATGGCGAAAACAAGCAGCAGAAGAATGGATGTACTCATCGGAACTTCCCCCGACATGACCGGCATGAACAGCCAGTCAAGCAAAATGAACTGCGCTGCACAAAGTCACAGCTGGCGGTATTTGTCGCACGGTGGCGGAAAAGGCCAGCGAGGGTTACAGAGGCTTCCGCCTCTCCAACAGAAATTTGGCGCGGCATTGCTGCCGCGCCAAACGTGTTGATTACATGCCACCGGCAAACTTGGTGCGGGTCTCTTCGCGCTCGGCGTCTGGAGCCGGAACGAGGCCGTAGGCAGCCAGCGGGCTGTCCGGGCCAACCATCTGGTCGGACACGAAGAACTCCACGTATTCCTTCAGGCCCGGGATAACGCCCATGTGAGCCTTCTTGACGTAGAAGAACAGCGGACGGGAAACCGGATACTCGCCGCTGGCGACGGTTTCAACCGACGGAGCGATACCATTGACGGTCGCAACCTTCAGCTTGTCAGCATTGTTTTCGTAGAAGGAGAGGCCGAATACGCCGATGCCGTCCTTGTTGGCCGAGATACGAGCGAGGGTCTCGGTGTAGTCGCCGTCGATGTCGACAGCCAGGCCGTCCTTGCGAACTGCGATGCACTTCTTCGGAGCGGTCTTTTCGTCAACCAGGGTCTTGATGATGTCCTGGGCGCCGGTGTCCTTGCAGCCGTGTGCCATGACCTTTTCTTCAAAGACTTCGCGGGTGCCGTGCTTTTCGCCCGGGATGTAGGCAGCGATAGCGACGTCCGGCAGGTCCTTGTTGACTTCCGACCACTTCTTGTAAGGGTTGGCAACGAGCTTGCCGTCAACGACGATTTCTGCGGCGAGAGCCTGGTAGAGGTCGGCCGGAACGAGCTTCAGGTCGGCATTGCCGGCGTCGGTTGCGAAGACGATACCGTCGTAACCGAACTGAACTTCCTGGATTTCGGTGACGCCGGCAGCCTTGCAGGCCTCGACTTCCGAATCCTTGATCTTGCGCGAGGAATTGGCAATGTCGATGGTCTCAGGGCCTACGCCCTTGCAGAATTCCTTGAGGCCAGCCGAAGAACCGCCGGATTCAACAACCGGGGTTTTGAAGTTGGGGAAGGTTTCGCCGAAGGTTTCGGCAACGATCTTTGCATAGGGCAGAACAGTCGACGAGCCGGCAACCTGTACCTGATCACGAGCAGCAGCCGCGCCAGCGAAGGCAACGGAGGCGACCAGCGCCGCGACGGAAAGTTTCAGAGTGTTCATCATAATCTCCCAAGGGTGGGCTTGTGTGTCTTTGCGGCCGTACCGTCGTTCTCCGAGGATCGGCAAGACGGTCTTAGCGGCTCTTGCCCACTGCTTTTATGTCAGTTCGATGAAACATTTGTGACATATCAAGCAATTGAAATTGCTTGATATTTCTCAGAGCATCGCTGAAAGTCCGATGATTTATGTCAAAAGCGGACGGTAAAGTCGGTCCCCTTGCCCAATTCCGACTTCACGATCAGCCGGGCGCGGTGGCGCGTCAGGATATGCTTGACGATAGCCAGACCCAGGCCGGTGCCCTTTTTCGAGCGACTGTCCTCGACACTGACACGGTAGAAACGTTCGGTCAGTCGCGGAACATGCTCTGCCGGGATGCCCGGTCCATGGTCCCGGACACTGACTTCCGCGGAGCCTCCCGCTTCGTGGCGAACCGTGACTTCGATGAACTGGCCGTCCTGACCATATTTGCACGCATTCTCAATCAGGTTTTCGAACACCTGTACCAGCTCGTCCCGATCGCCCAGCACCTCGACTTTGCCGTCGGGCACCTGGAGCCGGATGTCCACATTCAAGTCGCTTGCCAGCGGCGCCAGCGAATCCCGGACATGGCCGAGCACCGGCACGAGATCGACCATGCGATCGGGCGCAAGATGGGCCTTCAGTTCGAGCCGCGACAAAGACAGCAGATCATCGACGAGACGGCTCATACGATTGGCCTGGTCGAGCATGATCGAGAGGAAACGTTCCTTCGCCTTGAGGTCGTCTTTGGCCGGCCCCTGCATCGTCTCGATGAAGCCGCGCAGGGAGGCAAGCGGCGTGCGCAGTTCGTGGCTGGCATTGGCGACGAAGTCGCTGCGCATCTGATCAAGACGCCGAAGGTCGGAAATATCCTTGAAGGACAGCAGGAAGAACCGGGCATAGCCTGCCATGTCCATTGCTTCACCAGTCTGAGTGGCGCCAGTCTGGACCGTGACAGGTTGGGCCGGCGGATCCCGGAGCGAAACGGGGGCGATGCGCACAACATAGACGCGCTCGGACGGCAAGCGCTCGGAATGTTCGATCTGGTTGGGTTCACCGGTCGCGATGGTTTCCCGGACCATGTCGAGAATGCCCGGCGAGCGCCAGCGGGCGGAAATATGCGCGCCCACAGCCAAAGCACCGAAGGCCTTTTCCGCCGCCCGGTTCTGCGCCAGCAGGTCGGCCTCACGTCCCATGACAAAGATCGGCAAGTCCAGAGCATCGATCACGGCCGCGATCTGGGGAGACGGATCGGACGCCAGCGGCTCGACCTCGGACGAACCCGTGGTCGCGATCCGGCCTTCGACCGGCGGCGAACGGCGCAGCAGGATGAGCGCGAAAAACATGATGAACAGTGCCGCTGCGAACCCGGGCTTTGCGCCGGCGCCATAGGCCGAAAGCGAAACGGCAAGTGCTGCGACAATATACGGCCAGCCGGACAAAACATGCCGCGTCGCGCGGCGCCAGCCGCCGGTATCATCGTCTTCAGTCACGCGCAGAAGGCCTCGCCAATCATGTGTCACAACCCTGATAGCCATGATTCATGACAGAAGTTTCAGCGACTCGCTATCGGCGCTTTCGATTTATCCCGGCGGCCGAGACTCCGTCGCCTATCAGCAAAGGCTTGAAATCATGGCCTCCATACGCTCACTATGAGCGAACAACTGCGGATTGACGCAGGCAAGCCGGAGAGGAACCCCATGGACAAGCAGACAGAGAGCCGCGCGACCACGTTGAAAATCGGCGGCGCGGAGCGGGTGTTCGACATCGACGCGGTTGAGCTGCCGAAGTGGATCGATGACAATGCCCTGCAATCCGGCAGCTTCCCCTATGACAAGAAGCTGGATCAGCAGACCTTCGACAAGGAACTGGAACGGCTGCAGATCGAACTCGTCAAGGTGCAGTTCTGGATGCAGAAGACCGGCAAGCGGGTGATGGCGCTGTTCGAAGGGCGCGATGCGGCGGGAAAGGGCGGCGCCATTCATTCGACCCTGGCCTATATGAACCCACGTTCTGCACGGGTTGTGGCGCTGACCAAGCCGACCGAGACGGAGCGCGGCCAGTGGTATTTCCAGCGCTATGTCTATCACTTCCCGACAGCCGGGGAATCCGTGCTGTTCGACCGTTCCTGGTACAACCGTGCAGGCGTTGAACCGGTCATGGGCTTTTGCACACCGGAGCAATACGAGGACTTCTTCAAGCAGGCGACCCGGTTCGAGAAGCTGATCGTCCAGGAAGGCATATTCTTTTTCAAGTTCTGGCTGGATATCGGCCGGGAAATGCAGCTGAAGCGTTTCCATGACCGCCGGCACGATCCGCTAAAGGTGTGGAAACTGTCGCCGATGGATATCGCGGCCCTGAACAAGTGGGACGACTATACGGCGAAGCGCGACCGCATGCTGAAGGAGACACATTCAGACCACGCGCCCTGGACGGTCGTGCATGCCAACGACAAGCGACGCGCGCGCCTGAACATCATACGCCACATGCTGCTGTCGATCGACTATGAGGGCAAGGACGAGGACAAGATCGGCAAGATGGACAAGAAGATCATCGGCAAGGGGCCGGATTTCCTTAAATGACCGCACGGGCCTGCAGGTGTTTGAGCGGTCAGATCCCGCGACCTGGCCAGGTCACTGGCCGGGCAGGATACGCACCGAATACAAGTTGACGCCGCGCCCGCCGCCCGACAGATCGGCATTGACGACCAGGCGGCCAGCGCTGGCGGGTGCCATCCCGCTGTCGAAACTGACCCGGAACAGGGCGTCCAGCTTTTGCGGATTGATGGTGAAGCGGTGGCGGGGGCAAGCACCAAGGCGGGAAAAATCGCAATCGACAGAAATCTGCACCGGCTTGTCATCGGCCGATTGCAAGGTTAACGCGATCGTCGACGTGCGACCGGCCAGCTCGCGCAATACGTCGGCGGGCACCGTGATTTCGATCGCGCCATCGGCGTCACCGCTGCGCGAACCAAGGCGAACCGCCGTTCCGTCGCTCGCCGTCACGACATCGACCATGCCATTGGCACGCGGACGGATGGCCGCGATCTGCTGAGGCTCGAACACATCGATCCAGTCATCGGAAAACCCGCCGCGGCTGTCGAGGGCCTGGGGCCCCTGTGGTGCCTGCGGCGCGCTTTCGGGTCCGTTGAAATCCTCTTCCTCGGCGCGCGGTGGCGGATTGGGGACGCTGGTATCGCGCTCGGCATCGGTGAGCAGCAGATCCGAGGAATAAACCCACCAGGCCGCCGTTCCGGCGCCCGCCAGGAGAATGGCCAGAATAAACAGGCGTGAAAAAAAGCCGCGACGCCGGCGCGGCTTGCGCAGCGGCGCTTCGGACCGCATGTCCGGCATGGGTCCATCGGCATCCGAGGATTGTTCACGCTCGTCGCGCGACGAGGCATAGAGGTCGTCGTCGTCGAAGACCGGATCACGGTCGACATCACGATCGACATCACGATCGGTCGCGCCGGCACTCCCGGCGGAGGCGGGAGACGTGGCAAATGCAGGTTCCGCGCGGGAGCCCTGCGCTGAGACCGGGGTCCGTGCCTGGGTCGGAGCCGGTGCCGGTGTATGCATATGCGTCGAGACAGTTGGTGCGGCATCGCCAGCCTGCGCCGGCGTAGAGCTTGGTGCCACATCGGGTGGCGAGACGGCCATGTCGAGGCGTGCACGCTCCTCAAGCTCGACCTCATGGATCAGTGTTTCGAGCTTGCGCCGCTGGTAGTTGACGGTCTCGACATCATTGATGTTCTGCTTGCGCAAGCCGCTTTCCAGGGCCTGGCGTGCAGACTGGTAGATGCGCGCGCGCGTCTCGGCGTTAGATCGATCCGAACGCTCAAGCGCGTTCCTGATGGCTGTCTCCAATCCGTTCACTGGCCGCCATACTCCTCTGGGGTCGCCCCTGCACATCGTCAAACTGGTAACGATTCGGTAACCGCTGACTTTTTTATCTGCAAGCCCAGAAAGCCGAACTGGGCAACAATAAACACAGGAATGCGACCGATGCGAGACTTTCCGGTCTCCCGCCCGGTGATCCGGCCGGCATCCGGGCGCACCTCAAGACCCAAAACGGCGTGGCTGCCGGATGCGGCGACGATCATACCGATCCTGCCTTCCCTCGACACCGGGCTTCTGATAATCAATTGACGTTTTCGTAAACGTAACTTCATGGGAGGTGAAGTGATGGCACTGCCGTCGATCCTGAAAGACAACCTGAGGCTTCCCGTCGTCGCCTCGCCGCTGTTCATCATATCAAACCCCCAGTTGACGCTTGCCCAGTGCAAGGCCGGCATTGTCGGCGCCTTTCCGGCGCTGAATGCGCGCCCCGAGGCACAACTCGACGAATGGCTGGCCGAGATCACCGAGGAATTGGCGGCACATGATGCGCGAAATCCCGACGCCAAGGCAGCCCCGTTTGCCGTAAACCAGATCGTGCACACGTCGAACAAGCGGCTCGAGCATGATCTAATGATGTGCGTGAAATACAAGGTGCCGATCGTTATTTCCTCGCTCGGCGCGGTGCCGGAAGTGAATGCCGCCGTGCACAGCTATGGCGGCATCGTCCTTCATGACGTGATCAACAACCGGCACGCCAATTCGGCCATCCGCAAGGGTGCGGACGGGCTGATCGCGGTGGCGACGGGGGCCGGCGGCCATGCCGGTACGCTTTCGCCGTTTGCACTTGTCCAGGAAATCCGCGAATGGTTCGACGGGCCGCTGCTGCTGGCCGGCGCGATCGCCAATGGCGGAGCAGTCCTTGCCGCTCAGGCGATGGGCGCGGACATGGCCTATATCGGCTCGCCCTTCATTGCGACCACGGAGGCACGCGCTTCCGACGCCTACAAACAGGCAATCGTCGACGCCAAGGCCAATGACATCGTCTATTCCAATTATTTCACCGGCATTCACGGCAACTATCTGAAATCGTCCATTGCTGCGGCCGGCATGGACCCGGACAACCTGCCGGAGGCCGATCCATCAAAAATGGATTTCGACAACGCGACGACGGGCGCCAAAGCCTGGAAGGATATCTGGGGCTGTGGCCAGGGGATCGGCGCGGTCAAGGCGATCGAGCCGGTGGCCATGGTCGTCGATCGGCTGGAACGTGAATATCTAGGGGCAAAAAAGACCATTTGCAGCTGACACAAACACTGCTGGCGTGCCTCCCGCAGACCGTTGCGGGAGGACATCCATGCCACGGCGCCGACGCGCTCATACACTTGCGACATCGAAGGACTGCGACAGCTGCGATCTCGGCGGACCGCAGAACCAACCGGCGCAAGGGCGGCTGACGTGAGCCCTGGGCATGCAAACATCGACACGCACTACACCTCTGCCTTTGTCCTTTTTTGTCCCCTTTTTTTGCCCAGCTGACAGAAATCCGGCTTGAAATCATGGGGCAATGCCTGTATCAGCCGCATCACCAAACGCGGACGGGCCCTGCCCTTTCGCCGCGTGCCGCTTTAGCTCAGGTGGTAGAGCACATCATTCGTAATGATGGGGTCGCAGGTTCGAGTCCTGCAAGCGGCACCATTTTTCCAGAATCGCTACATCCAAAACTACCCGCTGACTTAAAAGTTCTGGCCGCGCGCTAAATTTTGTGTCAGTGGACGCCGCGAGCGCGAGTGCCGTAATTCTAGTACGGGCTCGGGTGGGTTGATTGACGTCTCTCCCGCTGCAGCGAGATTACGCTGCCGTTCATTCTCACCCACGTAACCAGCAATGACCGGCCAGAAAAAAGGCCCCGCGAACGGGGCCTGTTTCCGAATGTGGATTACATCCAGTATGGTGGGACGCCGTAGTAGTCGTAGACTGAGCGACCGTTGTTCTTGTACCAGTCGCCGTCATCGTCACGGTAGCGCGGCGCGCCTTCGATCTGGTCCTTGGTCATGTCCAGACGGTAGCCATCCAGCTCCTCGTCGTAACGTAGCTTTTCCCACGGCAGCGGATAATAATCATCGCCGATACCCCAGAAGCCGCCGAAGCTGAGCACGGCATAGGCAACGCGACCGCCGCGTTTCTCGAGGATAATGCGCTGGATCGAGCCGATGCGCTTGCCGTCGGCGCCATAGACTGCGGTGCCTTCAACCTTGTCGCTGGCGATCAGCGTCGGCGTATCCTTGACGTAAGGGTCGCGACCTTGCGTGGACTGATTCTGATGCAACATCGGGTTGCCTCCTTTGTTGTTGTCGATGGATAGAGAACGGCTTCAAGCCTCTATGGTTCCGGTTTTTGTCTGGTGGCGACCGACGCACACGTGAATTATTGACGTTTACGTCAAGGTTATATAAGGTCGCGGGGCTTGCACTGATCCGGCGAAAGCATAAGCTTTACGGGCCCTGAGGAGGAGTTCGTGCCGGGACAGGCGCGCAGGCAAAAATGACATTCGGGAGGAATACATGTCGGAAACCTTGAGCCGCCACAGCGGTCGCGCCGCCGAGAAAATCTGGCTCGACTCTTATCCGTCGTCGGTGCCTGCCGACATTGCCCCGCATGCCCATCCCTCGCTTGGCGCGCTTTTCGAGGCGAGCTGCGCCAAGTACAGCGACCGGCTGGCATTTTCGAGCATGGGTCGCGGCATGACGTTTCGCGAACTCGAGGCACAATCGCGCAAGGTCGGTGCCTGGCTGCAGTCCAAGGGGCTTCAAAAGAGCGACCGCGTTGCCGTGATGACGCCGAACATCCTGCAGAACCCGGTGATGGTCTATGGCATCCTGCGCGCCGGCATGATCGTGGTGAACGTCAATCCGCTCTATACACCGCGCGAGCTGGAACACCAGTTGAAGGACAGCGGCGCCAAGGCGATCCTGGTGCTGGAGAATTTCGCCCATACGGTCGAGCAGGTGCTGGCGCGCACCGATGTCAAACATGTGATCGTCTGCGCCATGGGCGACATGCTTGGCCTGAAGGGCCATATCGTCAATCTCGTCGTGCGCAAGGTGAAGAAGCTCGTGCCGGCCTGGTCGATCCCCGGCCATATCGGCTTCAAGTCTATGCTCGCTGAGGGCGCGCGCCAGACATTAAAACCGGTGGACGTGGTGTCCAGCGACGTGGCCTTCCTGCAATATACCGGTGGCACGACAGGGGTTTCCAAGGGCGCGACGCTGACCCATGCCAATCTTCTGGCAAACAAGCAGCAGATCGCATTGTGGCTGGAGGCGGCCTTTGCCGACAAGGGCCGACCGGACGTGCTCAATTTCGTTTGCGCGCTGCCGCTTTATCATATCTTCGCGCTGACAGTGAATTCGCTGATGGGCGTCGCACTTGGCGGCCACAACCTCCTGATCGCCAATCCGCGCGACATTCCAGGCTTCGTCAAGGAATTGCAGGGGTTCAAGGCGCATGTGTTTCCTGGGCTCAACACGCTGTTCAACGCGATGATGAACAATCCCGACTTCAAGAACCTCGACTTCTCATCCCTGATGCTGGTTCTGGGTGGCGGCATGGCGGTGCAGCGGCCGGTCGCCGAACGATGGCTGCAGATGACCGGGCGCCCGATTACCGAGGGTTACGGCCTGTCCGAGACATCGCCGGTGGCAACGGTCAACCGGCTCGACAGCAATGAATTTTCCGGCATGATCGGCCTGCCCCTGCCCTCGACGGATATCGAGATCCGCGACGAGGAGGGCCAGACATTGCCGATCGGCGAGGTCGGCGAGATCTGCATCCGCGGACCACAGGTGATGGCCGGCTACTGGCAGCGCCCGGAAGAGACCGCCAAAGTGATGACCGAGGATGGCTTCTTTCGCTCCGGCGACATGGGCTACATGGACGAACGCGGCTACTCGAAGATCGTCGACCGGAAGAAGGACATGATCCTGGTCTCCGGCTTCAACGTCTATCCGAACGAGATCGAGGAAGTGGCGGCCATGCATGCGGGCGTGCTGGAATGCGCCGCCGTCGGCGTGCCGGACGAACATTCCGGCGAGGCGGTGAAGCTCTTCGTGGTGAAGAAGGATCCGGCCCTGACGATCGACGAACTGAAGGCCCATTGCGCCGCAAACCTGACCAACTACAAGCGGCCGCGCTTCATCGAATTCCGCACCGAGCTGCCGAAGACCAATGTCGGCAAGATCCTCCGGCGTGAATTGCGCGATCAAAAATAAATCGATTGAAATGCGGCGGGATCGGGCTCTTCACCGACTTGATCCCGCCGTGTGCTCCGCATAATGTCCCGCCATCGTTTTCGAAACGGGGACCCGTCCATGCAAGCCATCATCGATCAGCTGACCAGCACTGTCGCGGCCACACATGCCGACGACCTCAGGGCCGCCTTCGCCGCCGACGGCACACGATTCAGCCGCTTCAGCGCCGCAGCCGGCGACCTGCTGATGGACTATTCCAAATGCGCGGTGAATGACGAGGTCATGGCGCTGCTCGAGCAGCTGTGTACGGATGGCGGCGTGGCAGCCAAGCGCGAGGCTATGTTCTCCGGCGAGGCGATCAACTTCACCGAAGGACGCGCGGTGCTGCACACGGCGCTGCGCAACCGATCCAACCGCCCGGTGCTGGTCGACGGCCGGGATGTCATGCCTGACGTCAACGGGGTGCTGGAGGCCATGGGTCGGTTTGCCGAGGGTGTTCGCTCGGGCAGCATCAAAGGCGCGACCGGCAAGGCGATCACGGATGTGGTCAATATCGGCATCGGCGGTTCGGATCTCGGCCCGGTGATGGCGACGCTGGCGCTTTCGCCATTCCATGACGGCCCCAAACTGCATTTTGTCTCCAATATCGACGGCGCGCATGTCGCCGACACGCTGAAGCAGCTTTCGGCGGAAACCACCCTGTTCATCGTCGCCTCCAAGACCTTCACGACGATCGAGACCATGACCAATGCGCAGACGGCGCGCGCCTTCATCGCCGAAGCGCTCGGCGAGGCATCGGTCGGGCACCACTTCTGCGCCGTGTCGACCGCGCTCGACAAGGTCGCCGCCTTCGGCATCGATCCGACCCGTGTCTTCGGCTTCTGGGACTGGGTCGGCGGACGCTATTCGATCTGGTCGGCGATCGGCCTGCCGTTGATGATCGCGATCGGGGCTGAGAATTTCGGCCGCTTCCTCGACGGCGCCCATGCGATGGACGAGCATTTCCGCACCGCACCGTTCCGGGAAAACCTGCCGATGCTGCTCGGCGCAATCGGCGTGTTTCATCGCAACGTGCTGGGCTACCAGACCCGCGCGATCCTGCCCTATGACCAGCGGCTATCGCGCTTTCCGGCCTATCTGCAGCAGCTCGACATGGAATCGAACGGCAAGAGCGTGACCATCGACGGCAAGCCGGTTTCAGGCGCCTCCGGCCCGGTCGTCTGGGGGGAACCCGGCACCAATGGCCAGCACGCCTTCTACCAGCTGATCCACCAGGGCACGAGCGTCATCCCGGCCGAGTTCATGATCGCCGCCAACGGCTTCGAGGCGAAGCTGCGCCACCAGCACGAGCTGCTGATCGCCAATTGCCTGGCGCAGTCTGAAGCGCTGATGAAGGGCCGCACGCTCGCAGAGGCCAAGGGTCAGTTGACCGCCAAGGGTGTTCCCGACGAAGAAGCCGACTTCCTCGCCCCGCACCGCGTCTTCTCCGGCAATCGTCCGTCGATCACCTTCGTCTATGACCAGCTGACACCCTTTGCGCTTGGCCGCCTGATCGCGCTCTACGAACACCGCGTCTTTGTCGAAGGCGTGCTGTTCAGGATCAACTCGTTCGACCAGTGGGGCGTAGAGCTCGGCAAGGAACTGGCGACAGGGCTTTTACCGGTGGTGCAGGGCAAGGTGGCGGCGACCGGGCACGACAGCTCTACGGCGGGGCTGGTCGGGGTGCTGGCGGAGCGGAAGATGGGGTGAGCGCCCCGCATCGTCCTTATACCGAAAGGACTTAGCATGCTTCATCATGTCGAAATCTACGTTTCAAACCTGGACGGGTCGCACGCGTTCTGGACTTCCTTGCTCACGCAGATTGGCTATGAGGAAGTCGGTCGTTGGGAGGATGGTTTTTCACTCGATCACGAGAGCGGGACCTATCTTACTTTCGTGCAAGTGGCAGCGAAGCATGCCCATCGGGACTATCACCGGAGCGGTATCGGTCTAAACCATCTCGCCTTCCGCGTGCCCGATCGGAAAACGGTCGATACCCTCTACGACTTCTGCCGCGCCAATGGCGTGACTATTCTCTATGAGGACCGCCATCCCTTTGCCAATGGCGGAACAGAGTACTATGCGCTTTTCGTCGAGGATCCAGACCGGATCAAGGTGGAGTTCGTGGCGGCTTCAATTGCCTGATTGTGCGGCGCCATCGCCAACCACGCGAACTACATCAACAAAGATACCCAAACCTGTTCCAACTCCCTTGACCGCTAGGACGTTCCCGGGTTTCAGCGAGATACGAAACCAATCAGGTAGCCCGCATATGCGATCGTTGGCGAACGGCATATCCCGAAGATAGACCGCAGATCGGCATCCCGCCTCCACTCCGGTGCGGTCTACCGTGTAGAAATGCTCGGTCTTCGCGCCAAGCGCCACTGTGATCGACAAGGGCACCAGGTCGGTAATCAAGGCATAACCTGTCAAGAAACCCGCTATTGGAATAAGTCCTAACCCAATCTTCTTGCGTACTTCTCTTGAAAGGTACCCTGGCCGGGACAAATAAAAATCCGCGAACTTATAAAGCCTTGTGTCGGGCGGGGTTTTCGAAAGTTTCCACGCACCCCAGGACGCACAAGCAGCAATGAAGATGCCCAACCAGATTGCGTAGTATTTGCTGCCCAACGCCCACTCTGGGGACGGCAAAAATTCATGTCCAAACACGCGGAGATCCACTTGCTTCTATATCGCCACACGATACATCGCAGTCGGATCGACACCACAATAGGCTGCAGACAAGTTACGGATATCCAAACCTTTCGGTGAACAGCGGTAAAGGATCTACCTCAGAACCCGATCTCCGCCGCCGTCGGCGGGTTGGCCCCTGCCCTCGACACCGTCACGGCGGCAGCCTTCGCTCCAACCGTCAGCGCCTGGCGCACCGCCTCTTCCGACAGCGTCGCGACCTTGTCCTTGGTCAGCAGTCCCTGACGCTTCAGCGAAGCCAGAATGCCGGCGTCAAACGTGTCGCCGGCACCGACGGTGTCGACCACCTCGACCTTGTTGGACGGAACCGAGACCTTGAAGTTGGCGGTATAGCCGGTGGCACCTTCCGCGCCCCTGGTCAGCACCACGAGTTTGGCGCCGCGCGTCAGCCAGTAGGCGGCGCGTTCGTCCTGGGTGCCCGGAAGATCGAACCAGTCCAGGTCTTCGTCTGAGAATTTCAGGATGTCGGACATGTCCGCCATGCGGGCGATGCGGGCCTGGTGGGCTTGCTTGTCCTTGATGAAGCCGGGGCGGATGTTGGGGTCGAGCGAGATGACGCGGGTCTTGTGCTCGCGCGTCATCAGCGCCTCATAGGTCGAGCCGCAGGGTTCCGGGATCAGGCTGATCGCGCCGGAATGCAGGGCCTCACAGGTCTCGTCGAGGGTGGGCAGATCGGCCTCGGTGATCATGCGCCCGGCGGTGTTTTCGTCATAGAAGGCGTAGGATGCCTGGCCGTTTGTGAGCTTGACGAGTGCGATCGTGCACGGACGCGACAGCGTGGCGCAATAGCTGAAATCGACGCCGGAGGATTTCAGTGTTTCGCGCAGGATGTCGCCGAGCATGTCATCGGACAGGCCGGTGAAGAAGCCCGTCTCGATGCCGAGACGGCCGAGCGCGATTGCCGTGTTGAAGATCGCGCCGCCGGCATAGGGCGAAAAGGCCCGCTCGCCGAGCGTGGTTTCGCGTGGCAACATGTCGATCAGCGCTTCGCCGCAACACAGGATCATCTCGACCTCCCGATAGATGTTTCAATCGATTTAAACGAAAGCGTTCCGTTTTTCCAGCGCGACTTTGGGCAATTGCTCAGCCGAGCGACGAAACCCCACCATTGCGTCCCGACCAGTCGAGCGGCGCATCGAGGAAGGCCTCGACTTCCGACAGGGTCTGTTCGTCGAAAAGCTTCTGCTCGCGGGCGACGGAGAGAACGTTGCGCCAGGTGGCGATGTAGTGGAGCTTGACCTTGCCGTCTTCGAAGCGCTGCTCTGCCTCCGGGAAGATGCCGTAGAAGAACAGCGCAATGCCGTGGTCGACGATACCGCCTGCCGCGCGCACAGCCTCGATGAACTTGAACATGCTGCCGCCGGCGGTCGTCAGGTCCTCGATGACGAGCACGCGCGAGTTTTCCGGCATATGGCCTTCGATCTGGGCATTGCGGCCATGGCCCTTGGGGGCCTTGCGGACATAGATCATCGGCAGGCCGAGGCGATCGGCAAGCAGTGCCGCAAACGGGATACCGGCCGTCTCGCCACCCGCGATGCAGTCGAACTGCTCGAAACCGGCATTGCGCATCAGGGTGGCGGCGGCAAAATCCATCACCGCGGACCGGACGCGGGGATAGGACAGGAGCTTGCGGCAATCGATATAGACGGGGCTCTTCATGCCGGAGGAAAGCTTGTAGGGCTCGGCCGCATTGAAGTGCACCGCCTTGATTTCCCAAAGCATCTTCGCGACGAGTTCAGCCATGACGGCAGGATCGGTGAATGTGGTCTGGGTCATCCGGCGCTCCTTGATATGCGGTTCATGCGCCCATAGCAGGAAGAGGACGGCGAAACCAGATGGTTGCCTTGCCTCACGTGCTACAAAGCGGTCGAGAGCGTTCCGCCCATGGAACAATTCGGCCTCGGTCGGGTTAATCCGCCGCAGGCTTTTTTTGGCGCGGCACCCGCACTATTCGGCGGGCGCTTGTCGCGGTCAAGAATGCCGCCGACATTGTCTCGGAGCGAATGTTCGAGACCTTCAAAACCAGGAGACGAAGACATAATGAACGCCACACTCGCCATCCAGCCGATTATCGCCTTGATCGCAGGCATCCTGATCCTGGTCATGCCACGACTGCTCAACTATGTCGTGGCGATCTATCTGATCCTTGTCGGCATCACCGGACTGTGGCCACAACTCGTAACCCTTTGATGTGTCATTCCCCGCCATCCGGGGGATGGCGGGGGCATTCTAACGCAGACAGGCAACGTTACAGGCCGTCCGTGGTACCCTCGGCCTTTTGGCACAGGGTGATACGGTTGCTGAACGGGTCGGTCAGGTGCAGTTCGCGACCCCAAGCTGCGTCTTTCAGACCGGGCTTGAGAAAGCGATAGGCGCGCGCCGTGATCTGCTTGTGGATAACCACGACATCCGTCACCCAGACGAAGATACGGGCACCGGGACTGGCATCGCCCGAATGCTCGCTCAGATGCAGTACAAGGTTTTCCCGCGACACCTGAAGATAGAGCGGAAAGTCTTCGCCGAAACGATGCTCCCAATCGACCGTCATCCCAAGATAGTCACAATAGAATTCTCGGGCCTTTGCGACATCGAAAATCCTGAATATCGGAATGGGCGGCGCAAATTGGGGAGCGACAGGGGTTGGACGATCAACGTCCGCAGCCAGTTTTGCCGCCAGAATATTCCAGTTTTCGAAGCCAAACTGTTCGGCCACGAGTTCGAGCGCTTCACTGTGGGAGATTGTCAGGCCGCGTTCCGTCAAACGTTGTCGGAGCGACTTGGCCATTGTCTTGGCATCGCGAAAATCACGCATGTTTCATCCTCTGCAAGAGACGAATGGAGCTATCAGCGCCCGCGTTGCTGACCCCTTCGTCATCTGGCTACCGGGACCCGGTGGATGAGACAGGTTGGGATGCATTCACCATGGCGTTTCCGCTGCGGGCGGCAGGCTGCATCCGGCCTGACCGCAAACTAGCCGGGCGTCGCGCCGCTGACAAGCGATGCGGCTGTGGATTGTGCCTAGGCGACGTCCCAATGCAGCGGGAACATCGGGTCGAACACAGTCACCGTGCCGGCACCGGTTTCGATCTTTGCCGGGAAATCGACCGGCTCGTCGCGACGCATCAGCGTGATCGTCTCGTCATTGGCAGGCAGGCCATACCAGGCGGGGCCGTTGAGCGAGGCGAAGGCTTCCAGCCTGTCGAGCGCATTGTCCTGCTCGAAGACATGGGCGAGGCAACTCATCGTGTTGACCGAGGTATAGATGCCGGCGCAGCCGCAGCCGCATTCCTTCAGCGGGTCGATATGCGGGGCGGAATCCGTTCCGAGGAAGAAGCGGCGATCGCCGGAGGTTGCGGCTGCGCGCAGGGCCAGACGATGGCTCTCGCGCTTGGCGACCGGAAGGCAGTAATAGTGCGGGCGGATGCCGCCGACGAGGATGGCATTGCGATTGATGATCAGGTGATGGGTGGTGATCGAACCGGCCAGGTTGCTCTCGGCCGACTTGATGTAGTCGATGCCGTCTGAGGTCGTCACATGCTCCATCGTCACCTTGAGTTCCGGCAGACGCTTGCGCAGCGGATCCAGCACAGTGTCGATGAAGACCTTTTCGCGGTCGAAGATGTCGACTTCGGGTGTGGTCACCTCACCATGCACGCAAAGCGGCAGGCCGATCTTCGCCATGCGCTCAAGCGCCGGCATCGCCTTTTCGAAATCGCGCACGCCGCCATGGGAGTTGGTCGTGGCACCGGCGGGATAAAGCTTGACCGCCGTGATCAACCCGCTGTTTTTGCCCTCTTCCAGATCATCCGGGCTCGTGCCTTCGGTGAGATAGAGCGTCATCAGCGGTTCGAACGTGTCGCCGGCCGGGATCGCCTTGACGATGCGCTCGCGATAGGCGCGGGCATCCGCGGTGGTGACCACCGGCGGCACGAGGTTTGGCATGATGATGGCGCGGGCGAAATGACGGCTGGTATCGCCGATCACGCCTTCCATCATGGCGCCGTCGCGCAGATGCAGGTGCCAATCGTCAGGGCGGCGGATAGTCAGTGAGCGCATGAACGTGCCTCCGGCTTGCAGAACTTGGGCCAGCCGAGTTTGGGCTAGCAGAGCTTGCCGCCCTTAGCACGTTCGAAGACACGATCAAAGGTTCTCAGGCCACCCGGTGGTCGCCGGATGCGATTGCCAAGCGCTCGGCTTCCTCGGCCTGCTCGCGCCTGTCCTGCTCCATGATGGCCTGGATGCGCGGCAATGCCCTCTCGAAGGCTGCAACGCAATCCGGATCGAACTGGGTGCCGGCGCGGCCGAGAATATGCTCGGCAGTGCGCTCGAAGCTCCAGGCCGGCTTATAGGGGCGCTCCGTCGTCAGCGCATCGAAATTGTCGGCGATGCAGACGATGCGGCCGGAGATCGGAATGGCCGCGCCCGTGATCCGGTTCGGATAACCCTGGCCGTCCCAGCGCTCATGGTGGCTGGCGGCAATTTCCGAGGCCAGCTGCAGAAGCGAGGAATGTGCCTGGCCGAGAATGTCGCTGCCGATCTGGGCATGCGCCTGCATCTGGCGGTATTCCGACTCGGTCAACCGCCCCTGCTTCAGCAGCACGGTATCCGGCATTGCCACCTTGCCGATGTCATGCATCGGGGCCGCCAGGCGGATGTCGTGGCAGACCTGTGGCGGAAGACCAAGCTCGACAGCGATCGCCTCGGAATAGGCGGCAACGCGCAGGGTGTGGCGGGCCGTGTCGGGATCCTTGTAACCGGCCGCCAGCGTCAGGCGATGGATGATCTCCTGCTCGCGCTCGCGCAATTCTCCCACGGCACGCTCCACCTCGCGACGCAACCATTCGGCCTGATCGGCAAGCTGGCGGCGGGCGCGAGCCAGGCTGACGATGTTCTGCACACGGGCGTTGAACTCGACTGGATTGACCGGCTTGGTGAGAAAATCGATCGCACCGGCATTGAGCGCCGCCATGCGCGTGGTCATGTCCTTGTCACCGGTGATGAAGATGACCGGCACCTGGGCATATTTTTCGAAGCGCACGATCTCGGTGTAGAGCTCGACGCCATTGTACACCGGCATCTGGTAATCGATGATCGCAATGTCGAAATCCAGTTCCGGAAGGGCCGACAGGACGGCATCGGGGCTGGAATAGGTCAAAGCCTCGCAATTATCGAGCTTGCCGACGAGCTTCGTCAGAAGCTTCAGATTAGTACTGTTGTCGTCTACCAACAAAATACGCATGAACGCCTCCGTGCCTCTCAGGCTACCAATTTAAATTTAAGGGCGAGGATTTCTTCGCCCAGCAATTCGACTTGTGCAGGCGATGGCGGATGCCCCCGCAGTGCATTCGCCTTTACCGCAATTTCGTTCAGCCCGACGTTTACCGCCGCGCCCTTGATCGTGTGCAGAACACGATCGATCTTTTCCGGGTCCGGCTTCTGCACAGCCTGGTTGAGATCGACCATCAGGGATGTCGCGTCGTCGAAGAACGATTCGACCAGTTCCTGGAAAACCTCCTCGCCGAGCGCATCGACAAGTTCGGCATGGCGAGCCTCATCAAGGCCCTCGATCCCGAGACCCGGCAGAACCTGGAGCGGCATGACGTCGCTCAAGTCCGGCTGTGGAAGGCCCGGGGCCTCTTCACTGATGTCGGCCGTGGCCGGAAGCACCGTTTCGTCGACAGGGTTTGTTGCGTCGGCAATCATCTTGCGCAACCTTTCCAGGGTTACCGGTTTGGATTCGAAGCCGGACATGCCGGCATCCAGGCAGCGACGGCGGTCGTCATCCGAGGCATTGGCGGTCATCGCGATGATCGGCGTTTCGGCCGACGGGCCGCGCTCGGCGATGATCCGGCGCGTCGCCTCGATACCGTCCATCACCGGCATCTGCATGTCCATCAGCACGAGATCGAACTTCTGCTGGCGGGCAAGGACCACGGCTTCCGTGCCGTCATTGGCGATTTCCACGTCCTGGCCGAGCCTTGCCAGAAAGCGCGTCGCGACGATCTGATTGACACGATTGTCTTCCACCAGCAGAATTTTCAGCCGTGGCAGATCCTCTTCGCTGTCGCGTGTGGCCGTCAGTTTCTTGATGTCTTCGCGGCTGACAGGCACGACCGCCAGTTCGAACCAGAATATGCTGCCGACGCCGACAGTGCTGCTCATGCCGAGCTCGCCGCCCAGCTTTTCGACAATCTGCTTGCAGATGGTCAGACCAAGGCCGGTGCCACCATAACGACGGCTGATCGATGCATCGACCTGCGAGAAAGGCTTGAACAGCTTGTCGAGGCCGGCTTCATCAATGCCGATACCGGTATCTTCGACCTCGAAGCGGATCATCAGTTTGCCTTCGCGATAGAACTCGCGCAGGCGCAGCGTGACCGTGCCGTCATGGGTGAACTTCGCCGCATTGGACAGGAGGTTGAGCAGAACCTGGCGCAAACGGGTCGGATCAGTCCTGACGAACAGCGTGTTCAGCGATTCCGGCAGGTCGAGGATGACCGTGTTCTTGTGATCTTCGGCACGACCGCGGATGATGCTGACGGTGCTTTCGGCGAGCCCGCAGACATCGAATGCCCGCTGCTCAAGCTCAAGCTTACCGTGCTCGATCTTGGAGAAATCGAGGATCTCGTTGATCACTTCGAGCAGGGCTTCGCCGGACGAGCGAATGGTCTTGACGCTATAGAGCGTGTCTTCGGGCAGCTCCGAAAGCTCCAGCAATTCCGACATGCCGAGAATGGCATTGAGGGGGGTGCGGATTTCATGGCCCATGGTCGCCATGAACTGCGACTTCGCCCGGTTTCCGGCATCGGCAGCCTCATAGGCCTCCGACAACTGGCTGGCCATGACCTCCAGCTCACGGCTGGTTTCGCGAACCGATCTCAACTGACGGTTCAGCGTGACCACGAGGAAAACGACGGAAGCCATCAGCAGGCCGAGCATCACGAACGAGGTCCGCTCCAGGCCGAGGATCAGGTCGCGGCTATCGGCACGCTCATGGCTGAGGCGGGCATTGGTGTGGATCAACAGATCTTGCGACGTCAGAGCCAGAGAGGCCAGAGCCGTATCGAGTTCATCAAGCTCTGCAGCGGTGGGCAAGCGCCCGGCAGCATAGCGATCGAACAACGGCTGCTGGGCACGGACGACAGCAGCCATGTCTGCGATCAGGCCGCGGATCTGCTGATCGTCGGCAAAATAGCTGCCGAACTTGCCTTGCTCGACGATATCCACGCGCGAATACAAGATGTCATAGCGCAGGGCGAGTTCATCATGGAGCTTTGCGGACGCGGGCTGGACGCGAAGATCTGCCAGGCTGTCCTCGAGTGTGCTGACCTCGCGGTCCAGCTGATAGACCGACCACAGGGCATTTTCGCGCACGCCGTCTTCCATGATCCGGTATTGGCGGGCGATATCGACAAACAGCAGGATCAGGACAAAGAGGAGCACAGCGCACAGGATCTGCAGGATCAGGGCAACGCTGCCCTCACCCGCTGCCTGCTTGACTGTTGCCCGCTGGTTCATCACTTGGCGACCTCGATTTCCTTGATCTGCCAGACCGAACGCGAGAAGTATTTTTCGTTGTACAGGCCCGGCTCAAGGTCAAAGGGATAGACCAGCATCATTGGGCCTTTTTCGCGGACCGACATGCGTTGCCCATCCTGACGGATTGCCAGGATGGTGGCGATTTCCGCGTCGACAATGGGAATCTCTGCAGAATAATCATTGAGGGCGCGCACAGTGAGTGTTTTGCCAGATGCACCGGCTTCCTGGAGCACGGCGCGCAGAAGCGGCCCTTCGAAGGTCGTCTTGCCTGTCGTCCACGGGGTTTCCACCACCGCCTGGCGGCTCTCGAGCTTTTCCAGCATGGCAAAATCAAAAGCGGCGGTATCGCCGACATTGGTGTTGGTTACAGCGCCTTTGACGGTCAAGATGACCAGGCCGGTGGGCGCTTCCAGCGCGAATGCGGAAACACCCGACATGGCTGCCGCCAGCAATGCAATGAGAATGCGCTTCATGGCTCTTTCCTCAGGCCCGAACTCGGCTCACGCAGATTTCGAGAGTTCTGTATTGGCGCCAAGATGGTCGGCAAGGAGCTGGCGGAAGGCCACTGCTTCCACAGGCTTGGTCAGGAAGTCCGTCACGCCACTGGCCTCGGCGCTTTCGCGCAGGCGCGGCTCGGTATCGGCCGTCACCATGATCACGGGCACATCGGCATAACGATCCATCAGGCGAACGGCCTTGACGAATTGCAGACCAGAGATGCCCGGCAGCATATGATCGACGATCAGCATGGAAAAGGCATGGCTGTGGCAGAGGGCCAGTGCGGATGCGCCATCCGGTTCGACGCGGATTTCCTCGTCGGTGACCTTCTTCGCCAGATGCTTGAGGATCATCGCATTGGTCGGGTTGTCTTCAACGATCAGAATTGTCATTTCACACTCCCCTTTCCGACACCGATCCAAAGCGAGCCATCCCGTTGGCTTTTACCGCCACGACATGGGTGTCAGCGTTAATCTTTCAAGGAGGAGTTGTATCAAGAGGAGGCTGAAATTCGCTGAAGCAAATAGATACAATTTTAGCGACCGGCGATTTAATTAGAACTTAAGGATTTACACAGGTGTAAATCGCCCAAGCATTTGTAATATCTAGAAAATATCAATTTTCATATCGGCCTGACGGCTGTGCTGTAACACCAGCCGACCATTGGGAAGATCGTTTCCGCCGACCTTTTCGGCGATTTCGTCGGGTGTCATGCCGAAACTTTGCCAGCGCTCGACCAGCCGCCGCTCCAATTCGTTAACGGGTGGTGACACCAAGACGGTGAAATCAAACAGCGGTGCGAGCAGGCTCCAGGGCTTGTCATCCAGCAGGAGATAGTTGCCCTCGGCCAGAATGATGCGATCGTCCGCCGAGATACAGCGAGCAGCGGCAATGGCCAGTTCCCGGCTGCGGTCGAAGACCGGAACGAGAACCTCGCCGCCGGCGCGCACGGCACGCAGGATATCGCCAAGGCCGCGCACATCGAAGGTCTCGGGTGCGCCTTTCCGCGCCAGCAGGCCACGATCCTGCAAGATACCATTGTCGAGGTGAAAGCCGTCCATCGGCAGGACCGTGGCGGCCTGTCCGTGGGCGAGCAGCCTTTCGTAGAGGCGGTCCGCAAGCGTCGACTTTCCGGCTCCGGGCGGACCGGCAATGGCGACGATGAAACGGGCGCTGGATTGCGCCCGTTTCTCGATTTCAGCAACCAGGGCTTCGAGCTGCCCGCTCATGCGGCAAGGTCCTCCTGCGGGGCCTCGCGGGCACCGGTCATGAAGGCGACCGCATCCGACATGGTGTAGTCCTTCGGATTGATGACGCAAAGGCGCTTGCCGAGACGATGGACATGGATGCGGTCCGCCACCTCGAACACATGTGGCATGTTGTGCGAAATCAGAACGATCGGCATGCCGCGCGAGCGCACATCGAGGATCAGTTCCAGAACCTTGCGGCTCTCCTTGACGCCCAAGGCGGCCGTCGGCTCATCGAGGATGATAACCTTTGAGCCGAAGGCGGCCGCACGCGCGACGGCAACCCCCTGACGCTGGCCACCCGAGAGGGTCTCCACCGCCTGGTTGATATTCTGGATCGTCATCAGGCCAAGCTCCGACAGCTTGTCGCGGGCGATCTTTTCCATCGCAGTGCGATCAAGCGAACGGAAAACCGAGCCCATGATGCCCGGTTTGCGGATCTCGCGGCCGAGGAACATGTTGTCGGCAATCGAGAGTGCGGGCGACAATGCAAGGTTCTGGTAGACCGTCTCGATGCCGGCCTTGCGGGCCTCGATCGGCGACCGGAACTGCACCGGCGTCCCATCGAGGCGGATCTCGCCATCGTCGGGGATGACCGCACCGGAAATCGCCTTGATCAGCGAAGACTTTCCGGCACCGTTGTCTCCGATGACGGCGAGGATTTCGCCCGGATAGAGATCGAAGTCGGCATTGTCGAGCGCGGTAACGCGACCATAGCGTTTCACAAGTCCGCGGGCGGTGAGGATTGGTTCCCGGGTCATCAGCCTGCTACCTTTCTGATCCATTGGTCGATTGCAACGGCGGAGATAATCAGGACGCCGATCAGGAGATAGGTCCATTGCGGGTCGGTGCCGATCAGGCGCAGACCGAGCTGGAAGACGCCGACGATCAATGCGCCAAACAGCATTCCAAGAATGGATCCACGCCCGCCGAACAACGAGATGCCGCCGATCACCACGGCGGTGATGGATTCGATGTTGGCGAACTGACCGGCTGTTGGCGAGACCGAGCCGATGCGGCCGATCAGGGCCCAGCCTGCGAGCGCGCAGATCAGGCCGGACAAGGTGTAGACCGAAACCAGCATGCGCTTCACGTTGACGCCTGCAAGTTCTGCGGCTTCCGGATCGTCACCGACCGCGTAGACATGGCGTCCCCAGGCTGTGTAGTTGAGGACATACCACAGCAGGGCGACGAGCAGCACCATGGCGATGACGCCATAGGTTAGAACTGCGCCACCCATACGGACGTTCTCGCCGAAGAATTTCAGGATCGGCGCATTGGCCTCGATATCCTGGGCACGGATCGTTTCATTGGCGGAATACAAGAAATTGGTCGCCAGAACGATCTGCCACATGCCGAGCGTGACGATAAAGGGCGGCAGTTTCATGCGTGCCACAAGCACGCCGTTGATGAAGCCGCAGGCCGCACCGACAGCAAAACCGCAAAGTACGGCCAGCGAAGGCGGAAGACCGTAGCGGAAGGCGAACTGGCCCATGACCACCGAAGACAGGACCATGATCGCGCCGACAGAGAGATCGATGCCGGCTGTCAGGATCACCAGCGTCTGGGCCGCCCCAACGATGCCGACAATCGCCACCTGCTGCAGGATCAGCGTCAGGGTGAAGGCCGAGAAGAACTTGCCGCCGAGAATGGTGCCGAAGGCCGCAAGTGACAGGACCAGAACGATCAAGGCAACTGCCGCAGGGCTCGAATGTAGAAAGTGCTGGAAATGCTCCAGAGCGCTTCGCTCATGGCGATCAAACGAGGCGATCTGGGTCGAACTCTGGGTCAGGACCTTTTCGAAGTCCTGCGCAGTCCGCGTTTCGGGATTGGCCGGCTGCATGGGTTATCCTCCCTGCCGTTATGGAATTCTTTCTACACGAAGGACACGCCCGGCCTACCGCTGATTGGGTTGGGCAGCCGCCTGGATTGGGCCGCCGCCGGGGCCGGGCGCTTCGCACCTTGGCTGGCGGGATGTCTCCCGCCAGAACTTCGTCGTCAGACCGGGCTGGGGATCAGCCCCAGCACTTGTCCAGGCCTGCCTTGGTGTCGATCGATTCGACGCCGGCAGCCGGCTTGTCGGTGACGAGTGCCACGCCGGTGTCGAAGAAGTTCTTACCTTCGGTCGCAGCCGGCTTTTCGCCGCTATCGGCAAACTTCTTGATCGCTTCGATGCCGAGCGATGCCATGAGCAGCGGATACTGCTGCGATGTGGCACCGATAACGCCTTCCGCGACGTTCTTTACACCCGGGCAACCGCCGTCAACGGAGACGATCAGGACGTCGCCTTCCTTGCCGACCGCCTTCAGCGCCTCATAGGCACCAGCGGCTGCCGGTTCGTTGATGGTATGCACGACGTTGATGGTCGGATCCTTCTGGAGAAGGTTTTCCATCGCGGTACGACCGCCTTCTTCATTGCCGTTGGTGACGTCGTGACCGACGATGCGCGGATCGGTTTCGTCGCCGATCTTGTTGATGTCAACGACATCAATGCCGAAGCCCTTCATGAAGCCCTGGTTGCGCAGGACGTCAACCGACGGCTGCGACGGGGTCAGGTTGAGGAAGGCAATGCGGGCGTCCTTGGCAGCGTCGCCGAGGGTGGCTGCCGCCCATTTGCCGATCAGTTCGCCGGCAAGAAGATTGTCGGTCGCGAAGGTCATGTCGGCTGAATCGATCGGCTCCAGCGGGGTGTCGAGGGCGATGACGAGCAGGCCGGCGTCGCGTGCCTTCTGGACGGCGGGGACGATGCCCTTGGTGTCCGAGGCGGTCAGCAGAATGCCCTTGGCGCCGTCAGCGATGCAGGTTTCGATGGCGGCGACCTGGCTTTCCGAGTCACCATCGACCTTGCCGGCATAGGCCTTCAAGGTGACGCCGAGTTCGGCCGCCTTGGCCGTCGCACCTTCCTTCATCTTGACGAAAAAGGGGTTGGTGTCGGTCTTGGTGATCAGGCATGCCGATACATCTGCGGCCTGTACCGGCGCGGCGAAGACAACGCCGAGAGCCAGGGTCGACAGGGCAGCGGTAAGCAGTGATTTCTTCATAATTTCCTCCCGAAAGTGTTCAGCCAGTTCCTCTGGCCGTCGCATGTCGGCCGGGCCGATCAATATCAGCCCGGTTCGGCGCCACCCGGCACCGCTCCTCCACGCCACTATTTAGAACATCAGAACATTTTCGCTGTCAATAAATAAATCCAATTGAATTATTAAATCGCTGTGACATTCTGCTAAGGCTCCGTTACGACGGAGCGGTCGGGAGGAGCGGCCTCAAGTGTCACAGAATGATCAAGCACAGCTGGTGGAACAGACGCCCAGGGTGAGTGCCGGCGGCGGCTCGAACCAGGTGCGCGTGCGCGCCTACAATGAGCGGCTGGTGCTTTCGCTGGTCCGGCAGAACCGCGGTTACTCGAAGGCGGATATCGCCCGGATGACCGGATTGTCCGCCCAGACCGTGTCGGTGATTATGCGCTCGCTGGAAAGCGACAAGCTGCTTCTGCGCGGCGAACCGGTGCGTGGCCGCGTGGGGCAACCCTCCATCCCGATGTATCTCAATCCGGAAGCGGTGTTTTCGTTCGGTGTGAAAATCGGCCGACGCAGCGCGGACCTGGTGCTGATGGATTTCGTAGGGCAGATCCGCATGCAGAAGCACCGGACCTATCGCTATCCGCATCCCGACCATCTTCTGCCCTTCATTTGCGAGGGCATTGCCGAGATGGAAGCGCAGATGAGCGAGGAGCACCAGGCGCGCATTGCCGGCATTGGCATCGCGGCACCCTTCGAGCTCTGGAACTGGGCGGAAGAGGTCGGCGCGCCGGACGGTGCGATGGAGATCTGGCGCACGGTCGACCTGCAGGCCGAGGTGGCGAGCCGGATGAGCCATCCGGTCTATCTGCGCAACGACGCAACCAGTGCCTGCGGGGCGGAACTGGTGTTCGGGGCCGGCTCCCAGCATCCGGACTTCGTCTATTTCTATATCGGCTCGTTCATCGGCGGCGGCATCGTGGTCAATTCCTCGCTGTTTGTCGGGCGAACCGGAACCGCCGGTGCGATCGGCCCCCTGCCTGTGCGCGACAAGCATGGACAAACGCGGCAGTTGCTCGACATTGCCTCGATCTTCGTTCTGGAAAACCTGCTGCGCGAGCGCGGGATCGATCCGCAGCCGCTCTGGTATGCGGCCGAGGAATGGATTGATTTCGGCGAACCGCTGGAGATCTGGATCCAGGATACGGCCGCAGCCCTCGCGCAAGCGGTCATCGCTGCCGTGTCAATCATCGATTTTTCTGCCGCGATCATCGACGGAGGCTTTCCCGACTGGGTGCGCAGCCGCCTGGTGACGGCCACCGTCGAAGCGGTCAACCGCCTCGACCTGCAGGGCGTCGTCATTCCGGAGATCATCGAAGGGGCGGTCGGCGCCCAGGCGCGCGCCATCGGCGGCGCCAGCCTGCCGATCTTTGCCCGCTACCTCATCGACCAAACCGTGTTGTTCAAGGAAATAGAAAATGCTGAAGGGAATTGATCCGCTCCTGAGTCCCGAACTCCTGGCGACGTTGCGCGCGATGGGCCATGGCGACGAGATTGCCATTGTCGACGGCAACTATCCGGCGCTGGAACACGGGCGCCGGCTGGTGCGGCTTGACGGCCATCATCTCGTCCCGGTGCTGAATGCGGTGTTGAGCGTCATGCCGATCGACGATTTCGTGCCGGAAGCCATTTTCCGATCGACAGTTGGCGGCAAGCCCGAGCAGATCGATCCGGTGCATGAGGAAATCATCGCCTGCTGCGCCCGCCACGAACCCAAAATCGCCGTCACGCCGCTGATCGGCGCCGACTTCTACAATCGGGTTAAGGCGGCCCATACAATTGTCCAGACCGGCGAACCGCGGCTCTATGCCAATGTCATCCTGCGCAAGGGCGTGATCTATCCCTGATCGGGGCTTTAGCCCTCAAGCGCACGGGAGATGCGCTTCGACAGTTCGACCGGGTTCTTCAGCACGATGGCACGGCTGGTGCGCTCGACGAGCTGTTCGCGCGCAAGGCGCGACATTTCCCGCGACACGGTTTCCCGGCTGGCACCGATATGCTCGGCCAGCTCGGCATGGACCAGCGGCGGCGAGATGATGCGCTCACGCCCGCCATCAGAGCGAAGGCGCGACAGCCGCAGCAGGGTGTTGTAGAGGCGATGCTTGGTGTCGAGGAACGACAGTTCCGACAGGCGCTCGTTCATCGCGCGAACGCGCTTCGACAACAGCTGCAGCAGCGACAGGGCAACATCCGGGCGTTGCCTCAAGATGTCATGGAACACCGCATAGGGGATAACGGTGACAAGTGCTTCGCTGACCGCCATCAGGCTCGCCGAACGGCTCAGATCGTCGATGGCCGCCAGTTCACCGAGAATATCGCCGCGCTTGAAAGTGCCGAGGATCGCTTCCTTGCCCACCGAAAAGCGAAGAACCGCCCGAACCTCGCCCGTCTGGACGATGAAGACATCCTTCGACGCATCTTCGAAGTCGACGAGGCTTTCACCGGCACAAAGAGCACGTGTATGACATCGGGACAGCCAATCCCGGTCCTCTTCAAGAGTTAAACCGGAAAACACCGCACTTCCGCGAAGTGTGGAAGGCATTGCCGGAAACGGCAGCAGGGTTGATCCTATCGCAATGAGTTCTTTCATTTAGAAATTACTTGCCAATCTGAGATTTACACATATCGATCCTACATATTCGGTGGCGTCGGCAGATAGCAAGATGGGGAAAAACAAGACCCTTACGATTAGCCTACCAACTTGCATTGCAGTTTAACGAATTTCGCAATGCCATGGTGATCGCCCCATCCTGCAGGATCGCTGCCTCAGCCGATCGAGCCGGATGATGGACCCCAGACGTCGGTCAGCGCAAAGCCATGCTCGAAGGGATCGAACGGATCGAGCGCAACCTGATGCAGGCCGAAGGTGAAGCCGCGGCCGCTGATCGTCGGAATGACAGCCGGACGCCCAGCAACTTCTGTGACGCCTGCAAGGCCGACCTCGAACTCCGAGCCGATGATCGAGCGCGACAGCATGACATCACCCACCTTGACCCGGCCACGCGCATGCAGCGTTGCCAGGTTGGCCGAATTGCCGGTGCCGCAGGGCGAACGATCCACCCGGCCCGGCCACATGGTCGTGCAGGTGCGCACGGCACCATCGGGGTCGACATCCCGGAACATGACATAGGCGACGCCGGAAATGGCGGGGATCTCCGGATGCACAACAGGAATGTGCCGATTGATTTCCTGCTTCAAGATCATGCCTGCCTCGACCAGCGCGCGGGCATTGGCCTTTTCGATCGTCAGGCCGACCTGGCCGACATCGACCAGGGCGTAGAAGATGCCGCCATAGCTCAGATCAAAGGTAATCCGGCCCCAATGCTCGGTCTCGAGCGCAACGTCGAGCTCGTGGACAAAGGAGGGCACCATGGTCAGCTTGACGCGCTCGCAGCGGCCATCGCGACAGGTCGCGGTCGCCTTGACGAGGCCGGCCGCCGTTTCCAGCATGACGATGGTTTCCGGCTCCTGCATCTCGACAATGCCGGCCTCCAGCAATGCCGTGGTGACGCAGATCGAATTCGAACCGGAGCTTGCATGCGCCTGATCCGGTTGCAGGATGACAAAGGCGGCATCTGCGGCAGGATTTTTCGGAGGCAGGAGCAAATTGACCGAGCCGATCGGCGCACCACGCGGCTCCAATACCAGCATCCGGCGCAGTTCCTCGCCCTTTGGGTCGGTGTTCAGCCAAGCCAACTGATCCGCCACGGTGTCGCCCGGGATCTTCGGCACGCCACCGATCGCGACCTTGCCGATCTCACCCTCGGCGTGAACGTCGAGCAGCTGTATCGTCCGCTTCCATCTCATCTGTAATTTCCCCGTATCGAAGCGGCATTACCCAAGCCCGCCGCACGCTGCCGAATATATTGGCAGCCCAAACCGTCACGCGTTGCAGTCGTCGAGCCTTTCACGCCGTGAGGCGCGGCGAATCTCGCACTGCAACGTTTCCATGAACTGATATATTAGATGGGGTGATCAGACCATGACAATTTTTGACCCGTGAAGGCAAGCCAAGACCGATGGCAAGGACGACCAAAATCCGGCTGGGGCAATCGGTGACGGCGCTGAGCATCATGCCAGACTGGCGGATGTCATATGCCGCGGAGCAGGCGCGATCACTGATTTAAAGCTTGTCGGTCAATGCGGCCCGAACATTGAGCGACTTACTACGATGCTGGGCATTGATTGCCAGGCGGGCAAAGCGCTGCTGCCATTTGCAATGGAGCAAGCGATATCAGGCCCCGTCGCGGAGACGAGGCCTGGTCCGAACTCAGTAATTGGCACTGTAGACCAGCGGCACCCAGTCGTAGTTTGTCTCATCGCGCCTGACATGGCCGATGCCCGGGAAGGCGTGATGGGCGCCCGCGACCAGATATTTCTGATCGGCGGCCTCGGCGAAAGCAACCGAACGTGAGGCTGCAGCCATCGTCTGGTCCACATCGAAATCGACCGTGACCTCCGGATGGTCATATTGCAACACGTCGCCATGGGCGATGTCACCCCAGAACACGATCTTCTCCCCCTGGCTTTCCACAATGATACCACTGTGGCCGGGGGTGTGGCCGGCCCTCAGAACCGAACCAAAGCCGGGCAAAGGCGCGGCATCATCTGCAAAGGTTTCGAACCTCTTCGCGTCGACATAGGGGCCAACGCATTTCTCGGCCTGGGCGATCTGCGGACCCAGGACCTTATCGGCCTTGGCCGTGGCATCGGCTTTCAGCCAGAACTCGGCCTCGCGGTGGTTGACGCGCAGGATCGCGTTTTCGAACACGCGCTTGCCATTGGCAACAAGGCCGCCGGAATGGTCGGCATGGATGTGCGTGAGGATGACATCGTCGATCTGGTCCGCCCTGTACCCCGCTGCCTCGATGTTGGAGACAAGTTTGCCAAGCGCCGGCCCCAAAAGGTCGCCCGTGCCGGCGTCGATCAGAACGAGCCTCTCGCCGGTGTTGACCAGAAAGGCGTTGACCGAAACTTCGGAATCGGCCTGAAAATGACCTGCGAGATAGGTCTCTGCGTCCTTTTCGGTGATGTGCCTGTATATTTTCGACATCGGCAGTTTCACCGTGCCGTCCGAGACCGCGGTGATCTCGTAGTCACCGAGTTTCAAACGGTAGAAGCTGGCGGCCTGCTTGCCGACCATCGGCGCCTTGGCGAAGGCAACGGCCGGCAAGGTGGTTATGGCACCGGCGGCGAGGGCTGCACCGGCTGTGCTGATAAGAAGGGAACGGCGGGTCTGCATGGTAAACTCCTGAGTGTTGTGCGGCGTGTTGATCAGAGGGTCTTGGAACTGACCTGCAGAGCACGTATGTAGCGCTACACCAGCAATCAAATCGATGTGGCTCATGACAACTATCGATCATTTCAATTTGCGATCATTTGACCTCAACCTGCTCGTTGCGTTCGACGCCCTGATCTCGGAGGGGAATGTCACCAGGGCGGCTCGACGGCTGAAGATCCAGCAACCTGCGATGAGCCATTCCCTTTCAACGCTTCGGGTCCTGCTTCAGGACGATTTGTTCATACGGGTCGGCCAGGTGATGCAGCCGACAGCGCGGGCGCGCAGTTTGGCCATCCCGGTGCGCCATGCCCTGCGCCAGGCGCAGATGGCACTGACCGGTAGCCTGGCTTTTGACCCCGCCACTGAAGAGCGGACGTTCCGCATCGCCATGTCGCCGGAAATCGAGCTGTTGCTGATCCCCGAACTGACAATGCGCTTGCGACGCGATGCACCCGGCCTCAAGGTTTTAGCCAGGGTGTTTCCTTACGAGGCGATGGAGCCTTCGCTGGAGGATGGCAGTATCGACATCGCGGTCGGCTGCACCTATTCGAAGACGAGCCGCCGGTCCTTCGAGACACTGTACGAACCGGAAATGGCATGCTGCTACAATCCGGCGCTTGTGGCTCTGTCGAACCCAGTGGAACTCTCGGACTATCTTTCCGCCGAACATGCGACCATCTCCCAGAACGAGACATTGCAGGGCTGCATCAAGGATGCCTTGGAAATCGCCGGCGTGGATTTGAACGTGATCACGGCCGCACCCGGCTATATGTCGGTGCTCTCGGCGGCACAGGTCGCACCGGTGATTGCCACGGTGCCGAGCCGGATTGCCGGTCGCTATGCGGCGCTTCTCGGGCTTGAGGTCAGCCCGTTGCCCGTTAATCTGACCTTTCCGCCGGTGAAAATGGTCTGGGCAAAGCACGCTGACAGCGACCCTGCGAATGACTGGCTGCGGCATCAAATCCGCGATAGCCTTGCCTGCACCGCGGTCGGCAGCCAGAAGTCGGATGAGATTTAACGCACGTCACCGTTGACGCGATGCGGTTGACCAAGACGACTGCGCGGTCTGCTTGCCAGCCGATTGCTGACGATCCGCGCGATTACTTTCGCCCACGGCCCGAACCGAAGGTTTGCCGCTGCTCCCTTGCCGAGTCGGAAAAACCCGGTGGCTTGCTTTTTACCCAGGCGACGAATTTCTGCACGGCAGGATCCTCAAGGAGGGCCTCGATCGTGCTGAACTTCTTTGCGAGTTGGGCATCGGTGAAAATTGCATGGATCTGGTCGTGGCATATGCGATGCAGACCAACGGTTTTCTTGCCACCCTTGCTCTTTGGCACGAGATGGTGGTGGTCCATCTGATCATCCGGGATCACGCGCTCGCATAGCGGGCAAAACACCGGCTCTAGTACCACATCCGATGAAGGCACTTCGTCTCTGTTCTTGCGGGCCATTGGTCCTCGGTCGGTCTTTCCACGGGCTGGCCAAGCGCGCCTATCGCGATCGATGCCGACCATTGCCAAAGATACCGCCTCTGCCGGCATGGAGCAATGCGGACTTTGGAATGCGTCCGCCCACAACGATCAAACCACTGTATCGATATGCTAGCCGTGGGCCGATCACCTGATTGGCGCCGGAACAGCTTGTACGATAGGTTGCGTCGATATCAGTCTCGCGGATAGGCTCAGGATGAAGGCCGGGCGCACGGAGGCGCATTGCGAGTTCTGCGAGGCCCGATAGGAAGCACGGGAGGAAAACTTCGGTGAGATGAAACGGGAGGGTCGTGATGAATCAGGAAGTTGACAGTGGAGGTGATGGAGAGAACCGCACCTCCGTCGAGCGCAGAGGGGATCGCGAACTCGTTGCCGTGCGGATATTCAATGCGCCGCCGAGCACAGTGTACAGGGCGTGGAGCCAGCCCGAGTTGTTCCAGCGGTGGTGGATGCCTAAATCGGTAACCGGCATTTCGCTCGTGTCGTGCGACATGGATGTCCGGACCGGCGGCAAATATCGGTTGGAAATCGCCGCCGGCGGTTCGGATACCATGGCCTTTTTCGGCAAGTATCTCGAGGTGGTGCCGAACGAGCGCATCGTCTGGACCAACGACGAGGACGAAGAGGGCGCAGTCACGACCGTGACCTTCAAGGATCAGGACGGGAAGACGCTGTTGAGTTTCCAGGAAATCTACCCGTCGAAGCAGGCGCTTGAAGAAGCCCTAGAGGGCTCGGCGGCAGCATTGCCGGAGCAGTTGGAGCAGCTCGACGAACTGCTTTCCAGCATGGGCGAGTAACGCGAGCCGGGACATTACTTGTCCGTATCGAAAATCGCCTCCAGCAAGAGGCAACTTTACAAGACTATGATTTTAAGAAGAAAAATGGCGCACCCGAAGAGATTCGAACTCCTGACCCCCAGATTCGTAGTCTGGTGCTCTATCCAGCTGAGCTACGGGTGCTTGCCAACCGACTGTGTTTGTCGGCGTTGGCGATCCTCTAAAGCGGACCGCGGAGGATTGCAAGCGCCTTTGCAAAAAAAGAGTCATTTTGCCGTCACGAACGAAATCCGGAGCCCTCAGGCGCGTGCCCGCCAGTCATTCAGAGACACTGGCCTGTCTGGGATCTCGACGCGAAACAGGGTTCCGGGGCCAGGCTTTTCCACAAGTGCGATTGTTCCGCCATGGGCAATGACCAGCTCGCGGGCAATGGCAAGGCCGAGCCCCGTGCCACCGGAGCGCGCCGAGCCGCGAAAGGCGGCAAAGAGGTTTTCGCGCGCCTTTCTCGGCATGCCCGGCCCCGTGTCGTCAACGGTGATGGACACCACGGCCCCCATGCGCTGGGCAGAGACGGTGATTCGGCGGGGATAGTCCGGATCTTCCGGAACATAGGTTGCAAGCGCCTGGAATGCATTGCGGCAGATATTGTGGATGACGCGGAACAGTTGCTCGCTGTCGGCATCGACCTCGATATCGGGTGCGATGGCTTCGATGAACTCGATGCCACTGTCTGGTCCGATGTTGAGAAGATCACGAACTTCCTGACACAGGTCGGCGAGGCGGAAGAGGCGCCGGCGCGGATCGGCCTCCGAGGTCTGGCCATAGGACAGAACTTCGTTGGTGTAACCAACGGCGCGATCGATGGTGCGCAGCAGCTTCGGTGCAAAACTCTTGACCAGCGGGTCTTCGACATCGACGAGTCGGTCGGACATCAGCTGGGCGGAGGCCAGGATATTGCGCATGTCGTGATTGATCTTCGATACGGCGAGCCCTAGGTCTGCGAGGTTTTTTTGCTGTTTCAGGGTCTTTTGCAGCTGGCCCTGCATGCGGGCAAGGTGACGGCCGGCAACCGCGATCTCGTCATTGCCATCTCCGGCAAACCAAATGCGTGTCGGATCTTCCGGATTTTCGGCAAAGGACTGCATGTTGCTGGTCAGGCGGCGGATCGGCACGATCATCATGCGATTGATGGCCAGATACATCAGGATGGCAGTGATCACCGAAATGAACAGCGAGACGATCAGGATGTTGTGCGCATAGGCGAGCATCGCCTTGCGCAGCGCCTTTTCCTCCATCACCAGTTCGATGACCATGTCGCTTTCGCCGACCGGACCGTAGACACGCAGCAAACGGTCGCCGCCGAACAAAAGCGTATAGAAGGCGTCGCGGATGGATTGCAGCTCACCGTAGTTGGCAAGATCGAACTGTGCGTCGACCTCCTTGGGCATCTCGGTCACGGCCAGCAGCCGCGACGTGCCGTCCTTGCGCAGGACGATCGCCTTGGTGCCCGTGGTCATCAGGGTATCGTCCTGCACCTGGCGCGGCAGTTCAAGCGGCTGGAGGCCGTCGATGACGACGCCGGCGGCAGCCGCCGTGTTCAGCCTGTCCTGCAGCCAGCGCAGGCGCATGGTGGCGACGGAGGGGGCAAAGATCAGGATTTCCGCCAGCATGACGAAGGCGATGGTCAGCCAGAGCAGCTTGCCCGACAGACCTCGAATGCGGCGCGGCATGGGATAGACCTCGCCAAGGTCGGACTGCGTTTCGCTGTCCTGCCGATCAAGCATCCGTATCATCTCCTGTCGCACGCCAGCTTGGCGCCGTCGGGGTTTCCAGTCCTGATTTAAGCCATTTTAGTGCAGCGCGAAAGACTTGGCTGCGAAAAGGCCCATGTGGCGCACCCTTTGTCTGGAGGCTTGGCGCTGCGGCTCCCAATAAAATGTGGTCTTCATGGCGTCTGGGCCGCCGGCGTGCCTGTCTTTACGCCCGATTGACTCTGAGGCCCTTCGACACTATAAGCCGCGCACGTTCGGAAACCCGCCCCGGCGGCGGGTAGCCGTGCGATAGCACCAACGCTTTTGCAGACATGCAAAATCCAAGAAGGGCCGCACACCGCGGTATTAAATAAATGAAGCGTACTTACCAGCCTTCCAAGCTTGTTCGCAAGCGCCGCCACGGTTTCCGTGCGCGTATGGCCACCACTGGCGGCCGCAAAGTTCTGAACGCTCGCCGCGGTCGCGGTCGCGCCAAGCTGTCGGCCTAACGGCCAGGCGCCCGACGAGATGACGGGCTCATGACAGACACAGAACAGAAGAACACTGTCGGGCGGCTGAAAAGCCGCCCCCAGTTCCTCGCCGCCAGAAACGGCGAAAAGCGCAAGGGTCGCCTCATTCTTCTCGAGGTTCTCGACCGAAAAGACAGCGCACCAGCCCGCGTCGGCTTCACCGTAACCAAGAAACATGGCAATGCAGTCGAGCGCAACCGTATGCGCCGCCGGCTAAAAGAGGCCGTGCGACTGAAGGCAGCGTTTGCAATGCAGCCGGGACACGACTATGTCATTGTCGCCCGGCGCGAGGTGCTGAACGCGCCGTTTGATCAGCTCGCAGCGCAACTGACCAACCGCATAGCCAACAGCCAGACGACTAACCTACGGTCTCAGAAGGCCGGTTCCAGGAAAGAATGATGCAAAACAACCGCAATTATTTTGTCGCGATTGCCTTATCCGTCGTGATCGTGCTTGCCTGGCAGTTCTTCTACATGAACCCCCGGATCGAGGCCCAGCGCCAGGCCGAGGAAGTGCGTATCGCCGCTGAGCAAAGCCAGGCCGCGACCCAATCACCAGCAACGACAACGGCCGCCGGTTCGGTCAATGGCGCCCTGCCCGCAGGTGCTGCCGCTGTATCGCCAGAAGCCAGCCGGGAAGCCGCAATCGCCAAATCTGCGCGCGTTGCCATCGATACGCAGGACCTGATCGGCTCGATCAACCTGACCGGCGCCCGCCTCGACGACCTGCGCCTGAAGCAGTATCACGAGACCGTCGACAACAGCAGCCCGATCGTCACGCTGCTCAGCCCGGCTGAGACGACCGATGCCTATTTTGCCGAACTCGGCTACATCGCCGGCGAAAATGCCGGCAGCGCGCCTGGACCGACCACTGTCTGGACCGCGCCTGAAGGTGCGAAGCTGACCCAGGCGACGCCGGTCACGCTTACCTATACCAACGAAGCCGGCCTGACCTTCACCCGGACGATCTCGGTTGACGAACATTACATGTTCACGATCGAGGACACCGTGGCCAATGCGGGTACGACTGCAGCAAGCGTGGCGCCCTACGGCCGCCTGACCCGCTACAACAAGCCGACCACACCTTCGGTCTTCGTTCTGCATGAAGGCTTCCTTGGCGTTCTGGGTGCTGAAAGCAGCCTCTCGGAGCACAAATACAGTGATATCGAAGAGGAAGCCGTCACCAATGCTAAGGCGACCGGCGGCTGGCTCGGCATCACCGACAAGTACTGGGCCTCTTCGCTGATCCCGACGCAGTCCATCCCTTATGAATCGCGCTTCTCGCACTTCACCGATGGCCAGCCGCGCTTCCAGGCCGACTACAAGGGCGATGCGATCAGCGTCCCGGCGGGCCAGAGCACGACGGTCAAGCAGATGGTCTTTGCCGGCGCCAAGCAGGTTCCGGTGATCGAGAGCTACGAGCAGAACCTCAACATCCCCAAGTTCAACCTGATGATCGACTGGGGCTGGTTCTACTTCATCACCAAGCCGATGTTCAAACTGATGGACTTCTTCTACCGTCATGTCGGCAATTTCGGCGTGGCCATCCTGCTGACGACCATCGTCGTCAAGCTCCTGTTCTTCCCGCTGGCCAACAAGCAGTATGCTTCGATGGCCAACATGAAGCGCGTGCAACCGAAGCTCGAAGAGCTGAAGGTCAAGCATGCCGATGACAAGATGGCGCTGCAGCAGGCGATGATGCAGCTCTACAAGACCGAAAAGATCAATCCGGTCGCGGGCTGCTGGCCCGTGCTGCTGCAGATCCCGGTGTTCTTCGCGCTCTACAAGGTCATCTACGTCACCATCGAGATGCGCCATGCGCCGTTCTTCGGCTGGATCCAGGATCTGTCCGCGCCGGACCCGACGAGTTTCGTCAACCTGTTCGGCCTGCTGCCCTTCGAGGCGCCGACCTTCCTGCATCTCGGTATCTGGCCGATCATCATGGGCGTGACCATGTGGGCACAGATGCGCATGAACCCGACGCCTCCGGATCCGACCCAGGCGATGCTGTTCAACTGGATGCCGCTGATCTTCACCTTCATGCTTGGCAGCTTCCCGGCCGGTCTGGTGATCTACTGGGCCTGGAACAACACACTTTCAGTCCTGCAGCAGTCGATCATCATGAAGCGCCACGGCGTCGAGATCGAGTTGTTCAAGACCATCCGAAATGTGTTTCGGCGAAAGCCAGCCGAAACCAAATGATGAAAGATAGCCCCGGTAACAACCGGGGCTTTCTTTTGTGACCTCCCCCTGTGAGCCCGTGATGACTGCCTCAAGCTCTTCGTCTCTATCTGCCGTCCGCCCCTGGCTCGGCATTGCCCTGGTTCTGGGCTCCGCCACCGCTTGGAGCTATGGCGGCGCGATCCAGCGCTTCATCGGCATGACAGACAGCTGGGCGATCGTCTTCTGGCGATGCCTGTTTGGCGGCCTGTTCCTGCTGAGCTTCATGCTGATCCGCGACAAGGCTTCGGGAACCGCAAAGCTCTTCCGGGCAATGGGATGGCCGGGACTGATGATCGCAACCGGCTTTGCGGCTGTGTCGACCTGCTTCGTCCTGGCCGTCAGCATGACGCCGGTTGCCAATGTCGTGCTGTTCATGGCGGCCATTCCGCTGTTTGCAGCCCTGCTCGCGCGGGTGCTGCTCGGCGAACCCATTACCGCGATCACCTGGGGTGCGATCGGCGCCGTGCTTGTCGGCGTGGCGATCATGGTCTCGGCATCGATCGGCGAAGGCGGCTCTCTGCTCGGCCTTGGCCTAGCGGCCTTGATCCCGGTGATCTTCGCGTGCATGACCGTGCTGACGCGGCGTCATCCGGGAATTCGCATGACGCCCGCAGCCTGTCTGGGCTGTTTCGTCGCCTCGGCCATTGCCGCGCCCATGGTCGGCGGCTTTGCCGTGGGCCTGCCGGATCTGGCGCTGCTGTTTGCCTTCGGCGCGTTGAACCTTGGCCTGGGCATGGCGATGTATGTGACCGGCGCCCGGATGATCCCGTCGGCTCTTGCCGCTCTTCTCGGCACAGCAGAGATGATCCTTGCCCCGGTGTGGATGGTTCTGCTGCACGATGAAGTGCCCTCGGCCAGGACGATGATCGGCGGAAGCATCGTGCTTGCGGCACTGTTCACCTATCTAATCGGCCATATGCGCCGCGAACCGGGGCCGCGCGTGCCCTCTGCGTCTTGACTTTGCCGGTCAAAACCCGGATTTCACAGGGCATACGAAAGGCGATCCCATGACAAACAACAATCAAAAGGCCGATCAGCCTCTGTTCGGCCGCCCGTGGATCTTCATCCGTGGCGTTCCGGCAATGAAATTCCTCCCTCCGGAAGGCCCGCTGGAAGTGGCCTTTGCCGGCCGCTCGAATGTCGGCAAGTCATCGCTGATCAACGCGCTGGTGGGACAGAAGGCACTGGCACGCACGTCCAATACCCCGGGCCGTACGCAGGAGCTGAACTATTTCGTTCCGGACGGTTATTCCGGCGCTGCCGACGACATGCCGCCGATGGCGCTGGTCGACATGCCGGGCTATGGCTATGCACAGGCGCCGAAGGAGCAGGTGGATGCCTGGACCAAGCTGGTCTTCGACTACCTGCGCGGACGCGCGACGCTGAAACGCGTCTATGTGCTGATCGATTCCCGCCACGGCATCAAGAAGAACGACGACGAGGTTCTGTCTCTGCTGGATAAGGCCGCGATATCCTATCAGATCGTTCTGACAAAGACGGACAAGATCAAGGAAGCCGGCGTTCCGCGGCTGATTGCCGAGACGCTCGAGAAAATCAAGAAACATCCGGCCGCATTTCCGGAAGTGCTGTCGACCTCATCGGAAAAAGGCAACGGTCTCGACGAATTGCGCGCGGCAATCGCCGAGACCGTCGGCCGGAAATCCTGACGCAAAGATCCCGGCAAAAGGTAAGAAGGGGCCGGTAACGGCTCCTTTTTGTTACATCTTCGGCAGGATGACCGCGTCGACGACGTGAATCACGCCGTTCGACTGCTTGACGTCGGCGATGGTCACGGTCGAGACGCCACCGTTTTCATCGGTCAGCGTGATCTTGCCATCGGTTGCCTTGGCCTTGAGCACGCAGCCGCCAACCGTCTTGACGTCATGGGTGCCGCCATCATCGGCAATCATCTTGCCGATGGCATCCGACATCGCACTCGCTGCCACGACGTGGCAGGTCAGGACTTTTGTCAGTTGCGCCTTGTTCTCCGGCTTCAGAAGTGTGTCAACCGTGCCCGCCGGCAGCTTGGCGAAGGCGTCGTTGGTCGGGGCAAACACGGTGAACGGGCCGGCGCCCGAGAGCGTCTCGACCAGGCCTGCGGCCTTGACCGCAGCGACGAGCGTGGTGTGGTCCTTGGAGTTGACGGCATTCTCGACGATGTTCTTGTCTTCAAACATGGCAGCACCGCCAACCATCGGGTTGGCTGCATAGGCGGCAGCTGTGCCGGCGAGCAGCGCAACGGTGAAAGCGAGCGGGCGAAGCGTGGTCTTGAACATTTCGGTTTCCTCTGTCCTGGTGTTCTCGATCCGGGCAGCTTTTGCCACCGGATGGCGTTGGTTTCCCTCTTGGGGAACACAACAAAGGACGGAGGGGAGTAGATCTAAGTTTCAGGGGTCCTGAAAAAATCTCATTGCCAAGCGCAAGCCATTCAATTGGCTCGCCATTTTTATCCTAGCGAAGAATTTCGCCAGCAGCCACGATCGGGCCTGTCGCCTTGCCGGTCGGCGAACCGCCGAAGGGCTCGACGCTGACAGCAAGCGTGACACCGCCCGTCAACCGGGCGCGCATCTCGTCCGGGATCAGGATCTCGCCCTGGCCGGTCTGTGGCAGCACACCCAGCGATGTGGGGGGCTGCTCGCCCTCCACCAGCCAGAGTTCTAGAGATCTTTCCTCGGCACCGCCATTGGCGACCGGCGTAATGGCCAGACGTCCCGATGCCCCGTCATACTGGGCGACGAGGCTGATGGCGCTGTCCTTGCCGGCGAGTTCGGCCGTCAATTGCTGATCCGGCTTCGGACGCAGCTCACTTGCCCATTGCAACCCGAGAAGAAGGGCGAGCATGCCAATTGCCGCAACGCTCACACCTCGCCAGAGAGGCAAGGAATTCCATATCGCCGCCAATGGTCCGTTCGATGGAAGCACCAGACTAGGCCCGAAGATCCGTCTTTCGATCTCCGCAAATATCGCTGCCGGCGGTGCTTCTTCATCGTAATCGACGTTGAAATGCGCAAGATTGGCCTCCCACCGGCGGACAATGGCAGCGAATTGCCAATCATGACGCAGGCGCGCCTCGACCTGCTGGCGTTCTGACAGGTTCAGGACGCCCAGGACATATTCACCCGCGAGCACTTCGTCGCGTGATCGGTCACCCTTGCTCTGGTCGGGCGTTGCCATCCATGCACTCTCTCAGTTTCAACAGACTGCGTCGCAGCCAGGTGCGCATCGTATTCAACGGAACGGCGAAGCGCTCGGCAAGCTCCTGATAGGACATTCCCTCGACATAGGCCTGGCGAACAGCTTGCGCGCGGTCAGGATCCAATGCTTCCAGACAGCTGTCAATGCGCGCACCTTCCGAACGCAAGATTGCGTGGTGTTCGGGATCTGGCCCGAGATCCGGCAATTCGGTGGCGACATCCAGCTCTACGGTCGGAGGCTTTCGCTGGCGCAACCGATCGATGCAATGATACCTGGCAATCGCTGCAATCCAGGCAAAGGCGTTTGCGCCATCGCCATTGCCGGCATAGCTGCCGGCCTTCTGCCAAATCTTCACGAAGATGTCCTGCAATGCCTCTTCTGCATCGTTCCTGTCTTTCAGGATACGAATACAGATCGCAAAAAGTTTCGCCGAGCAGCGTTGATAGATCAGGGAAAATGCAGCCCGGTCGCGGAGCGACACACGGCCCAGCAAATCGGCAATGTCTTCGCGTTCCATGAATTCCCCATTTAATGCCGAAGCGCCATATAGGGTGGCGGCCGAGCTCGGCAATGCATCGGGAAAAAGAAGCGTGTCATCACACTCTTATATTGCAGGGCAATCATTCCATCCCGGCCGGACTTGCGCTAAAAGGCCGCGATCCCAAAAGAGGTTTTCCCGATGACGGCTTCCGAAAGCGAAATCCAGGCAAGACTGCTGGTGCAGGCTCTTCCCTTCATGCAGCGATATGAAAACAAGACAATCGTCGTGAAATACGGCGGCCATGCCATGGGCAATCCGGAACTGGGCAAGGCATTTGCCGCCGATATCGCGCTTTTGAAGCAGTCGGGCGTCAACCCGATCGTCGTGCATGGCGGCGGCCCGCAGATCGGCGCGATGCTTGCCAAGATGGGCATCGAATCACGCTTCGAGAACGGCCTTCGCGTCACGGACCAGAAAACCGTCGAGATCGTCGAAATGGTTCTGGCCGGCTCGATCAACAAGGAAATCGTCGCGCTGATCAACCAGACCGGCGAATGGGCGATCGGCCTGTGCGGCAAGGACGGCAACATGGTGTTTGCCGAAAAGGCGCAGAAAAAGGTTCGCGATCCCGACAGCAACATCGAACGGGTTCTCGATCTTGGCTTTGTCGGCGAGGTGGTCGAGGTCGACCGCACACTTCTCGACCTGCTCGCGCGCTCGGAAATGATCCCGGTCATCGCGCCGGTGGCACCGGGTCGTGACGGCGCGACCTACAACATCAATGCCGACACCTTTGCCGGTGCGATCGCCGGTGCGCTGAATGCTTCGCGCCTGCTGTTCCTCACCGACGTTCCGGGCGTGCTCGACAAGGACGGCAACCTGATCAAGGAACTGTCGGTCGCCCAGGCACATGAGTTGATCAAGGACGGCACGATTTCCGGCGGCATGATCCCCAAGGTCGAGACCTGCATTGATGCTATCAAGGCCGGCGTGCAGGGCGTGGTCATCCTGAACGGCAAGACGGCGCATTCCGTGCTGCTCGAACTGTTCACCGAAGCCGGTGCCGGCACGCTGCTCGTTCCCTAAACGTCAGGCAACCAGAAGCAGGAGAACGCCGGCGACGATCAGAATGCAGCCGGCGATCTCCAGACGGTTGATCTTCTCCTTGAAGACGAGAACCGAAGACGCGAAGGTGAAGAGCATTTCCACCTGCGCGACCGCCTTGACGACAGCGACCTGCTGCAGGGTCATGGCGATGAACCAGCCGAACGATGCGGTTGCCCCGACAAATCCGACCAGAACACTGGTTTTCCAGGCAGCGCGGATGCGCGACAATTCCTGCGGCTCGCGCCAGAGCATCCACACCAGCATGGCCAGTGTCTGGATGACGATGACGACCGCCAGCGTGAAGCTCGCCTGCATGATTGAATCGGGAGCCGGCAGGCTGGGTTCCAGCGAGAGCGATGCGGCACGGTAGGAAATGCCTGACATGCCGAAAAAGAAGCCGGAGGTCAGACCGATGATCGCGGTGCGGCTGCCGAGCGAGGTGACCAGCGACTTCAGGGTGAATTCGGTCCGAGCGACGGAGATCAACATCACGCCGAGGATCGACACGCCAATCGCGCCGACCACCGAAAGCCTGACCGTCTCACCGAACAGGATAAGCGCGATCAATGCGGCCTGGGCTGGCTCCGTTCGCGAGTAGGCAGTGCCGACCGCGAAATTGCGGAACGAAAACAGGTGGACGAGCAGAAAGGTCGCGGCGATCTGGGCCAAGGCTCCGAGCATGGCCCAGACGGCGAAATGGCCATCCGGCACCGGTAGTGGACGGCCGAAGGCAAAATGCAGCAGGCCGAGATAGACAAACGCAAATGGCAGGCCGAAGCCGAAGCGCACGAAGGTTGCGCCCGTCGTCCCCATCCTGCCCTTGAGATGTTTCTGGAGTGCCGACCGCATGTTCTGCAGGAAGGCGCTGCCGAAGGTGATGATTGCCCAGAATTCCATGATGCGGCGTTAACACAGTCCTGCACGGTACGCCAAGGGCTGGCAGCGAGTGCTTCAACGGCAGTTCCCTTTCAGCCCGTTGCATGGCAGAGATAGATCCCATGAACACACCTGCAAAGCTCCCCTCGCCCGCTGATTTCGCCCATGTTCGCGACTGGGTCTTCGACCTCGACAACACGCTCTATCCGCACCACGTCGATCTCTTCGCGCAGATCGACAGGAACATGGCGGCATTTGTCGCTGAACTTCTGCAACTGGAGCCGGCCGAGGCCAAGCTGCTGCAGAAGCGATACTATCAGGAGCATGGCACGACACTGGCTGGCCTGATGCTGCATCACAATGTGGATCCGAACGCATTTCTGGAGCGGGCGCATGCGATCGACTATTCGGCACTGCTGCCGGATGTTGCGCTCGGTGAGGCGATCAAGCAATTGCCGGGTCGCAAGTTCATCTTCACCAACGGCACAGTGGCGCATGCGCAGGCCGCGGCCAGGGCGCTTGGCATTCTCGACCATTTCGACGACATTTTCGACATCGTCGCGGCGGACTACCAGCCGAAGCCGGCGGGTGCGACCTATGACAAGTTTGCCAGCCTGAACCGGATCGACACGGAAAAGGCAGCGATGTTCGAGGATCTGCCGCGCAATCTTCTCGTCCCGAAGGCACTGGGCATGAAGACTGTGCTTCTGGTGCCACGCAATCTCGGCACGGCCATCCTGGAGACCTGGGAACGGGTCGACCATATCGATCCCGACAGCGTCGACTACATCACCGACGATCTGGCCGGCTTCCTGGAGCGGCTTTTGCCGATTGCCGGTTGAAGAAAGTCAAAGCTTACCAAAGTTTCATCCAGCTTACCGATGTTTAAGTAGGATGGGCAACATGGCACCGGTAGGGTTTCCTGACTGAAACAGGCCCCCGAAAGGACCATAAGATGACAAGTAAGTTCTTCACTTTGGCAGCCGTTGCAGGCTCATTGCTGATCGGAACCTCGGCCAGCGCCGTACTTGCACAGGATCGCGATGGTCGTCGCGGACCTCCGGGCGGCCGTGAAGTGATGTTCGTCCGGATGTTGCAGCAGTTCGACACCAACAAGGACGGCAAGATTGCCAAGGACGAGGCAAAGGCTGCGGGCGAAACCCTGTTTGTCTCGATCGATGCCGACAAGGACGGCGCGATCACTCCGGGCGAATTCCGCAAGCACCGCGACGCGATGCGCGAACAATTCAAGGCCGATCTGAAGGCAAATGCCGCGTCGGATGAAGAGGATGCCGACGAAGTCGCGCCGCCGCCGCCAGGTGGACCCGGAGACGAACAGGCCCAGGATGATAGTCGCGGACCTGATGGCAAGCCGCATCACGGCAAGCATCATGATGGCAAACGCCACGGCGGACGTGACATGGCCGACCGTGACGGACACCGCGGCCACGGCGAACGCGGTCCGGGCAGGATGATCCGCGTTGCCGATACCGACGAGAACGGTCAGATCAATCAGGCGGAAGCCATGGCGATGATCGACAAGATGTTCGAGCGGGCGGACCGCAACAAGGACGGCGTCATTTCGGTCGACGACATGCCCAAGCGTCCGATGTGGATGATGCGCTAAACCACACAGACATAAAAATGCCGGCGGCCCCTTACGGGGCCGCTTCTTCGTTCAGGTCGTAAAAATCGGCGACGATGCGCCAGGCGTCTTCCGCCGTCTCGGCAAATTGCAGGAGGTTCAGATCCTCCGGGGCAATGGTGCCGAATTCCGCCAGCCCATCGAAATTGATCATGCCGTGCCAGAAGCTCTTGGAAAACAGGATCAGCGGGATCGGCGCCATGCGCTTCGTCTGGATCAGCGTTACAGCCTCAAAAAACTCGTCCAGCGTGCCGAAACCACCGGGGAAGATTGCAATCGCCTTGGCCCGCATGAGGAAATGCATCTTGCGAATGGCAAAATAGTGGAAGTTGAAGCTGAGTTCCGGCGTGACATAGGGATTGGGAGCCTGCTCGTGTGGAAGCACGATGTTGAGACCCACGGAAGGAGCGCCGACCTCGGATGCGCCGCGATTACCGGCTTCCATGACGCCCGGCCCTCCGCCAGTCACCACCACATATTCCTGATAGGTGCTGCGGGCGGAAAATTCCGAGCAAAGACGGGCGAATTTGCGCGCCTCCTCGTAATAGACGGAGGCTGCTTCGAGATTTTGCTTCTGCAGCGCATTGCGCGCAGCCCAGGCGCTTTGTCCCGGCGCCGGGATCCGGGCGCCGCCGAACATGACGACCGTCGACTTGATGTTTCGCTCTGTGAGGATCATCTCCGTCTTCAGAAGTTCCAACTGCAGGCGTATCGGCCGGAGTTCCTCGCGGCAGAGGAAATCATTGTCGGCATAGGCAAGCCGATATGAGGGAGATTCCGATTGCGGGGTGCGAGGTACGACCTCTGCGCTGCGGCGATCCGCCTTGCTGTCCTTGAGCGGGTCCCAGACCCCGTCATTGCGCCGATGCCGGCCATTTTTAAGCTTTGCCATTCCGTATCCTTCCATGCAGAAACGTAGGGCGTCCCTGGCTGTTTCCAACCGCCGTTGAATGCGGTAGAGCAATTCGCCAGTTTCCGATCGATCCCGATCGTTTCCATCGCCAAGATTAGCCAAGGAAGTTTAAGGAATTCAGATGAGCGCACTCGATCTCACCAGTCTCGAACATGTCATCGACGCGGCTTTCGACAACCGTGACACCGTATCGACCGGTACAAAAGGCGAGATCCGTGACGCCGTGGACGAGGCGCTGAACCTGCTCGACAGCGGCAAGGCGCGGGTCGCCACCCGTGGCGACGACGGCAACTGGACGGTTCACCAGTGGCTGAAGAAGGCCGTGCTCCTGTCCTTCCGCCTCAACGACATGGACGTGGTCAAGGGTGGTCCGGGTGCGTCGACCTGGTGGGACAAGGTACCTTCGAAGTTCGAAGGCTGGGGCGAAAGCGAATTCCGCGCTGCCGGCTTCCGCGCCGTGCCGAATGCGGTTGTGCGCCGTTCGGCCTATATCGCGCCGAATGCCATCCTGATGCCGTCCTTCGTCAACCTCGGCGCCTATGTCGGCGAAGGCACGATGGTCGACACCTGGGCCACCGTCGGCTCCTGCGCCCAGATCGGCAGCCATGTGCATCTCTCCGGCGGCGTCGGCATCGGCGGCGTGCTGGAGCCGATGCAGGCCGGCCCGACGATCATCGAGGACAATTGTTTCATCGGCGCCCGCTCGGAAGTGGTCGAAGGCTGCATCGTGCGCGAAGGTTCCGTGCTCGGCATGGGCGTGTTCATCGGCAAGTCGACCAAGATCGTCGACCGCGCCACCGGTGAAGTGACCTATGGCGAAGTACCACCCTATTCTGTCGTGGTCGCGGGTTCGATGGGCAGCGGCAATGTCATGCCCAATGGCTTAGTCGCGCCGAACCTCTACTGCGCCGTGATCGTCAAGCGCGTCGATGCCAAGACACGCTCCAAGACCGGCATCAACGAATTGTTGCGCGACTGAGCGCCCCAACCCGCCGGGACACCAGACCCCGGCGTCTTCCGTGAGGCGGCCCGCGACACTTACGCGTCGCTGCGGCGGATGACAGCGTTTCGTGCATGGGCTAAGTCTAGGCCATGCTCTTCCCGCGCCGATGCGCCATCACTATTCATTGGTCGTCATGATCGCTACAAATCCCGTCGATGTCCTGCAGGCCCTCATCCGCTGCCCGTCTGTCACGCCTGCAGAGGGTGGCGCGCTCGGCGTCATCGAGACACTGCTGCGGCCGCTCGGTTTTCATGTGGATCGCATGATGCATTCTGATACCGGCACGCCCGACATCGAAAATCTCTATGCCCGGACCGGCGCAAGCGGACCGCATCTGATGTTTGCCGGCCATAGCGACGTCGTGCCAGTCGGCCAAGCCGCCGACTGGTCGCATGGTCCGTTTGCCGGCGAGATTGCCGAAGGCATGCTCTATGGCCGTGGAGCTGTCGACATGAAGGGTGGCATAGCCTGCTTCATCGCCGCCTATGCCCGCCTGCTCGAAGAAAAAGGCGCACCACAGGGTTCCGTCTCGCTGCTGATCACCGGTGACGAGGAAGGTCCTGCGGTGAACGGGACGATCAAGCTGCTGCAATGGGCGGCCGGCCGCGGCGAGCGCTGGGATGCCTGCCTGGTCGGCGAACCGACCAATCCGAACCAGCTTGGCGACATGATCAAGATCGGCCGACGCGGTTCGGTTTCCGGCACAGTCACTGTGCGCGGCGTGCAGGGCCATGCAGCCTATCCGCATCTCGCCGACAATCCCGTGCGCGGCGCCCTGCGCTTTGCCGAGAGCCTGATGACCCCGGCCTTCGACGAAGGCTCGGACAATTTCCAGCCGTCCAATCTTGAGGTGACCACGATCGATGTCGGCAATCCGGCAACCAATGTGATTCCGGCTTCGGCGAGCTTCAAGTTCAATATCCGCTTCAACGATCGCTGGACCGCGGAGACGGTGCAGGCGGAGATCCTGCGTCGGCTCGATGCGGCGGCAACCGACGAAAGCCTGCGGCCAGGCCGTGGCCCCATGACCTATGAAATGGCGTGGTCAGAGCGGCCGAGCCATGTCTTCCTGACGCGCAGCAACAGTCTGATCGCCTCGCTGTCCAGCTCGATCGAAACCGTCACCGGTCGCACGCCGTCGCTGTCGACGACAGGCGGCACGTCGGATGCCCGCTTCATCAAGGATTATTGCCCGGTGGTGGAATTCGGGCTTGTCGGGCAGACCATGCATATGGTCGACGAACGCGTGGCGGTCAGCGATCTCGAGACGCTGACAGTGATCTACAAGACCTTCATCGAACAATGGTTCGCTCATGCCGACGCTTAAAGAGGTCGAGTTCTATCTGATGGGGCTCTGGTTGCTGTTCAGGAAGGATGCAGCCGGCTTCACCTATCTCGATCTCTCGGACCGTGGCGCCCTGCGTTCGTTCTGGGCCATTGCTTGGGCACTGCCCGCCATCCTGGTGTCGTTCATCTGGTGGCAGATGCTGTTTGTCGGCACTTTGCCGGAGGGCGTCGGCGTCGGTGGCCTCTTCTATTTCCGGCTGGTGATGGTCGAGGCGATGAACTGGGTCCTGCCCGTCATCCTCGTCGGCATTCTCTGCTGGATGATCGGGATCGGAGAGAAGTTCGCATCGATCGTGGTGGCCGCCAACTGGCTTTCCCTGCCAGTGTCCTATTCCTATGCCGTGCTGGTGCTGGTGATGATGCTGATCCCGGCACTCAGCGGGCTTATTGCGCTGCTCTGGTTCCTGCTGATGCTGACCTTGATCGCCGTGCTGTTCCGCATCCTGTGGATGATCATCGGCGATCATATTCTGACCGTGGCCACTGTGACCATGGTGTTGCTGGTTCCATCCATGCTGATTGCCGAGATGCTGGAACGTTATCTCGGGGTCTATCCCGGCTGATGGCGAAACCTTTGTACGAGTGACATGTCAGCTGTCAAAGGCCTGCATCACTCGTCGCCCGGATAATCGACTTTCATGAAAAACAGGCCCTCGGGCGGGGCGACGGGGCCGCATGCAGCACGATTTCGGGATTCAAGGGCGGCGCGCACATCCTCGGGCGTCATCTTGCCTTCGCCTGCCAGCTTCAGCGTGCCGGCAAAGGAACGGATCTGATTGTGCAGGAAACTCTGGGCTGTTGCCCGGATCTCGATCAGGTCGCCCGTGCGGCTGACATCAAGACGATCCAGCGTGCGCATCGGGCTTTTGGCCTGACAATGCACCGAGCGGAACGTGGTGAAGTCGTGATGGCCGACCAACTGCTGCGCCGCCTCGTGCATGGCCAGATGATCCAGTGGCTTGGGCACCCACCAGGCGCGCTGCGCTTCCAAAGCCAATCGTGCGGGCCGCGAAATGATGCGGTAGAGATAATGACGGCGCAGGGCCGAGAAGCGGGCATCGAAGTCATCCGGAACAGCCCTGACTTCAATGACAGCGACGCGCTCGCCCGCCAGTCCCAAATGGGCGTTTAACGCGTTGCGCAGTTTGTCCGGGACCCAATCGCGCGACAGATCGGCATGAACCACCTGACCCAAGGCATGAACGCCGGAATCGGTGCGGCCGGCGCCGCGGATCACCACCGTCTCGCCGCTGAGGGCGAGGATGGCCTTTTCGAGGGCGCTCTGGACCGACGCACCGTTGTCCTGGCGCTGCCAGCCGACATAGGGGGTGCCGTCATATTCGACACACAAGCGAAAGCGCGGCATCAGGCGATCACCGTACCCGGCGGCAGTGGTGTTCCGCGCAGGAAATCCTCGACTGACAGTGGCTTGCCGCCAGCCTTCTGCAAGCGGACAAGCCGAACGGCACCCACACCGCAGGCTATACCCAAGGGCTCGTCAAGGACTGTGCCAGGCAGGGCCCTGACGCCGTCAGGCTGGGCCAGTTCGGATGCAAGCAGCTTGA
>NZ_AHZC01000420.1 GCF_000247475.1 Rhizobium sp. PDO1-076 | reverse complement strand
GATCGCTGTCAGCAGTGTCGATGGTGTTGTCACCCCACCCGCGCGTTCCGCGCGACCTCCCCCCTCAAGGGGGAGGTGGGAAGTCGGTTTGCCGGTTTTCGAGCGGCCGGAGAGGGAGATGCGGGGTTGCCCGCCTTCAATCGCCTTGGCTTGACTCTTTGCTGTCCCCCTCGTGCCTTCGGCACTCGACGCCTCTTGTTGCCTCGCCATCGGGTCGTCCATGGTGGCGAGTTCGACGGCCTTGAGGCGTTTGATTTCGTCGCGCAGGCGGGCGGCTTTTTCGAAGTCGAGGTCGGCGGCGGCGTCGCGCATGCTCTTTTCCAGCGCGTTGAGATGGCTCTGCAGGTTGTTGCCGACGAGGTGGCCGCCATCGGCAAAACCCTTGGCGCCGGTGACGCCGGAAATGTCGGGGCGGACGTGGTCGCGCTCGTAGACCGAGTCGAGAATGTCGGAAATCTTCGCCTTGACCGATTCCGGCGTGATGCCGTGTTCGAGATTATAGGCCATCTGCTTTTCGCGGCGGCGGGAGGTTTCCTCCATGGCGCGGCTCATCGAGCCGGTGATCTTGTCGGCATAGAGGATGACCTTGCCGTCGACGTTACGCGCGGCACGACCGATGGTCTGGATCAGCGAGGTTTCCGAGCGCAGGAACCCTTCCTTGTCGGCGTCGAGAATGGCGACGAAGCCGCATTCGGGGATATCGAGGCCTTCGCGCAGCAGGTTGATGCCGACCAGCACGTCGAAGGCGCCGAGGCGCAGATCGCGCAGGATCTCGATGCGCTCCAGCGTGTCGATGTCCGAGTGCATGTAGCGGACGCGCACGCCGTGTTCATGCAGGTATTCGGTCAGGTCCTCGGCCATGCGCTTGGTGAGCACGGTGACCAGGGTGCGGTAGCCCTTGAGGGCGGTTTCCTTGATCTCGCCGAGCACGTCGTCGACCTGGGTCTTGGCCGAGCGGACCTCGACCGGCGGGTCGATCAGCCCGGTCGGGCGGATGACCTGTTCGGCAAAGACGCCGCCGGACTGTTCCATTTCCCAATTGCCGGGCGTCGCCGAGACGGCGACCGTCGGCGGGCGCATGGCATCCCATTCCTCGAAGCGCAGCGGCCGGTTGTCCATGCAGGACGGCAGGCGGAAGCCGTATTCGGCCAGCGTCGCTTTTCTGCGAAAATCTCCTCGGTACATGCCGCCGATCTGGGAGACGGAGACGTGGCTCTCGTCGATGAACAGCAGCGCGTTGTCGGGGATGTATTCGAACAGCGTCGGCGGCGGCTCGCCGGGCTGGCGGCCGGTGAGGTAGCGCGAATAGTTCTCGATGCCGGCGCAGGAGCCGGTCGCCTCGAGCATCTCGACATCGTAGCGGGTGCGCTGTTCGAGGCGCTGGGCTTCCAGCAGGCGGCCGGCCTTTTCGAGCTCAGCGAGGCGCTGTTTCAGCTCCTCCTTGATCGATTTGATCGCGCCGTTGAGGGCCGGCCGCGGCGTGACATAGTGGGAATTGGCGTAGATCTTCACCGACTTCATGTCGCCGGTCTTGGCGCCGGTCAGCGGGTCGAATTCGGTGATGCTGTCGATCTCGTCGCCGAACAGCGAAATGCGCCAGGCGGCATCCTCGAGGTGGGCGGGGAAGAGTTCGATCGTGTCGCCGCGCACACGGAACGAACCGCGGACGAAATTGATCTCCTGGCGCTTGTATTGTTGGGCGACGAGGTCGGCGAGCAATTGCCGCTGGTCGATGCGGTCACCGACCGACATCTGGAAGGTCATGGCGGTGTAGGTCTCGACCGAGCCGATACCGTAGATGCACGAGACCGAGGCGACGATGATGCAGTCGTCGCGCTCGAGGATGGCGCGGGTGGCGGCGTGGCGCATGCGGTCGATCTGTTCGTTGATCGAACTCTCCTTCTCGATGAAGGTGTCGGAGCGCGGCACATAGGCTTCCGGCTGGTAGTAGTCGTAATAGGAGACGAAATATTCGACCGCGTTGTCGGGGAAGAAGTGCTTGAACTCGGAATAGAGCTGGGCGGCGAGCGTCTTGTTCGGCGCGAGGATGACGGCCGGGCGCTGGGTCGCCTCGATCACCTTGGCCATGGTGAAGGTCTTGCCGGAGCCGGTGACGCCGAGCAGGACCTGGGTGCGGTCGTTGTTCTGGATGCCCTCGACGAGGTCCTTGATTGCCGTCGGCTGGTCGCCGGCGGGCTCGTAGTCGGAGACCATGCGGATGGCGATGCCGCCTTCCGACTTGTCCGGCCGGGCCGGGCGGTGCGGCGTCCAGATCTTGCCGTCCTTGAACAGCGGATTGCCGCTTTCGATCAGCGAGGACAGGGCTTCCACGGTTGCGGTGACGGCGCCGGGGGCGAGGCTTTCGGCCTCCTCGAGCGACACATCCATGCCGGCAACCGGATTGAGGCCGGCAGCCGCCCGGGTCTTCGGATCGGAGGAGGCACCGACCGAGACGCCGCGCGACGTGGTGGTTGCGGTGGTGTTTTTCGCGGTTGGCTGTTTGGCGGCGGCCTTGCCGGTCTTCGGCAGCGCCTGCTGGGCCTTGTCCAGCGCCACCTTCTCGGCATGGCGGCGGGCCTCGATCTCGATCTTCTTGCGGTGCTTGCCGGCCTTCGACGCCAGCTCACGCTGGCTCTCGACGCCGGCGGCCTCGGCCTCGGCCTCCAGCTGCCTGACCCAGTCGGAGACGGAGCCCGACAGGGGCTCGCCTTCAAACGCGATTTGCGGAGCTTCCTCGAAACCGGGCGCGAAACCGGGCTTCGAAGGGGCGGAGGATTTGGGTGTCTTGGCCATGGGCGGAATATGGCGAAGCGGCAGACGAAAAGGAAGGGCCGGCGGCGAATAATCCGGAACAAAAGCGCAACCAGATCGGGCTCAACTGACAGCGTGGTGGCAGGAGGAGGTGCTATTGCTTGAAGATGTTGTCGCGATGCCAGGCCATGTAGACTGGATGCGGCCGGTGGCGCGGCTCGGCGGGAACCTTGGCGATCAGATCGCGGGCGAGCATATGCGAGATATCCTCGTTCAAATGGCGCGACTGCAGGATCTTGTAGTCATCCGCAATCGACAACAATCCGCGATCGAACATCCAGTGAACCGTGCCGGACAGGGCAAGACAGTTCTGGATCGAATCGTTACCGCCGCGCTCGACAGGCACGATATGGGCTGCCTCGACTTCCGGGCGACCGCCGCCATTGATCAGGCGCAGGCCGGTGAAGACGCAGGTGCGGTCATAGACCTGACGGATGTGCTGCTTGAATTTGGCGTCGCGAAAGGGACGATTGATGGTCTGCTGGAGTATTGTCCGCTCAATCGGCTCGAACAGGAACGGAGTCTGGGCGGTTTCGTCGAGTTCCAGGCGTGGCAAGTCGATGGCTTGGGCATCGGTCCGTGCCGGCCATTCGTCGGGCTCAGACAAGCCGGCCTGAACGATCGCGGCAAACTCGCGGTCATCGATGATGCGGACGGCCTGGACACTTCGTCCGGGATTGATTGTTCCATCGGGGCGAACGAGTTGTTTCTCGAACCCGCCTCGCTCGACATAGTCGACAGGCCTGTCGAAATCCAAATAGTCATCGAGCAACGCGTAGAAGTGTCCCGCTCTTAGCGGATCGGGTGAGACGTGGTTTATCCTAGCCATGCCGGAATAGTATCGGCTTTTCAGGCCGGGCAGTGGACCGTAGTAGATGATCCAGTCGCCGACGGCTTGTGAGACACGGGAAAGATAGGTCTTGGGGAAGTGATAGCGTCCGGGCGCATCGTCATAGATGCTTCCGGCCTTATGATAAAAGATCGCCTTGGCCATGTTGCCCCCGAGTCATACGGCTGTAGTTTTAGGCGAGGACCGCAGCAAGTGGCAACAACCTTAAGCCGCAACCTGAGCTTGGCGACACTTCATGCCCGGAACACAGGGTCGGCCCAGATCAATGGTCCGGATCAATCCGCTCAAGGGCCGGCCACAGAGAGGTGGCTGGCCTTGCGCTTCAGCGGCGTCTTGTTCTGGTGTTCGGTGATCCAGTCTTCGAGTTGCTTGACCGGCATCGGGCGGGCGAAGAGGTAGCCTTGAGCGGTGGTGCAGCCGAGGCGGGCGAGGATGGCGGCATCCTCGGCGGTTTCGACGCCCTCGATGATGATGTCGAGCGACAGCGATTCACCGAGGCTGACCAGGGCGCTGATCAGCTTCTGGTTGGTCTCGAAGCGGGCGACGTCCTGGGCGAAGCTGCGGTCGATCTTCAGCCGGTCGATCTTCAGGCTGATCAGATAGGCCAGCGAGGAATGGCCCATGCCGAAATCGTCGACGGCCAGCTTGTAGCCGGCGGTTTCCAGGCGCTTCAGCTGTTCGCCGGCAATTTCCGGATCGAGGATCGCTTCCTCGGTGATCTCGATCTCGATCAGGCTCGGATCGACGCCGTGTTCGCCGGTGACGCGTTCGAGCATGTCGGCGACCGAGTAGAGGGCGAATTCGCGCGGCGAGACATTGAGCGCCACCGTAACGCCCTTGATGCCCAGTTCCGGCAGGCGCTTGCTGAGCAGGCAGACATCGGCGGCGATGCGCGCCGTGAGGCGGTCGGACAGATGCACCACGCCGGCAGCGTTGACGATTTCGGGCGGCGAGACAAAGCCGAGCTGTGGATGCTGCCAGCGTACCAGAGCCTCGAAACCGGCGATGTCGCGGGTGGCCAGGTTGATCTGCGGCTGAAACCAGGCGGTGACCGCGCCGGATTCGATCGCCTTTTCCAGGTCCTGCTCGATGATGCGCTGGCGCTCGGCGTCACGCTTGAGATCGGGATTGAATTCGCGCATCTGGCGGCGACCGAGGCGTTTGGCATCGTACAGCGCCATATCGGCGCAGGCGAGCAGTTCCTCGGCATTGGCGCCGTGATCGGGATAGGCGGCCAGGCCGATGCTGAGGCCGATCACCGAGTTTGTCGCCCCGCAGCGGATGGCCGCCCGGCTGGCCAGCAAGAGCCGGTTGGCATGGTTGCGCGCGCGCTCCATGGCGCGTTCGCCGGTGACCACAACGGCGAATTCATCGCCGCCGAGGCGGGCGATCAGGCTTCCGTCGGTGATCGTATCACGCAGCCGGTTGCCGATGTCGCAGAGAAGCGTGTCGCCGGCGCTGTGGCCCAGCGTGTCGTTGATCGACTTGAACCGATCGACATCGATGATCAGCAGCACAACCTGCTCGTTGACGACCACGGCGCGGGCAATGTCGCCGCTCAGGTGGCCATTGAAGAACATGCGGTTGGCGAGGCCCGTCAGTGTGTCGCGATTGGCAAGCGCCTCAAGCCGGGTATTCTGGCGGAGGATGTCATTGTTCGCGCGAGTCAGACTATCGGCAAGCGCGGTCGCCTCCAGCCGGGCAAGCTGGTTGCTGACAAACATCCGTTCGGTCCACAGGCTACGGCGCACGAAAACGTAGATCAGCATCATCAGGCAGCCGGCGAGCAGATATTCCGGCCACTCGCCGATCCGGACGAGGCTGAAAATGATCGAGCAGAGGATCGGTATCGAGAAGACCAGTGCCAGTGGTGTGTAGCCGATCTGCTTGACGACGGAGCCTGCGGCCAATCCACCGAGCAGGATGATCAGCGCCGCGTCGTCCGCGAGCGGGGCAAAGTCATCGATGAGAAAGGGAAGGGCAGCCCAGCAAAAACCGGAGGCCGCGGCACCGAGCGACATGATGAACAGGGCGGATTTCGGCTTTTGCGCGACGATTATCCGCCCGCGCAGATAGTTCACCGAGATCCGGCGCAAGACGAGAATGGACAGGGCGAGGGCCAGCCAAACCAGGGTGCGAAGTTGCAGTCCGTGGTTGAAGGTGATGATACATAAGGCGACAAGCAGATTGATGGCATTCAGAGCCAGTGTGGAAGGATGACCATCGATGATGTCATCGACCTGCGCCTGCATCACTGCAGGCATAAAATGGGCGCCTCGACTTCTAAACAATGACATAAAACACGTCCGCGCTTAATCGCAATAATTACTCAATAACATGAGCCACTTAATGGCCCGTTACATGACTAGGCATGCATTTTAGTAGAAATCGTCCCTCAGTTTTCAGGCAATATGAGGACTCTGATCCCCGGTTGAGATTTGCACGCGATGCGCGCAGGCCAAGGCGGATGCGCCTGAAGCCCGGCAGGGCGACATCAAACGCCTTGGTTGCAAAGGCGTCATGGCGGCAAAAGCAATTTGCACGGCTTACAATCACAGTCGCCGCTGCTAAAAAGGCCGAAGCGTCAATTGCGGATTCGCAGGGCAGCGCTATCTGCCTTGAAGCAATCGCTGAATTTTCATTTTCTCTTTGTGGATCCCATCATGCCAAGCTTCTCCCCGGCCGCGCTCTGGCCCATCCTGCTGCTGTCGCTTTCCAATGTCTTCATGACATTTGCCTGGTACGGTCACCTGAAATACAAAAATTCAGCACTGTTCATGGCAATTCTGGTTAGCTGGGGCATTGCCTTCTTCGAATACTGCCTGGCAGTTCCGGCCAATCGCATCGGTTCGCAGGTCTATTCCGCGGCGCAGTTGAAGACGATGCAGGAGGTCATTACCCTCATCGTGTTTGCCGGCTTTTCGGTGTTCTGGCTGAAAGAAGCACTAACCATCAATCACGTGATCGGCTTCATCCTGATCGCCGCCGGCGCTGCTTTCGTGTTCAAGGGCTGACTGCCTGAGGGCGCAAGCGATCCCGCAGCGGCTCAGGCCGGCGGAACCGGCGTCGGCTTGCCGTCGCTGTCGAGCGCAACCATGACAAAGGTCGCGGCGGTGACCTTTTCCATGATGGGAGTGAGATAGCGCTGGGCCCAGACCTCGACGGACAGCGTGATCGAGGTGCGGCCGACGCGGGCGATATCGGTATAGACGCAGAGCGTGTCGCCGATCTTGACCGGCATGGCGAAGGCCATTTCCTGAACAGCGGCAGTGACGACACGACCGCTGGCGCGCTCTGCGGCGCGGATGCCGCAGGCCAGGTCCATCTGCGCCATGACCCAGCCGCCGAAGATATCGCCGGCCGCATTGGCGTCAGCTGGCATTGCCAGCGTGCGCAGTGTCAGTTCACCTGTCGGGGTGGTCTTGGTTGGGGTCTTCGTCTCGGGCATGCAGCACCTGAATCACGTTTCATCGACGCTCAGGCTAGCGGAGACGGTGCGGCATCGCCACCGCGAAGATTAACGAAGTGTTGCCATCTTCATTATGATTTTTGATAGTTCGCTCTTTAGAATATAAAAAAATGACATATGGCAAAGTGCCCCCAGTTAAATGTGGGGGAATTCATGAAGGCCTTTTCCTTGTCCGTCAGGCTCTATGCTCTGGTCGGTATTACGCTTGCGGTTCTGGTTGCGACGCTGACCTACAGCCTGTTCCATTCCTATGACGCGCTCAGCAATGAACGGCGCGCCGGGCTATCGGCGATCAATGACAATGCGATCGCGATCTTCAACAAGTATTACAAGATGGAGCAGGACGGCACGCTGACGCGCGCAGAAGCGCAGGAGCGGGCGAAGGAGGTCGTCGCGGCGATGCGCTACAAGCCGGACGGCTACCTGTGGATCAACGACATGGTCCCGACCATGGTCATGCATCCAATCAAGCCGGAGCTGAACGGCAAAGACCTGAGCCAGAACAAGGACCCGACCGGCAAGCACCTGTTCGTCGAATTCGTCAACACGGTGAAGGCGCACAAGCAGGGCTTCGTCGACTACATGTGGCCGAAGCCGGGCTTCGACGAGCCGGTGATGAAGTTCTCGCACGTCGTCGGCTTCGAGCCCTGGGGCTGGGTCGTCGGCACTGGCGTCTATTCGGACGACCTGGCGGCGATGTTCCGCCAGACCGCGCTGCAATATGGTGCGATCATCGGCGTCAGCATCCTGGCGATCATCGCCTGCGCCTATGCGGTGGTGGCCAGCGTCGTCAAGCCGATCAGCCGACTGAAGACCGCGATGACCGAGATCGCCAACGAACAGGTCGACACCGAGATTGCCGATGCCGACCGCCGCGACGAGATCGGCGGCATGGCCGGCGCGCTTCTGGTGCTGCGCGACAGCGTTCGCGACCGGATCGGCATGCGCCAGCGCGAAAGCGAGCAGCAGCACAGCCTGAACGGCGAGCGCGAGCGCAACGAAAGCCAGCTGCGCGCTGCGGCAGAACGACAGAACCATGCGATCCATTCGATCGGCTCGGCGCTGGAGCGGCTGGCCGAGGGCGACCTGACGGTGCAGATCGAGACGCTCGGCGCCGACTATGAAAAACTGCGGCACGACTTCAATCGCGCGGTCGATTCGCTCGCTGGCGTGATTGCCTCGATCAACCAGACCAGCGACGTCGTCACCTCGAGCGCCGGCAATATCAGCGAGGCGACCAACAACCTGTCGCGGCGCACCGAGCAGCAGGCCGCAGCGCTGGAGCAGACGGCAGCTGCGCTGGACGAGATAACGGCCACCGTGCGCACCGCCGCCGAACGGGCGAACGAGGCCCGCGACATGGTGGCGGCGACCAAGAAGAGCGCCAACCGCTCCGGCGAGATCGTCCGCAATGCGGTCGACGCCATGGGCCGGATCGAAGGTTCGTCGCAGAAGATCAACCAGATCATCTCGGTGATCGACGAGATCGCCTTCCAGACCAACCTGCTGGCGCTGAATGCCGGCGTCGAGGCAGCGCGTGCCGGTGAAGCCGGTCGTGGCTTTGCCGTTGTCGCCCAGGAAGTGCGCGAGCTGGCGCAGCGTTCGGCCAATGCGGCGAAGGAGATCAAGACGCTGATCAGCGCATCGGCTGCGGAAGTCGATACCGGCGTCGGCCTGGTGCGTTCGACCGGCGAGGCGCTGGTCGAGATCGAGCAACTGGTCAACCGGGTCAACGACAGCGTCGACACGATCGCGACGGCGGCCCGAGAACAGGCGACCGGACTGCACGAGATCAACACATCGGTCAATCACATGGACCAGATGACCCAGCAGAACGCGGCGATGGTCGAGGAAACCTCGGCGGCCGGCCAGGCGCTGGCGGAAGAGAGCCACAACCTGCGCCAGCTGCTGTCGCGGCTGAAGATCAACCGCGACCAGGGCCGCGCACGCCGTGCAGCCTGACGCCCGATGGGCATGAACGAGAGGCCGGTGGAGCGATCCGCCGGCCTTTTTCGTTGTCTTGCTCGGCGCGTTAACCATGACGGCAAAAGATGGGCGCCAGCGGTCGGGCGGTCCTAACTCGGCCTTAATGGCTGGCTTCTATTCTGTCTCGCAATGGTCCGATGTCTACCGTCTGATATCGGCCGCTTCGAGAGTGGAACCTGGTATGGCGTCTTCCTTCTCCCAAACCCGCGTGGCGCTTGCACTCGGTGGAGCCATGGTGCTTGGCGCCTGTTCCGCGAGCGACCGGCTGCCTCCGTCCGAGATTTCAGGCGTGCCCGACGACGTGCGCGGCGAACTGGTGCTGGAGGGGCCGGTGGGCGAACGCCGCCTTGCCCGGCGCAGCGGGGCCACCGAACCGCCGATCGCCTATGCGGCGCCGATGGCAAGCACCAATGGCGGCAGTGCGGCGATCGACTATCTGAACACGCCCAACCTTGCTGGCACCGGCGCTCAATCGGGCGAGCCGCAAGCGATGGCGGCAATCGAGGCATCCGGCCAGGACGGGTCCATGGCGATGGCGAGCGTGGCGCCTGATCAGATGGGGGCGGAAGCGCTGGTCATTCCGGAGGGGGGCGTCAACATCGATGCCGAGCTCGGCATTTCGGCCGCCGACAGCGAGGGATCCAGCCTTCAGCAGGTTGATGGTGTACAGCCGCAGATCGTCACATCGCATGGCGCCATGGCTATTGCCGAAGGCAATACCAGCCAGCCGGTTGTCGATGGAATCGGTTTCGACAATCCGACCTCGCTGAATGCCGGGCAATTGCCGCCGGTCGTGGCGGATGCGGAGATGCCAGTTGCAGAGATCTCGGGCGCAGAGATCTCGGGCGAAACCGGGCAGGGCGCCGACGACGGCATCCTGCCGCTCGCCGAAGACAGCGGCACGAGCGGCATGGACAGCGCAGCAACGGTCGATTGCTCGCTCTATCTCGACAAGCGCAACTGCCCGAAGGGTTGAGGTCAACTGGCATTGTCGCTGCTGCGTACCGGATCGGCCGGCTGCGGACTTGCGGGCAGGTGGCCGGGCGCCTAGACGGAGGATCCGAGCAAAAACGCCGGTTGATCGAGACCCGCCGAACGCGCCGAGGGACCATGCCGCCACTGTCGGAACTATTGATGTTTGCCGCATTGCTGATCGTGGCGGGTGGTGTGGCCGGTCTTTTGGCCGGCGTGTTCGGCATTGGCGGCGGGGCGGTGCTGGTGCCGGTGTTCTATCAGGTGTTCGGCTGGGCCGGCATCGCGCCGGAGGTGATCATGCATCTGGCGGTGGGCACCTCGACGGCGCTGATCGTGCCGACCTCGATCCGGTCGTTCAAAGCCCACCAGATGCGCGGGGCGGTGGATATCGATCTGCTCAAAGGCTGGATCATCGCCGTGCCGCTTGGCGCGCTGCTGGCAACCGTGGTTGCCGCCTATGCATCGAGCGAGATGTTGCGGCTTATCTTTGCAGTGATCGGGCTTGTGCTGGCGGCGCGCATGCTGTTTCTCAGCAACCGCTTCCATCTCGGCACCGAACTGCCCGGCGAACCGGGGCGCTTCCTGACCGGTGGCGTGATCGGGTTGATCTCGGGTCTGATGGGCATTGGCGGCGGCGTGCTCAACAATACATTCATGACGCTGTTCGGCCGGCCGATCCACCAGGCGGTGGCGACATCGTCGGGGGTTGGCGTGCTGATCTCGATCCCGGCGCTGGTCGGTTATATCTGGGCCGGTTGGGGCAGGGCGGATCTTCCTGTGTTTTCCACCGGCTATGTCAATTGGGTGGCCTTTGCGCTGATCTTCCCGACCGCAATGCTGGTCACGCCCTATGGCGCAAAACTGGCGCACCAGATGAGCAAGCGGCAGCTGGAAGTCGGGTTCGGACTGTTCCTGATCTTCGTCTCGATCCGGTTCTTCATCAGCCTGTATGGCTAGATCGATCCGGCCATGGCGCAGCGGAATGTGTTAAGCCTGCGCGTTGTAAACGCGTCAGAGACGGACAATGGCCGAGCATAACGGCCTGACTTGGAGGAATACATCATGAACCTGCGCGCGACGAGCACGGCCGGCAATGCGGTGCTGGCCGGCGTCTTGCTCATGCTTCTCGGCGACTTCCTGTTCTCGCTGAACGATGCGATGGGCAAATGGCTGGTTGCGAGCTTTTCCGTCGGGCAGGTCCTGGTGATGCGTTCGCTCGGATCGTTCGTGATGCTGACGCCGATGATCGCGAAACAGGGAAGCGACGGGCTCTTCAGGCTGGAGCGGCCGTCGCTGCAGGTTCTGCGCGTGGTGCTGACGACGGCGGATGTGGCGCTGTTTTACGCCGCAGTCGCCTACCTGCCGCTGGCCGACGTGATGACCTTCTACATGGCCGGCCCGATCTATGTCGCCGCGCTGTCGCATTTCTTCCTCGGCGAGACCATCGGCTGGCGTCGCTGGCTTGCGGTCGTCGTCGGCTTCATCGGGGTGATCATCGCGCTGCGGCCGTCGTCGGCGATGCTGTCCTGGCCGGCAATTTTCGGTCTCATAGGCAGCCTGTCGTTTGCGCTGACGCTGATCCTCAGCCGGCGGCTGCGCCAGACCAGCGACGTGACGCTGGTGACCTGGCAGACGGTCGCAGCCCTTGTGACCGGCGCGGCGCTCAGCATCGGCAGTTGGAGCCCGATGTCCGGCCTCGACCTCGTGGCCATGCTGGCGCTCGGGATCGTCGCGGCCAGCGCCCATATGATGATCACCCGATCGCTGAAGCTGGCGCCGGCTTCGCTGCTGGCACCGCTGCAATACAGCCTGCTGCTATGGGCGATCATCCTCGGCTATCTGTTCTTCGGCGATCTGCCGGACAGTCAGGTTCTGGCCGGATCGGCCGTGATCGTGCTTGCCGGCCTGTTCATTTTCCACCGGAAAAAAGTGGTCAGCGGGATTGCACCAGACGATGTTGCGCCTGACGGTCACTGAACGCCTACCAGCCAGGGGTTTGGCGTAGCGCGAGGCCGATGCGCGCAGGCGTCACGGCGGCAGCAAGGGGTCCGCCACAGCGCGATCCTTGGCTTTATTCTGACTTTTTCAAGTGCTAGTGACGTCCGCATGCCAAAGACATCCAGCACCGCCATCGCAGCCACAATCTGCGCCCTCATGGTGCCGATGGTCGCACAGGCGATCGACAAAAGCACCGCGAGCCAAATCGAAAAGCTCGATCCGTCCGATCAGCTTGAACAGCGATGTGATCTGGAAGGCATGGATCGGCTGAAGGCGGACAAGGTGATTTCCTATACTTTCTCACGCCCGAAACATACCGACGTGCATATCGATGCAAAAGGCGCCGTGTTTCGCCGCGATGGCGAGTGGTATCGCCTGGCCTATAGCTGCACGACGAGTGCGGACCATCTTTCGATCGTGTCGTTCGAAATGAAGCCCGGCGCGCGCATCGCGCATGAAGACTGGGACCGATATTACCTCTATCCCTGAGCCCGACCGGTCCGAGCGCCGACAGGCGGCGCCCGGGAGACCATTGCCTTTTCCTCAGACCACGATCCCCGTCCGGTTGCTCGACATGGTCAGCTTGCGTTCGGCGCGCTCCTGCTGGGGCGAGCGGTTGTAGAGTTCGCGATAACACTTGGAAAAATGCGAGGCGGAGACGAAGCCGCAGGCAACCGCCACTTCGACAACCGGCATCGACGACTGGACGAGCAGATGGCGGGCGCGGTCAAGGCGGATCTCGAGATAGTAGCGGGCGGGAGAGCGGCCCATTTCCTGGCGAAACAGGCGCTCGATCTGGCGGCGCGACAGGCCGGCATCGTCGGCAATCTCGAGCAAGGACAACGGCTCCGACAGATTGCTTTCCATCAGTTCGATGATCTGCAGCACCTTGGAGTTCTGCACGCCGAGACGCGCCCTGAGCGGCAGCCGCTGGCGGTCATGGGCGGAGCGTACGCGGTCGGTCAGGTGCTGCTCGCAAACGCGGTTGACGAGGCCCTCGCCGAAATCCTGGCCGATCAGGTTCAACATCATGTCGAGCGAAGCCGTGCCGCCGGCGCAGGTATAGAGATTGCCGTCGACTTCGTAGAGGTCGGCATAGACTTCCGCCTGGGGGAAGGTTTCGGAGAATCCGGGCAGGTTTTCCCAGTGGATGGCGCAGCGTTTGCCATTCAGCAGACCGGCCTGTGCCAGCACATGGGCGCCCGTACAGAGCGAACCGATCGCAACGTTGCGGTTATAGGCCTCACGCAGCCAGGCATTGACCGACTTGTTGTTGAACTCCTCGACATAGATGCCGGAACAGACGATCGCCATGTTCGGGCGGTTCTCGCCGCCGAGAAAGCGACGCTCGTCGGCCAGCGACGAATTCACCTCGATGCCGATGCCGGAAGAGGAATGAACTTTCTGGCCATCGACCGAAGCGAGGCGCCATTCATAAGCCGCGTAACCCAGCATGCGGTTGGCAATGCGCAGCGTTTCGATCGCGCCTGCGAACGGCAACAACGTGAAATGCGGAACGAGGAAGAAGGTGAGTGATCGCTTCTTGGTTTGCTGCTTGCTCATGGTGATGTCCAGTTCCCTTGTTTTCCGGCATGCTCGACCGGAAATGCATTCTGGGATGTTCTCACTGCGACATTGACATGGAATTCAGCGGCGAGAAACTATTCAGGACCGCTAAAAAGCGACATTTCTTCCCTGTTTCCATCCTGCGACGAAAATGTACAGGCGATAACAATCGTCAGTTTAGCAGGTCTTTGAAAAGAAATTACTTTGTGGAGGGCGCGGAGACACAATCAGGGATTGGATGTTTTGCCGGTTTGCGACATGACCGGATGATCACGTCGCAAGCCGTTGCGAAACGAAGGCCGTCAGCGATGCATGTCGCCGGCAGGCCAGCCGAGGTCCTTGCGCAGGTCGAGGGGAAGCGATTCCAGCGTGCGCTGCTCGCGGCGGCGCGTGCTCCAGTCATTGATCGCCGCGATAGCCTTGACGATTAGGTGTGCCGGGCGGTTCGCCGCCGGAGCACCACGCAAGGAGCGGGCAATCGGGGTATCGAAATGAACCAGTGTCATGGCATTTATCCTTTTCGGTCAGGCCCAGCGGGGAACCCGTTTGGCTGTTCGTTTATCTGCTCTCGTCACTCATCAATCAAACGAATGTTTCTTATGGCATCAATTCGATTTGCTGATGATTGATCGACACCGCCCAAAGTCAGGTCACGTTGCAGATAGTCCGGCAGACGGGCGATCTCGCGCAGTGCTGCGGCTTGTGTCCTTGCCCGAAGACGGGTGTTACGGCGATCACGATAGCGGTCGTGGCAATAGGCCAGAAAAGCGCCTAGAAGCATGTCTTCCTCCTTTGTTCGGTGCATGGGATGAAAATGCGCCTCGATTGACATTCAATCAAACGCAATGATATCGTCTTCAAGTTCAATTTTCTTGAAGGCTATCGCCATGACACTCATGCTGCGCCAACCCTTGCCTCTGCTCGACAATGATGTGCTGCGGACGTTCGTGGCGATTGCGGAAACCGGAAGCTTCACCACTGCCGCCGACCGCGTGTTTCGCACGCCATCGGCGGTGTCGATGCAGATCAAGAAACTGGAGGAGCAGTTGAGCGTGACGCTGTTCCTGCGCGATGCGCGATCGGTGACACTGACGGAGGGCGGGGAGGTGCTGCTTCCTTATGCCCGGCGTATCCTGGCGCTGTCGAACGAGGCGGTCGGGCGCTTCCGCATGCCGGAGATGAAGGGCGTGGTCAGGCTCGGCGCACCCGACGATATCGGCGAACGCTTCATGCCGACGATCCTCAGGCGTTTTGCCGAACATTACCCGGCTATCATGGTCGACCTGACCGTCGATACGTCCGGGGCGTTGCGCCGGCGATTGCAGGAGCAGCGGCTGGACCTGACGCTGATCAATTGCGCGCCGGGTGCCGTGGTGCACGAGGGCGAGGTTATCCATCAGGAACAACTGGTATGGGCCGGGGCGAAATGCGGCACGGCGCATATGCGCGATCCACTGCCGGTGTCGATCTGGGAAGACGGCTGCTGCTGGCGGGCGGACGCGCTGGCGCGGCTCGACAAGGACAGACGGCCCTACCGCATTGCCTATCTGTCTGCGCATACGATGGCGCAGCGCGCGGCGGTGATTGCCGACCTGGCCGTGGCGCCGCTGCCACGCAGCTATCTGACCGCCGACATGACGGCCTTGGGTTCCAAGCATGGATTGCCGGATCTCGGCGCCTTCGATGTGCGATTGCTGACCGGCAAGGAAAGCAGCGACACGATCCGGGCGGTGGCCGACAGCGTGCGTTATGCATTTGCCGAGATGATCGGCATCGCGGCCTGATCCGAATCTGCCTGTCGGAGACATCATGAACCAACTGCCTCGCCTCGACGATTTCCCGTGCCGCAGCTACGACAAGCTGCGCTATGGCGACACGGATCGCCAGGGGCATGTCAACAATGCGGTGTTTGCCACCTTCCTGGAAACCGGCCGCGTCGAGATGATCTTTGCGGCAAACGAGCCGCTGCTGGAGGACGGCTTTTCCTTCGTGGTGGCGAAGCTGGAGATCAACTATCTGGCCGAGATCCTATGGCCGGGCACGGTCGATATCGGCACGCGCATCGTCAAGGTCGGTCGCTCGTCGGTGACGATGCAGCAGGCGGTGTTCCAGAATGGCGTCTGCTGCGCTTCCGCCGAAACGGTCGTCGTGCATTTCGACCAGTCGACGCGCAGGTCGCATGCGTTTTCGGACGCGCAGAGGGTGCGGTTGCTCGGGGCCGATGCGGACGAACCGGTCGCAGCTACCGATGCCCTATAGGGTTTCCTCATAGGCTGACTGCGCCTGGCGAAGCGCGTCGTCCAGCGTCCGGCCTTCGCTGTAGATCTGCAGATAATCCGGAGCACTGACGCCCGGCGGCACATGCGGACTGATTTCTGCCGCGCCGATCACCGTGCGGACCGGAATGACGCCTGCCCAGAGCGGGATCGTCATGTCTTCCTCGTCGTCGCCCACCCCCTTGGCGCGGCTTTTCGCCGACGCCTCCTCGATCCGCATGCCGATCACCATGGTGGCCTTGACCTCCTGGCCATGGTTTTCGCGGAGTGCGGCGCTGCGGCCCGGATAGAACCGATCGATGACAGCAGCCAGCGCGCGGGCCTTGTCCTGCGGGTCGTCGATGATGGCTGCCGTGCCGAAGCACATGGCCGAGCGGTAGTTGGCCGAATGGTTGAAGCCGGAGCGGGCGAGAACCAGGCCGTCGAGATGGGAGACGGTAAGGCAGACGCGCACGCCCTCTCTCTGGCTCTTCAACATGCGACTGGCCGATGAGCCGTGCCAGTAGAGCCAGTCGCCCTCGCGCCAGTGGATGGTCGGCGTGCAATAGGGCTGGCCGTCGATGACATAGGAGACATGACAGAGAAAGCTGCTGTCGAGGATGGCGTAGATGGCTTCCTGATCATAGGCGGCGCGTTCGTGCAACCGCTTGGCGCGGTTGCGCGGGGTGACCGGGAATGTCGTCTGTCCTGCCATCTTGTCCATGTGTGTCTCCATTGGCCGACCGTTGTCGGGCTTGTCTTCCCATCGGCGTTGATGCAGGGATAGAGCTGGCGATTGGTCCACAAAAGATCCAATATGACGAAGAAAGCTCGAACCAATTCCGACTGGTCTGCCGCAAGGCCGGTGCTGCCTGCGACCGGGCCGCGGCGGCTGGCGCTTTACCGCGAGTTGCGCGGACAGATCGAGGCCGGCCGGCTTTCGCCCGGCGACAAGCTGCCGACGACGCGCGATATCGCGGCACGGTTCGGCATTGCCCGCGGTGCTGCGGTCGCGGCCTATGAAATGCTGGCGGCCGATGGCTTCGCCGAGGCAAGGGTCGGGGCGGGCACCTATGTCGCGGCAGCAGTGCCAAGCCTTCAGAAGGAGGCCAGCCCGCAGCTTCGTAATGCGCCGGACGCTGTGGCGCCGCTTCCCGGCACGCTCGGCTGCTCGACCGCGGACGCAACGACGCTGCGGATCTTCCGCATGCTGATGAACCGGCACCTGACCAATCCGTCGCCACGGCATTTCCACTACAACGATCCGGCCGGCAGCCATGCATTGCGGGTCGAGATCGCGGCGTATCTGAAGGCGGCCCGGGGCGTGAATTGCGATCCCGAGCAGGTGATCATGACCTCCGGCACGCAGCAGGCGCTCGATCTTGCCATCCGCGCGCTGCTGAAGGCCGGCGATCCGGTTTGGATCGAGGATCCTTGCTACGTGATGGCCCGCAAGGTGTTTGCCGCGAGCGGCATGCAGGTCGTGCCGGTTCCTGTCGATGGCGAAGGGCTGGACGTTGCGGCCGGGGCGCGGCTGGCGCCTCAGGCGCGAGCCGTCTATGTGACGCCATCGCACCAGTATCCGCTCGGCGTGACGCTATCGATGGCACGGCGGCTGCAGTTGATCGACTGGGCGCAGCGCGCCGGCGGCTATATCATCGAGGACGACTACGACAGCGAGTTCCGCTTTTCCGGCCCGCCGCTCAGTGCGCTGCAGGGCATCGACGGTGAGGGGCGGGTGATCTATGTCGGGACATTTTCCAAGACGCTTCTGCCCGGTTTTCGCATCGGCTATCTCGTGGTGCCGTGGACGGTGCGCGAACGGGTGCTGGAGGTGCGGCAGTTGACCGACCGTTTTCCCTCGACGCTGGCCGAGGATGCGCTGGCAGAATTCCTGCGCGACGGGCATTTTTCCGCCCATGTCAAACGGGCGAGGCGGCGGGTGCGCGCGGCGCGCGATGCGTTGATGACGGCGCTCGAAGAAGCTGGCCTGGAAGACGGCGGTCTGCATGTCATGCCACCCGAACAAGGGTTGCATCTGGTCGCGCATCTACCGGCCGGTATCGATGATGGGGCACTGGTGGAGATTGCTGCAGATGCCGGGTTCGGGGTGAGGGCGCTGTCGCCGCTTTATGCTGGTGCGACGGATCGGCGCGGGCTGGTGATCGGCTTCTCCGGTTTCGAGGCCGAGGTGCTGGCGCAGGCCGCGCGGCGTTTCATTCGCGATCCGCGTTTCCTCGCGCTTTCAGGTCGATGACGTATCCCCACCACCAGCAATGGCACTGAAACCGGCATTGGCGCCGGCGATCCAGACCGTCAGAAAATCGCCGAGCATGGCCCTGGCTGCGGCGGCATCGGCCATCCAGCCGGACAGGCGATAGACCATGACCTCATGTAGCAGCGCCTGGATGCCGCGGCTGAGCATGGTGGCGCGGGCCTCGTCGCAAGCCGGCAGGGCAGTGCGGATGAGGCTGGCAGTCAGGCCTTCCAATTCGTGACAGATGGCAAGGAAACGCTCGGTGAAGGGACCAGTCCCCAGACCCGACTGGGCGAGATACAGGCGGGCAAAGGCCGGGTCGGTGCCGAAATAGTCCAGCCACGGCGCCAGCAGTCGGTGGATCGTCTGGTCGAGCGGTTCTGTCATCTGTGCCGACACCAGGCGGCGGCTGCGCTCGAAGATCTGCTCGATCTCGACCAGCCCGAGGGCGGCGAGCAGATTGGTCTTATCGCCAAAATGGGCAAAGACGCTGGCCTTGGCGACCTTTGCGCCGGCCGCCACCTGATCGATACTGGTCTGCTCGAAGCCCTGGACGGCAAACAGGGCGCGGGCGGCGGCGAGGATCTGCTCGCGGGTCTGGCGGCTGCGTTCCTGGCTCAGTTTCATGGCGTGCGTCTCCTGCCGGTCTATCGGCCCACAGTTATTCTTTGCGATAATTCTTGACCGCGGTCAATTTACAATGATAGAAATTGACCGCGGTCATATTTCTGGAGGTTTTTTCATGCCCTTCCTGTCTTCATCCGAAATGCCGGCGCGCTTGCTGGTTCTGAACGGCAACCCGGGCAAGGCGACGCTGTGCCGTCAGATGGCCGAGCGCATTGCAGAGGCGGCACGAACACAGGGCGCGGAGGTGAGGCTGGTGCATCTCTGCGATCTCAGTTTCGACGCCAATCTGGCGGAAGGATATCACCAGCGCGTCGATTGGGAGCCCGATCTCGAGGCTTTGGCCGAGACGCTCATCTGGAGCAACAGGCTGGTGCTGGTGCAACCCTTGTGGTGGGGATCGGCGCCGGGACGGCTGAAAGGCCTGTTCGACCGGCTGCTGATGCCGGGATTTGCATTTGCCTATATCGACGGCCGGGCGCTCCCCAAACCGCTGTTCAAGGGGCGCAAAGCGCGGGTGGTAATCAGCTCGGACACGCCGTGGTTCGTGCTTCGGTGGTTCTACGGCAATGGCTGGGTCAAGGTGCTGAAACGGCAGATCCTGGCCTTTGTCGGTTATGGCGACCTGAAGACCATGTATTTCGGGCCCATTCGCGGCGCCTCTGCGGAGAAGCTCCGTGCGATGGTGGGCAGGTCGGTGAAAATTCTCGACTGAGGGACAGCGGCGCGCTTATTCGCGGCTTCGGCGGCGCCGGCGCCCACCGCCCTCGCCATCGCCGTCCGACAGGACCTTGCGTTCCGGCAAAGTCACCACGGCCGAGAGTTTCGGGAAGGGATCGACCTTGTTGGGCAGGGCCATGGCGTCGATGAACAATTGCTGGAAATTGGGTTCAAGCGCCGTCTCGATCTTCTCGATCACACGCACCGTCTCCTCGATCTCGCGGCGATGGCCGCGGTTCAGGAGCGCCATCAGCGCGCCGGTGCCCGCCGCATTGCCGACCGCCTTGACCTCGGCGAGGTCGCAATCGGGGATGAGGCCCAGCACCATGGCGTATTTCGGATCGATGAAGGAACCGAAGGCGCCGGCAAAACGGATGGTGTCGACCGCTTCAACGCCGAGCTTTTCCATCAAGAGCTTGATGCCGGCATAGAGGGCTGCCTTGGCGAGCTGGATGGCGCGGACGTCATTCTGGGTGACCGTGATGCGCTGGGCACCGTCATGCAGCAGGTAGGAGAAGGTTCGGCCATTGGCGAGGACGCGTGGGCTTTTCGCCGCCATGCCGCCATCGACGACACCGTCGGTGGAAATGACGCCGGAGAGATACATTTCGGCGACGACCTCGATGATGGCCGAACCACAGATGCCGGTGATGCCGGTCTTGTCCGCGGCCTCAGTGAAGCCCTCTTCATCCGACCACTGCTCGACGCCGATCACCTTGAAGCGTGGTTCCAGCGTTGTCGCATCGATGCGCACGCGTTCGATCGCGCCGGGTGCTGCACGCTGGCCGCAGGAGATTTCGGCGCCCTCGAAGGCGGGGCCGGTGGGCGAGGAGGCGGCAACGGTGCGCTCGCGGTTACCAAGGACGATCTCGGCATTGGTGCCGACATCGACCATCAGCATCATCTTGTCCTGGCGATGCGGGCCTTCGGCAAGCGTTGCCCCGGCCGCATCGGCGCCGACATGGCCGGCGATGCAGGGCAGGAGATAGGTGCGAGCGCCGGGATTGAGGCCGAGTTCGATGTCCTTCGCCGGGCAGGAGACGGCACCGGAGACGGCGAGCGCGAACGGCGCCTGGCCGAGTTCGGTCGGGTCAATGCCGAGAAACAGGTGATGCATGATCGGGTTGGCGACGAAAACGGAATCAAGAATGTCGCTGCGGGCGACGCCTCCTTCGGCGCAGACCTGGTCGACGAGGTCGGAGACCGCCTGGCGCACGGCCCTGGTCATCGCTTCACGGCCGTCCGGGTTCATCATCACGTAGGAGACGCGGCTCATCAGATCTTCGCCGAAGCGGATCTGCGGATTGGAGGCGCCGGACGAGGCGACGATGCGGCCGGACAGCAGCGAGACGAGATGCATGGCGATCGTCGTCGAGCCGATATCGCAGGCAATGCCATAAGCTTCGTTGTGCAGGCCGGGCCAGAGGGCGACGATGGTCGGGCGCGAGGTCGGGCTGTCGCGGTGGATGGCGGCCGTCACGGTCCAGTTGCCCTTGCGCAGGATCTTCTGGATCTGCGGATAGAGATAGGGCTCGACCTGCAGGTCGGTATAGCCCCAATCCTTTTCCAGCATGACCTTCATGCGGTCGAGATCGCCGAGCGGCTTGTGCATGTCGGGCTCATCGACCTCGACATAGCAGAGATGGACGGCCGGGTTGCGCTCGATCACCCGATCGCTGGCGGCCTTGCGCACGACCTGAGCATTGACCACGGCATCCTGCGGCACATCGACCACAAGATCGCCCTGGACCGTGGCGGAACAGGAGAGGCGGCGGCCTTCCGGCAGCGTGCGCACTTCGCTGTAGCGCTTTTCCTTCGGACCGACCGGGGAAATGTGATCGTTGGACGAGGTGATGCCATGCTTGGCGAAATGGCCTTCCTGGACCTCGATCTGACAACGACCGCAGGTAGCGCGGCCACCGCAGACACTCTCGACATAGACGCCGAGCTGGCGCGCAGCATCAAGTACCGGCGTGCCGACGGCGAAACGACCGCGTTTACCGGACGGCATGAAGAGGACGAGGGGATCAATTTCAGTCATGAGCAATGCATTTCCTGAGAGCCTTGGAAGCAAGGGGCGTGCCTAAGCGGTATTTTTGCCATTGTCGAGTGGACCGCCTTGCCCCTCAC
>NZ_AHZC01000421.1 GCF_000247475.1 Rhizobium sp. PDO1-076 | reverse complement strand
AAATTTTCAAAGCCCCTTGATCGCCGGATAGACCGAGCGATAGCGGCGGTAGGCCTCCTCGTAGGCGCCCGACAACGCCGAGACCGGCGTGATCGTCTCGGCCGTCTCAGGCGCCGTGCAGACCGACAGCGGGTCGGCGCCGGTCGCGGCAATCAGGCCGAGCCGAGCCGCGCCGAAGGCCGCACCGAAATCACCGTCAGCCGGCACGTCGACCGGCATGCCGAGCGCCGTTGCGATCGATGCCAGCCAGTAGCGCGAACGCGAGCCGCCGCCGATGGCGGTGACGCGATCGATCTTGGTGCCTGCGGATTTCAGTGCCTCGAGGCTGTCGCGGATGGCAAAGGTCACGCCCTCGACAACCGCCTGGGTCAGCACCGCGCGGCTGGAATCATGGCCAAGCCCGATAAAGGCGCCGCGGATCTTTGCATCGTTGTGCGGCGTGCGCTCGCCCGACAGATAGGGCAGGAACGTCACGCCGGTCGGCGCCTTGAGGTCGTCGCCCAGTTCAGCGGTCAACTCGCCTGCCGATTTGCCGGTGACGCCGGAATGCCAGTTCAGTGCATCGGTCGCCGAAAGGATGACGCCCATCTGGTGCCAGGTGTTGGGCAGCGCATGGCAAAAGGCATGCACGGCGCTTTCCGGCTTCGGCAGGTAGGAACCATTGGCGGCAAAGAGAACGCCGGACGTGCCGAGCGACACGAAGGCATGCCCTTCGGCGACCGTGCCCATGCCGCAGGCAGAGGCCGCATTGTCCCCTGCCCCGCCGGCCACCACGACATCGGAACCGATGCCCCATTTCGCCGCCAGTTCGCCGCGCAGTGTACCGGCGCGCTCCGTGCCCTCGACAAGGCCCGGCATCTGCTCGATGGTCAGGCCTGTTGCCGCGAGAAGCTCCGGCGACCACGCACGCTTGCCGGTGTCGAGCCAGGCGGTTCCGGCCGAATCCGACATGTCGGAGAGATATTCACCCGTCAGCCACAGCCGGAGGAAATCCTTGGGCAGCAGCACCTTGGCGACCTTGGCAAAGGTGTCCGGCTCGTGCTTGGCCACCCAGGCGAGCTTTGGCGCAGTAAAGCCGGGAAACACGATATTGCCGGTCAACGCACGAAAACGCGGATCGGCGTCGAGTGCTGCCGCTTCTTCATGGCTGCGCGTGTCGTTCCACAGGATGCACGGGCGCAGCACCCGGTCCTTGGCGTCGATCAGCGTCGCGCCATGCATATGGCCGGACAGGCCGATGCCCCTGACGGCCGCCAGTTCCTTCGCATGCGAGACCTTGAGCGCGCCGACCGCCTCTTCCGTGGCGCGGATCCAGTCGCCCGGCGCCTGCTCGGACCAGCCGGAATGTGGCCGCTGAACGGTCAGCGCCGCCTGACCGACACCGATCACCCTTTGGCTGTCATCGATCAGCATCGCCTTGATGCCCGACGTGCCGAGGTCCAAACCGAGATACATGATTTTCTCCCTTTCAATCGCTCCGAGCCGGGCGCCCAACGCCAAGTCGCTCGAAACGCAATGTGCTTGTGCCCATCAGGGCAGATTGTCCTTCAAGAATATGTCGAGCCGAATACGCTCCTGCGCAGCAACCACCGGCAAGCCGTCGGCCTTGGCTTTCAGCACCCGGATGGCACTGCGCACCTCGTGGCCGGCATCCTGATTGAGCACCGCATCGACCAGGCCGGCATCGAGCGCGCTGCGCGTCGTTTCCGTCAGTTCATGCGCGATCACCGCCGGCCTGTTTAAGGGCGCCATCTTTTCCAGCGCCCGCACCAGGCCGCGATTGCCCGCACCCAGACTGTAGAGACCGATGATATCGTCCCGCTCGACCAATAGCCGGCTGACCAGCGTTTCCACCGTCGCCGGGTCGTCGCGACCCTCGAGCACCGGCAGGATATCGAAACGGGGAAAATCTGCCGCCATCAGCGTTTCGAACGCCTCACAGCGCTCGCGATGGTCGCGGACCAGCATTGAGCCTGCCAGCACGGCAACTGCGCCATCGCGGCCACCGAGAAACCGCCCGAGCAGGCTGGCGGCCGTGCGGCCCGCGGCAGCATTGTCGATCCCGGCATAGTGGTCGCGGCTGGATCCCGACAGGTCCGAGACCAGCGTCACCAGAGGCACACCGGCCGCTGCAACACGGTTGGCCGCCGCCGCCACCTCCGGCGCGTCGACGGCGACAAAGGCAATGCCGGCTGGAGCGCCGACAAGCGCGGCATCGAGCGCATCGGCCAGTGCCGTCGCGTCGAAGGCGGGCACATCGATGAGCCGGATCGCAATCCGCTCCACGGCCGCATGGCCCGTCGCCTCATCCAGAGCAAGCCTGAGGCCGCGCATGAAGGAATTGTCGTTGCAGGGAATGATGAAGGTCAGCGGATAGGTCCGCCCCTTGGCCAGATTGGCCGCCGCCACGTCGCGCACGAAACCGAGCGACGATACCGCCTGGTCGACCTTGTCGCGGGTGCGCGCGCTCACGCCCGGCCGCCGGTTCAAGACCCGGTCGACGGTCGCAAGACTGACCCCGGCATGGACCGCGATGTCATGAACGGTTGGCTTCATGAATTCCTCCGGCGCCTGTCCTAACGCAGGAGATGAGGTACGTAAATCAAAAAAAGATGTACGTACCTCATTTTCGACAGGTAAAAAGCCGGCAACCCTTTCGAGCGGCGGCTTTTCAATCCAGCTTTGTTGTCGAGAATTTGGTAGTTTACCTCGAAAGCAGCGTCAAACGTCTGATTGCATTTCAAGGACTTAGCTCAGAAACGTCAAACCTATTCCATGAGATCCGCGATCCCTTCTCCGTAACTGGCCAAGGAGCGGTTGGCAAGGCTCGGCCCGCGTGCCAGCAGGCGAACGCCCATCACCTTGCAGGTGACGGGAGGTACGCATGAGCGGCACGAGACCATTTCGGGATGTAAAGCTTCAATGGCTTCAACAGTTGAGCTGCGACAAGGATCTAACCGACAATGCGCGATCCGTGGCAATCTACATCGTCACAACGCATTTGAACGGCCACACCGAGAAGGCGTGGCCGTCCTATCAAACGATTGCCGACGCGACCGGCAAGAGCGTCAAGACCATTCAGCGCGCCGTCCGGGAACTTGAGGTAAGCGGATGGTTCGAGGTCGAGCGCGGAAATGGCGTCGGGCACAACACGGAATATCGTCCCTCAGCGTCATCGACTTTACGCGCATCGCAGGCCCGCGAAAAGACGGACAAAATTGTCACCCTTTATCCAGACAAAGGCGGTCAAAATCGTCCGGGAAGGCGGTCAGATCTGTCCAGCGAAGGGGGACAAATATGTCCACCAAACTTAGAGAAAGAAATAATAAATAAACCTAACGCGCGCGAGGACGCCCCGCCGCGCGTCGAGACGCGGCGAGCCGTCCCGCTCGTCTTCGTCGCCGAAACGAAGGCGGACCAGGTCGAGCAATGGCGCAATTGGCTGCAGCGCAGTGGTCTTCCCTCGATGCAAGCTCTGGGCGTCCAGACGGTGAAAGCCGGGAGGCGGGGATACAGCTTGCCAGGCTACTGGCCGCCGGATGAGACCAGTCGGCATGCCCAGGAATGGATCGCCTTCTTCAACGATCGGCGGGACCATCTTGCCGGCGAAACCGTGTGGCATCTCAATCCGAACTTCCAAACAACCCAGTTGAGACCATTTTGGGCCGGCGCTATAGGTGAGCTGGCGGCAAGCTGAGGTGCGTCTGCGCGGTATGAAGCCTCATTGCAAGTCCGCCGACACAAAATTGGAAACTGAGAAGTGACTGCGAGAGGTTGAGGCTCAGGTCGATCGCATCGGTGCTGCAACCGGTAGCGCACAACGCGATTGCGAAATCGGGTGCATTCCATATACTTCCGGTTGCAACGATCAGGCTAGAGCTGAACTAATACTGGTTGTCCAAAAGCGCATCAATTGTCAGATCGCAGACGGGACGGCTGTAGAAATAGCCCTGCCCGTGTTCGCATCCCGCTTGATGTAGGAACCGCGCCTGCTCGATGGTCTCTACGCCCTCCGCCACTACTTGAAGCTTGAGGCCTCGCGCCAGGTTCAAGGTGGCCGTGACAATTGCACAGTCTTGTTCGTCGTCTGGCGTGTTCGTAATAAACGATCTATCGATTTTAAGACGTGAGAACGGGAGCTTTTTCAGCATATTCAAGCACGAGTAACCTGTTCCGAAATCGTCAATTGCGAAATTGACTCCCATATCGGTCAGATCTTTCATTATGCCCGCGGCCGAACCGATATCACGCATGATTGAGCTTTCGGTAATCTCGATTTCGAGGAGTGACGGGTCCAGACAGCTTTCGCTGAGCGCAGCTTTCACATGATCAATCACACCAGCATTTTGAAACTGCTTTGGCGACATGTTGACGCTCACCGGGACGCGCCGTCGGCCATTCATGTTCCATTTTTTAGCTTGGTGACAGGCTTTCCTGAGGACTGCTTCTCCCAGCTCGACGATGACGCCCGTTTCTTCCGCGAGACAGATGAACTCGGATGGAGGCAATATGCCTTCCAATGGATGTTTCCATCTGACGAGCGCTTCAACGCCTGACACAAGACCAGTTGTCAGTTCTATTTGTGGCTGAAAATGAAGAACAAACTCATCGTTTTGAATCGCCTTGCGCAGTTCTTCGGCGCGAAGAAATTTCCGCCGTGCGCTATCGAGGAGTTCCTCCGAAAATGTTTCAACTGCGTTTCGACCATTCTCCTTGGCTTTATACATCGCAAGATCGGCGGCCTTGAAAAGGTCGGACGCAATTAGACCGTGCGAGGGGTAGTAGGCAGCGCCAATGCTACAACTGACCTTGAAATCCATACCCTGTATTGTCAAAGGTTGCGCAACTGTCGCTCTGATGCGCTGAAGTCGATCATCAAAGCTTTGATTGTGTTCGTGCAAGACAAGAACAAACTCATCGCCGCCGATTCGAGCAACAATGTCATGCCCTGTGGTGAGGCGGGAAAGCCTTCCTGCTACTTCCTTCAGGAGTTCATCGCCAACGGCGTGACCGAAAGTGTCATTGATCTGTTTAAAATTATCCAGATCGAGAAAGCCAACGGTCACCTTTTGTGACAAAAGTTCAGCAGACTTGAGAACTCCTGGAAGCCTTGCTTCGAGGGAGATGCGGTTCTCCAGGCCTGTTAGCGCATCGTGAATGACGAGAAAGCGTATTTGTTCTTCTGCCTGCCTCCGGTCTATTGCGATTCCGGCCATACGGCTGGCTCCCGCCAAAAACTCGCTGAGACTTCGGCTGAGATTGTTGTTCGTCGACGATATGCCAATCAAGCCATGATTGGTTCCGTTTGCCGAAGGAATTTCAAAGCATAAAAAGCCATTATTCTCAAAAGCAAGTCTAGCCATCGCCTCACGGTTTGGCCTTGAAGACGACGAAGATAGAGCTTCGAAAAGCGGCAGTCGTAGATTGGGCGCGCTTTGGGCCGTGAAGGTCTGAATGTCATTGTCCGGGGGAAAGAGGACCGCTACGCATCTGATGCCTTCGGCAAGTTCTTCAATCAGTTCAGCCAACGTGTCCATAAACTCTGGAACAGCGACCGAGCCAACAATCATTTCAAGTACGCGGTTTTGCGCTCGCATCAGGCGTTCTGAGGCCTTGTGAGCCGAGATGTCGCGCGAAGACCCGACAATGCCGATGATTGCGCCGCTGCTATCTCTAAGAGGCACCCGTGACATCATCAGCCAACGGTCGCCGCCCCCGCGCATGGCGCGCTCCTCGTATCCCAGATCTGGCTCGCCTGTTTCCATGACGCGCTGTTCTATCTCGGATATGCGCGCATCGGTGGCGGCTTCTCCATGAAGATCAAAGTCTGTCAGTCCAATAATATCATCTACGCTTGATAGATCGTTGCCTTCGATAATGGCTCGATTTGCATAGAGAAATCGACCATCGCGATCTTTTGCATACATGAAATCCGGAACGTGATTCACCATAGCCTCGAGCCACAACGCACGCCCTGCGATGTTCGGATCTGCTACACGCAAGCGGGAGGCCGCTTCGAGAAGAACGCTGGTATCGAGTGAAATGTCTTCGTCCCCCTGAGGGGCAACGAGGTGCTCACCCGAAACGGCTATGTTTTTCATCGTTCAGTTACTCCAGCACTGTCGAACGCATTGTCGTCATTATTGGTTATGTTAGGATGAACTTCGTTTTCCGAATGGCCTGGAATGTGCCGGGATCACCCTTGGCATCCCTCCAAGGGCGTCCTACGAGTGAAATTCAACATCAGTTGGAGATCATATGGCGACGATCCGGAAGCTCAGAGGACACTGGCAGGCGGAGATGCGTCGTCTCGGTATGCTGTGAGCGCCGAGAAGTCGTTCGGCGTGATTATGCGCCTGACTTCGGGTGGATAGTAATTCCCACCGCCGATGTAGTCTCGAAACGTGGAGCGCGCCTGGGTGTTGGTCAGCACATAGAACGTTGGCGCGAGAGTTCTGAGATCCAGTTCGATGAAGAAGTCGGCCTCGCCCTTCGTTGTCATGTTCACTGGCCAACGGGTGATGTCCTGCGCTGGGCTTGATCGGAATTGCCTGGTCTTGACCTCGATCGACTTGGCCTCACCACCGATGTCAACGGCGGAGTAGAAACCGGCCAGGCGGCGGAGCAAAATCAGGCCACTTGTGGCGCACGCATGAGACGTTCGGGAGGGCGTAGCCCGAGCGGGGGCTCATGCGTGCGCGTCGATTTTCTGAAGTGTTTCAGCCAGCCTTTCGGGCGCGGCTTTGGGCGAGACGATAGCTGTCGCCGTTCATCTCGAGAATGTTGACATGGTGGGTGATGCGATCGAGCAGCGCACCAGTCAGACGCTCGGAGCCCGTGGGTTCCGTCCATTCATCAAACGGAAGATTGCTGGTGATCAGGGTGGCTGAACTGCGTGTGAGCGAATTGTTTGCGGCCCAAACTTGCTGCGTGCGTAGACTGGTGATCCCAGGACTGTCTCGGTATTTCACGCGCGTCAACGTTGACGCATCACCTCTGTAACCACCTTTCGGTGCCTGACCGGATCACAGAGATATGGAGAAATGGGCTAAACTCCCGCGACAGCCAACACTCTGAGAGCCTGACAGCTCATGAGCCGGAGAGGGACATTGAAATGGCAGCGAAAAGACACAAGACGGAAAAGATCGTCACGAAGCCCTCTCATGGAGCACTTCGCCTGGCTCAGTGAATATAATTCACAAAATTTATAATAGGTGATAGGTTTTCGCTGACGGTGATGGATTCTCACGAAGGGGTCTAGGCCAAGTGATCCAGTTTCGCGGGACAACAGATGGGTGAATGGCCTACGCAGAGTGTGAATGACTTTCACGGGCGCCCCTTGCCTGAGCGCGGCGAACCGGCGGGTTATGCTGCTATCATCGCGGCCTTCGACCTGATCTTGCCCGCACCATCCCGAATGGCCGCGATTGCGGAGCGGCACCACCCGGCCTCAACAGAGGCGTGGCTGATGCAAACGCCGCGCTATCGCCCGGAACCGGCACTTGGCTCACATCTGGTTTTCGCTTTCAGATACGAAGGCATTGACCTTCAGGTCTTGTCCGCTCTCTTCAAAACCGTTGGCCCTGGAGAGATCGAGGCCATCATACGCCTGACCCCGACCGGTGCCTTTGCCCGCCGCCTCTGGTTCCTGTACGAATGGCTGACAGGCCGACAGCTCAACCTTCCCGATCCTGGCAAAGTGAGAATGGTGCCGGTCATCGACCGGGACCAGCAATATGGTCTCACCGAAGGTGATCCGTCACCTCGACACAAGGTATTGAATAACCTTCCCGGCACACCTGCATTTTGCCCGCTAGTGCGGAAAACAGCAGATCTCGCCGCGTTCTCGCAACAGGCACTTGGGGCGCGGGCGCGCGAGGCGATGGGACGCGTTCGTCCGGACGTGGTCGCGCGCGCTGCTGCATTTATCCTGCTCAACGACTCAAAATCCTCGTTTGCCATAGAAGGGGAACGACCGTCCGGGCAAAGAGCGACGCGTTGGGGCCAGGCCATATCGCAGGCGGGTGTCCGACCGCTCAGTCTCGAAGAGCTCGACCGTCTTCAACGGATCGTCATCGGGGATGCCCGCTTCGTGCGCCTCGGTCTTCGTGATGAGGGTGGGTTCGTAGGCGTCCATGACCGCGACACCAACATGCCTATTCCCGATCACGTCAGCGCCCGACACGAGGATCTTGATAGCCTGGTCGGCGGACTGATTGCGTTTTCCGAGCGCGCGACGCGCGGAACGATGGACCCGGTGGTAGCCGCAGCCTGCCTGGCATTTGGGTTTGTTTACATCCACCCGTATGTGGATGGGAATGGCCGCCTACACCGCTGGTTAATCCACCACGCGCTTGCCGCCGCATCCTACAGCCCACCAGGTCTCGTTTTCCCCGTCAGCGCAGTCATTCTGCGGAACATCGAACGTTACAGAGCCGTCCTGGAATCGTGGTCGGCGCCCCTCCTGCCGTGCATCGAATGGCGTCCGACGGCTGCTGGCAACGTTGAGGTCCTGAACGACACCGCGCCATTCTACCGATACTTCGATGCCACGGCACATGCGGCCTTTCTCTACGAATGCGTCGAGCAGACTGTGAATCACGACCTGCCGCAAGAAGTTCGCTTCCTGCAAGCTTTTGATCTCTTCGCCGCCGGGCTTCAGGAGATCATCGACATGCCCATGGCCCAAGCCGAATTGCTGCACAAGTTTCTCAACCAGAATAGCGGTCGCCTCTCACAGAGGGCGCGCACAAAGGAGTTTGCCGCTCTAGACGATACCGAGGTCGAGCAGATCGAGACGCTCTACGCTAACTCATTCGAGCAAAACGGTCGGTGATGCCGGCGGCACATCACAACTAGATCTGCCGGAGAGCGTGTTTAGGTCGATGTCGCTAATGTAAAAGTACTGACTGTCGAATATCAGTAGACTTTGCCCCATTTTTCCGTTTCGCGTTCATCCACCAAATTCGTTGCAATCAATTGCGTGCAAACACCTTTTCGCTTCCTGACCGGATCACGGCGAAATGGAAAATCATGGGCATAGTAGACCCCTCAAATTCCTCGACAACTGGATCGCACCACGGGACAAATATCGTTCACCATACGTGCAGTACAATGTAGCTCTTTATCGCATCCGCGTTAATGTGCGTCAATATTGACGCACTGTCATTACTTTAGGATTGAGTTGACGACACTACACACCCGCGCGATCCATCAGCTCCTTGAGAGCTTCGGGATAGGACATACGGTTTTGCTCGCAGAAGACCAGGAACCGGTTGAAAGTGGTGACCGGCGGCCGAATGTTGAGGTTTGCGGATGGCTCCGATGGCTTGCGGCGTGTCAGCTTCTGGACTGGCTCTCTGGCTACAAATCCATGCCGCTCACCGACCTCATCAATCTTCGCATCTGAAATCTTGGCCGGATCCTCACTGTCAGGGGTGATGTTGGCGAGCTTGCCGCCAAAGCCCAGGTTCTTTCCACTCATGCCGCTGCCCTCGCGTCGATGACAAGATTGACCAATTCCTCGGCTAGCCGGAACGCGTTATCCCGAGCTGCCGGCAAACCATTGACGTCGCCGGGGTCAAGCTCATTCAGATCACGCTGATAGAAGAACATAGCCTTATACGCAGAGCGCTCGTTCAGATGATTGTGAAACATTGGCACGTCGCTGGCAGACAGCTGGGAGGTGATTTGACGTTCCAGCTTCGTCGCAATCGCGGGCGACGTCCGCGTAAAAAGGATTCGATATGGAATCGTCTTTTCGAACGCCTGCTCTTCCTCCTGAATGAGATGGATTGCGCGCGCGGCGAGTTCCGCGTCTGGCGGGCTGGCCTGGATGGGAATGACCACGAGCTGCGCCCGGGCAAGGGCGCGTGACATCAGCCGGCTGGCGGTTCCTTCCAGATCGACAAAGACGAACTGAAACTTCTTGCGGTATTCGTCGAGCTTGCTCGTGATCGAGCTTTCGTTGATCCCGCCATCCACAATGACCGGGTTCTTGGAGTCCCCCGCCCTCCAGCCCTCGATCGCTCTGTTTGGGTCGCAATCAAGGATGACGACGCTTGCGCCCTGCTGCGCCAGGGAGGTGGCAAGCACCAGCGTTGCTGTCGACTTCCCTGCCCCGCCCTTTGGGTTTGCTACGGTGATGACTGGCATGTTCGATCTCTTGCATGGAGTTGACTAAAACGCATCATTACGCGTCAACAATCGTTAACATTCATTATAGCGCATCACAACGCGTCTGCATCAACGTGCGTCATTTTTAACGCATATTTCTGCGATTGGCGTGCATCTGCCTCGGCGTCACTGGACCAGCCAAGCAACGGAGCACTGTCGCTTCTGGTCGGCGCATTCATCGCCTCGGCCGCAGCGGCCTTGGGTGGTCGTCAGCGCGACGACGAAGAGGTCACCTACCTTTCCAGCGCCCGATAACTTCCAAAATTTACGAAAAAAGCCAGTGGGCAATCAGCGCACTGGCTTTTCCCATTTTCAGGGATTGCCCTGTTATTGTGATCGGCGGATTAACATGAAAATGACACCATCGTTTACCGAGCCAATCAGCTTGGGCGAGCAACGGAGTCAACCATACAGATCCAGTCGGCAGCGCGGCGCGCAGCATCTGCAAGAACCGGTTTTGGCGCTTTGAACCACTCGTTTTCCGGCAACTCGCGGTGCTTTCGGACGTGGGCAATAGCGGCGTCAAGCGTTGCGAACTCGTCCGGCAATGTCAGGTGTAAGAAAAGTGCCACCACCGCAACGGAGCGTGAGCGGCCGCCACGACAGTTGATGAGAACATTGCCCCGCTCGCGCCTCGGATAGGACGGCTTGTCCGGCAGGACCTGCTCAAGTGCAGCCCGCAGGATATAGTGCGCGGCCACCATCTGCGTTTCGGGATTGCCCGCGCCGTCGATCAGGCCAATCTTATAGTAGCGGATCTCGCCCGGGCCATAGACACTGCCCTGATGATCGGACACGACCTGTGGCTGACGCACATAGTTAAAGTCGAGATTGACGGCGCAATTGATGACAGTCGTGATGCCGTTACTGTGAAGCAACTCGAGGTCGGCCGCCCCCTCCTTCCCGGAAATATAGAGATCCACCCCATAGGTGGGGTGACGCTTATAGATGAGACTGAGCTTGGGCAGTTGGCAATCTTCCGGCGCCTGCGGACTATTCGTTTGCAATTCCTGCATATTTTTTTCGGCCGGAGCTAACCGTTCTGAACCAGATCCAGTCATAGATCGCGAACCCTTCTTTCGGCTGCCTTTGCGATGCGGGTCTCGGAGATCGAGCGCGCGACATGGTCGAGCCGCGGATAATTTGCTCCCTCGCCAGTCGCAATATATCCGGGGCAGAGATAGTCCAGGGAGCCAGGAGCGACCTTGCCAAGGGTCAATGGCTCGTAGCGGCCTCCGGCCTTCTTGAGGATCAGTATTGCCGCCGCCACGTCCCAGGCATTGACACCGAAACCCGCTGCAGCATCGGCCCAGCCCGCCGCCACATGGGCAATGCTGAGCGCGGCACTGCCCGGGCGTCGCAACGTCGAGAAGGTCTCGACCAGTGTCCCCATATTGGCAAGTGCCACCTCTCTCCCATCGAGACGAAAGTCGCGAGAGACCGGATAGCCGGTAATCAGGGTGGCCTGGGCTTCATCTGCGACTGCGTGAGAGCGTATAACCTTGCCGTTGAGATAGGCCGCATCCAGATCCGCAGAAAACATCAGGTCTGCGACCGGATCATAAATGGCGCCTGCAACGACCTCTTCGTTGATCACGGCGGCAATCGAGACGCACCAGAATGCCAGTCCCCTGGCGAAATTAGCCGTTCCGTCGATTGGATCGACATACCATTGGATATCGCCGGCGCCAATCTGCCCCCCCTCCTCACCCATGATTGCCGACCTGGGTTCATGCTCGAGAATGAAAGCACGGATCGTAGCCTCAGCATGCTTGTCATGAACCGTTACGATATCATGTAGGTCCACTTTGTAATCCACCACCATGGCCGAGCGAAAGGCATCCAGCAGTGGTTCGCGAACGGCGAGAGCCGCAGATTGTGCCAGATCCATCAATCGCCGGGATCGGGCATGCGCAGGCTCAAAAACGGCTTGCGAACTGGCGGGGGACTTTTCGGTCGACATGGAATTCCTTACCTCACAGCGATGAAGCGACCGGCGCGACCGAAACCGCGCCGGTGCGTTTTATTTGGAATAGTTGACGCGCCAGAAGTCTTGCCACTCTTCACGCCGATCGAAGTCGTCAAGGCCAGTCGCCGAGCTGTAGCCAAAAAGTCGGTCGGAAATCTTGGCAAGCCCCGACGGCTCGTTCTCCGGCATCTTGATATCCGTATTGGTCGGAACCTTGCCGTCCTTCATCTGCGGCGCGATCCCCTCTTCAGTCAGGATGTAATGGACGAACAGCTTTGCCGCGTTGGGGCTCTGCGTCTTCGACGCGATCAAGCCGAGCTTGATATAGGTCCAGCCGACCCAAGGCTTGAGATCGGCACAGATACCGAGCTTGTATCCCTTGTCCTCATTGTCGCGGAACTTGGCCGAGCTCAGCAGGCCGAAGAAGGGCTCCTTCTGCCCTGCCACGCCCACGGCTTCGGAAATCGGATCGTCGCCATCCGTGGCAAGCGGCGCATTTTGCGCCAGTGCCTTGATCCAGGCAGCAGCGGCACTTTTCTCCGTCGTCTCGATATCCTTGCCGAAATGCGCTTTGTAAGCGGCCGCGACCTGGTCGTTGCCATGTGTTTCCAGCTGGTTAAACCAGTCCGTGTAGCTGCCCTTGGTCAATGGGTCGACAAGCGCAACCTTGCCTTTCCATTTGGGCTCGGTCAGCTCCCAGATATTGCTGACGGGGCATTTGTCGTAGGCCTCAGTATTGTAGGCCCAGACATTGGCGTTGGTCGAAATCGCCAGTGGATCCTGGAGCTCGGCTGGAATTTTCGCAGCCATGTCGGCGGGCAGATAGTTTTCGACGAAGCCCTCCGGCAAAAGCTGGGCCAAGGCAGCCGGTGCGTCGGTGATCAGGACAACATCGCCCTGCACATTGCTCGACTGGCTTTCGCGAATGATCATTTCGAGCTGGCTGTTGGCCGAGACCTTCATGCCCGTTGCCTTCAGCCCGTATTTCGCACTGAAGTTTTCGGCCATCTCGACGATCTTTCCGGTGCTGTCATAGATGTTGATCGGTTTTTCCGCCTTTGCCGCCGCAACCAGGGCGTCGAGATCGAAAGCCTCTTCGGCGCGCAAGGCACCGGCCGATGCGCTGGCCAGCAAGCCGGCAGCCATCAATGCTGTGAGTAGATGTTTTCCGTTATTCATGACTTCCCCTCCCAAGGAAAAAATGGGGCAGGCCTCCACCTGCCCCTGACTTCACTTCTTGTAGTTGACCCGCCAGAAATCCTGCCAGCTCTCACGCTTATCGAGGTCCTCGGCAGCGGTCGTGGCATCGAATGCCATCAGTTCATCGAGATGTTTGGCGACGCCCGACGGTTCATCTGCAGGAAGCCCGATCTTGGAATTGCCCGAAATCTTGCCATCCGCTGTCTGCGGTCCGATGCCCTCCTCCGTCATCAGGTAGCGAACGAAGAGTTTCGCCGCATTCGGGCTCTTGGTCTTCGCCGCGATGAGCCCAAAACCCGGATACAGAAAGCCGGTGAAGGGCTGTACACCCGAGCAGAGGCCGAGCTTCAGGCCCTTGGATTCGTTATCGCGGTATTTCGCCGTCGAGGTGATGACGAAGAATGGATCGGCTTGCCCCGGCGCGCCGGCGGCTTCGGCAACTGTCGAGGAATCCGACAGCAAAGGCGCATTTTCCGCAAATGCCTTGACCCACGCAGCGGTCGCCGTCTGAGTGCTGATATCGAGCGGCTTGCCGTAGAGCACCTCATATGCCTTTGCCACCTCAGCATCGTGGTGGGTCTCGATCTGATTGAACCAGTCGGCATAGAGCGGCTTGTCGAACAGGTCGAGCATGGCAAGCTTGCCCTTCCACTGCGGCTCCGCCAGCTGCCAGATGTTGGTAACCGGGCACTTGTCGTATTTCTCGGTGTTGTAGGTCCAGACATGCGGGTCGGAGACCACAACGAGCGGATCGCGAAGTTTTTCGCCTATATCCCCTGTGAGATCCGGTGGCGTCCAACTGGTAACAATGCCTTGGGGGATGAGTTCGCCCATGGCGGAGGCGACGTCGGTCGCGACGCTGACATCACCGACGATGTTGTCAGCCTGATATTCGCGGATCATCAGCTCGATCTGAGCGGCCTCGTTCACCTTCTTGCCGCTGGCCTTTACGCCGTACTTGTCCGCGAAAGCCTGAGCTGTATCGACGATCTTGCCGGTGACGGCATAAACCGTGATCGGCGGCTCCTTCCTTGCAGCCTCGATCAAGGCATCCAGATTGAAGGCCTCCTCGGCATGGACACAGCCCGCGAAGCCCGCTGAGACGGCAAGAGCAAGAGCGCAAGCAGCTGTAATAGGCCGGCCCGTTTTCGTCCGCTTGGTTTTGGTCATGGTGTTTGCTCCCGATTGCTTTTTCATTTTTGATAGTTCATCCGCCAGAAATCCTGCCAGTCTTCGCGCGCGTCCCAGTCTTCAAGGGCGGTCGCCATGCTGTAGGGCAGGACCTGATCAAGGGCCGAGCCAATGCCGGAAGGCTCATTGGCCGGCAGTTTGACGTCGCTGTTGGTAGACATCTTCCCGTCCGCCGCCTGCGGCGCGATGCCTTCTTCCGTCATGACGTAGTGGATGAAGAGCCTGGCCGCGTTCGGACTGTCTGTACCCTTGGTGATCAGCCCGACGCCGGGATAGAGCCAGCCAAGCCAGGGCTTCAGCTCCTTGCAGAGGCCAAGCTTCATGCCCTTGTCAGCGTTGTCGCGAAACTTAGCCGAGCTGATCAGACCCATGAAGGGCTCCGACTGGCCTGGCGCACCCACGGCTTCCGCCGCCGCCGCATCGGCATCGGTCAGGAGCGGCGCATTGGCCGCCAACGCCTTGATCCAGGCCGCGGTGGCACTTTGCTCGCCGGTCTCAAGATCCTTGCCGTAGAGGTCCTTGTAGGCGGCGGCGACCTTGTCATCGCCGTGCTTGGCCATCTGGTTGAACCAGTCGACATAGGAGGCCTTACCGAGCGGGTCCTGCATGGCGACCTTGCCCTTCCACTTCGGCTCGGTCAGTTCCCAGATGTTGCTGACCGGGCACTTTTCGAAAAGCTCGGTATTGTAGGCCCAGACATTGGCGCTGTTCACCACCGTCAGCGGTGCCTGATATTCAGCCGGGATCTTGTCGGCGAGATCCGGCGGTAGCCAGCTTTCAGCGAAACCCTGCGGGATGAGCTGGGCCATCGCAGCCGGTGCATCGCTGATGATCGATACGTCACCCTGGATGTTGTTGGCGCGCGCCTCACGGATGATCATCTCGAGCTGTGCGGTCGCCTTGACCTTCGACCCCTCGGCGGAAAGTCCGTATTTCTTGGCGAAGTTCTGCGCCATTTCGACGATCTTGCCGGTGCTGTCATAGACAGTGATCGGCTTTTCCTTCTTGGCGGCCTCGACCAGTGCATCGAGATTGAATGGCTCCTGCGCCTTCACCGCGCCTCCAAGCGTCGTCAGAACCGCGGCCGTCATCAAAAGTCGGCCCATGCAACCCTTCATTTCACGCGTCATACTGCTCCTCCTTCAGTAAGCGTCCAGAACTCGTCGATTTTAGTTGTAGGTATTCTTCCTCAGGACCGTGTCCGCCTCGCTGACCCGCCGACCCTGCCCGTCAAAGACATGCATGGCTTCCGGCGGCGCATGGACGAAGACCCGCTCACCACTGTCGATACGTGGCAATGCATGCGTTGTAAGGAATAGCGTATGGTTCTTGCTCCTCAGTTCGAGGATCCAGCTTCCACCGGTCGGCAACACCCCGGTAACCGTCATCTCGGCGCTGAAACTGTCTTCGGGCACGGACTTTTGCTTAGCAACGTAACCCATGGCTTCCGGGCGCAGGCCGATCGAGCCGATACCGCGCAGTTTCGGGTAGTTCTTCGAGAAATAGGTTTCGGCCTTGTCGGCAATGTCGGAAATGCCCGGCTTGCCAAAGGTCAGGATGTTGATCGGCGGGCTACCGACGAATTCCGCGACGAAGCGGTTGGCCGGGCGATCATAGATATCGTTTGGCGTACCCATCTGCTGCAACGTGCCTTCGTTCATCACCGCAATTGTCGTCGCCAGTGTCATGGCCTCCCACTGGTCGTGCGTGACGAAGACGATCGTCGTCTTGAACTCGTTGTGCAGACGCTTGAGCTCGGCACGCATTTCCAGACGCAGCCGCGCATCCAGATTAGACAATGGTTCGTCGAGCAGAAGCACACCCGGATTGACCGCCAGCATGCGGGCAAGCGCCACCCGCTGCTGCTGGCCGCCTGACAGCTGCGAGGGATAGCGGTCGCGATACTTGGAGATATCGAGTGCCTGCATGACACGCTCGACCCGTGCCTCGCGCTCCGCCTTGGGCAGATTACGCAACCGCAGACCAAAATCGGTGTTGCGCTCGATGGTCAGGTGAGGCCAGAGCGCGTAACTCTGGAACACCAGACCCATCTCCCGCTTTTCGGGCGGCACGAAGATGCCCTGCTGCACCGAATCAACGACTCGCTCGCCCACCTGGATCTCGCCGCCGGACAGGTTCTCCAGACCGGCGATCATGCGCAACGTTGTGGTCTTACCGCAGCCTGAGGGGCCAAGCAGGCACATGAACTCGCCATCGCGAATTTCCAGATCGAGATCGGCGACCGCGTTGGCAGCATTCACGCCATAGTTCTTTTGAGCACCACGTAGGTTGATCGTAGGCATCAGCTTCCAAGTCCTTCTGCAAGATTTGTGCGTGTCAGCTTCTGGGCCAACAGCGTGCCGAAATAGGCAATGGCGGCGATGATCAGCACCACGGCATTGGCAGCCTGGGTGTAATGGTAGTCGACCAGTCGTAGGGAAAAGGTCGTCAGGACATCAGTGCTCGGCACCGCCAGGATCACGAAAAGGCTGAGGCCTTTGATGCCCGAAATGAACGGCAGCAGCACGCCGGTGACCAGGGAGCCCTTCTGGATTGGGATCACGATGTAGATCATCCGACGGAACCAGCCGGCGCCAGCGATCTGGGCCGCCTCCTCCGGATCCTTGCCAAGCTGCGTCATGGCGGAAATACCGGCCCGCGACGCATAGGGCATCTGGTCGGCGATCAGCGCCAATATCAGGATCGTCACCGTGCCGTAGAGTGCGGGCATGGGGCCGCGCGGGACCGCAAACAGCGAGAGATAAGCGGCTGCGAAGGCGATGCCCGGCACGAGATATGGCAGGAACGTCACTTGACGGAGATAGATCGACAGGCTGCGGACCGGCGTGCGGATGACCACATAGCCGACCAGCAGGCCGAGTACACCCGAGACCAGCGACGCAAGACCGACAATCATCATCGTGTTCTTGGCCGCAGCCCAGAGGTCAGGACTAAGCAGGATACCCGTCTGCAGGGCAACCGTGTGCAGGTCGGTTCCGATCCAGTAGTCGAGGGTGAAATTGTCGAGCGTGAACCGCGCCGGCACCTTCATGACTGTCGAAAGAACGAGGGTAAGCAGTGGCATAGCGACGCTGACGATGAAGACTGCAGCGGCAAAGCCGGTTGCCGGCAGGCGTAACTTGCCGAGACGGTTTTGACGGTTCATCGAACCCTTGGACCCGATCGTGACGAATCGGCGGGCTTCGCGAACCAATCGCGCATCGATCATCAGGGTGATGATACCGATCAGCATGATCGAGGCCGCCACCACGCCTGCAACACCCGTCTGCCGCGAAGCGATGCTGCGGAACAGCGAGGTCGAAAGCACCTCAAACTTCACCGGCAAGCCGAGAACATAGGGAACGCCGAATTCACCCAGGCATTTCGCGAAGATCAGCACCATGGACGACAGAAGCGCCGGCCGCATCAACGGCATGATGATCTGGATGGCAACCTGATACCGGCGCGCACCTAGAATGCGGGCCGAATCCTCCAGCTGGGAATCGAAACGGCGCAAGGCAGAACCGAAGAGCAGGATGACAAAGGGCGTGTAGTGCAAAGCCAGGATGATCGTTATCGGGAAACGCCCATAGGCGACCCAATCCGGCGGCGTCAGGCCGATGGCCTCGAACCAGCCGGGCTGGCCACCGACGGTGCGGTTCTTGAACAGCGTTGTCCAGGCGAGCGCAAACGTCCAGGCCGGCAGCATATAGGGCACGATCAGCGCGGTCGCGAACCAGCGGCGGCCGAACATGTCGGTTCGGCTGATCAGCCAGGCCAGGACGGTGCCGATCACCAAGGACAACGAAATCGCGCCGAGCGCGACAGTGAGGGTGTTGAGCAGCGGTCGCCAGAACAGATCCGTCGCAACAGGCGAGAAGAAGGCCCGGTCAAGATAGTAGACCGTGAGATCGCCGACGTCCTTGCCCAGACGACGCTCGTGGCCGAACTGAACCCTGACCGAATCCAGAACGATCGAGATGATCGGTACCACGATCAGATAGGTGAACAGCACAGCCGTCAGGACGCCGATCAATGTCGTCGGCTCACGAAGCGCGATTTTCAGCCGGTATCGCCAGGTCTGCCACGCAGATGGCGCGCTTGAGGCGCCACGCGCCGGCGTGTCGGCATTTGTAGTTTCACTTAGAAGAGCCATCATTCCTCCCCGGGCCATTCATTGCCACGCCGGACGCCGCTCGATTGAGGGCGCACGAATGCCGTTTGCCCAGGCCGCAGCAAAGCGGACTTGAGCGCCATCAGACACCAGCAATGTCTTCAATCCTCCCGACGGGACTCCCGACCCGTCAGCCTCGTCAAAAACGCCCGGTCAGGACGTCTGTGAATACCGAATTCAACGGGATCAGACCCCTATCTCACCCGGCTATGACATGGATGATCAATCGTGACGTCCATTTTGTCAATCACAAAAGTGCACACGTGGTCATTATTATAAGCATATGATTTTCATATGTTATTCTTGCCGTGATTTACGATTTTTGTGCACGCGCGGTCAACCGGTTCTCAGACCGTACGAAAATGCCGTCGCGCACGCGAGAACCACCGGGTGACAAGCAGCGCGGCGCGCACGGTGCTCACCGAACGGCTGCAGAATTTTTAACCGGCCCCGACCCTGTTTCGACATTTTGGGGATTGGAAAAATCCAAGCTTTGTGGCCTGTGATGGGACACGAATTATAAGGGGGAGTTGATGGCCCGAGGGTTTGTTACCGCGGAAGAAGTCGCAAAGCGTGCGGGCGTGTCACGCTCGGCCGTATCCCGGACTTTCACCGCCGGCGGCAGTGTTTCGAAGGCGGTGCGCAAAAAGGTGCTGAAGGCAGCACAAGAGCTGGGTTACCGCGTCAATCGGCTGGCGCAGGGATTGAACAATGACCGTTCCAACCTGATCGGCGTGGTCGGCGCCAATCTGAGTTCGCCTTTCATTGCCAAGCAGCTCGATGTGCTGAGCCTCGGTCTGCTGCGGCGCGGGTCCCAATGCCTTCTGCTTAATGCCGCCGATGCCCGCAAGGATATCGCGCCGTTGATCGAGCTTTTGTTCGAATTCCGTGCCCAGGCGATCGTCGTCCTGTCCGGTGAACCCCCCGCCTCGATCGTCGACGAATGCATTGCCAATGGCGTGCGTCTGATCCTGATCAACCAGAGCGTGGATCGCACCGATACCAATGTCGTCCTCAGCGACGATTCTCACGGCGCCGACCTCGCCGCTCTCAGGTTGCGGGCGGCAAAATGCAAGAAGGTTGCCGTCGTGACCAGCGGCAGCCAGACGCCGGCACAGCTCCGTCGCGCCAATGCGTTCACCAAGCGCATGAACACAGAAGGCATAGAGGTCGTCGCCTGGTCCAATGGAACGACGAGCTATGAAAGCGGATACCAGGCCGGCTGCCATCTGTTGAAGGACAAGGATATCGATGGCGCCTTCTGCGTCACCGATCTTCTGGCGCTCGGCTTTCTCGACGCGGCGAGGCTGGAAATGAAGCGCCGCGTGCCACAGGATCTTTCGGTCGTCGGCTTCGATGACATTCCCCAGGCCGGCTGGAAAAGCTACCAGTTGACCACGATTGCCCAATCGTTCGAGGCGCTGACGGAGAAGGTGCTGATCGCGCTCGATAGCGACGAACCGGAAACCCGCTTGCAGGTCGTACCGGTCAGCATGGTGGAGCGGACCACAGCCCGTTAGCCCACTTGGCGGATGCGGCTTTCGTTGAGAAGGCCGCTTTCGTCAAGGATCGGCAGCGCCACAGAGACGATATGCGCGTTGATCCTCTTCAGGTCGCGCAGCATGTCGAGATGCAGAGAACTCGTCTGAATGCTGTCGGTGAGGCCATCGCGCAGGCGCTGGAGATGCCGGGCCGATGATTGCTTCTCCAGCCGCCGCACTTCTTCCTTCACCTCGACCAGCCGACGGGCAAGGTCGGAATTCTTGGTGGAAAAGACCGTCTGGGCCATGCGCAGGTTGTCCAGCGTGATGGTGAAGAGACGTGCAAGTTCTTCATGGCCGTCCTCGGAAAACTTCAGCCCGAGGCTGACCTTCTTGGCGATCTCGGGGCGGATGCCTTTCTCGATGATGTCGCCGATATGCTCGAGATTGATTGCATATTCAACGATATCCATTGATCGCCGATAGTCCTGGTCGCTCAGTTGCCCCTGTCCGACCCTGGAAACGAAGACCTTGATTTCATGCTGGATACGATCGACGCGACCTTCCAGTGCGCTGATCTCGCTCAGCTGCGACAGATCATTGCGGCGCATTGCCTCGGATGCCTGATGTAACATGCGCTCGATCAGGTCACCCACCAGCAGAACTTCCCGGCTGGCTCCGGCAAGGGCAGCGACCGGCTCGTCGAGGTCATGACCATCGAGGAAACTTCGCTGGGCATCCGCCGATTTTCGCTCCGGCAGGATTCCCGTCGTCAGCCTGAGAACGTAAGGCGACAGAGGCCAGGCGATCAGCGCTACTGCAATATTGAAGATCAGATGCGCATCGACGGCCAGTTGCTGATGCGAGAAATAGGGAAGATCGAGGAGCTGCGCACCGTAGCCAGCAAGCGGCATGGCAGCGGCACAGCCGATCGCCCGAATGATAAGATTGCCGAGCGTTACACGCCGCGCCGCAGGCGTGGCCTTCATCGTGGCCAGAACCGGGGGCACCGCGCCGCCAAGATTGGCACCCAGCACAAGCACGATCACCAGGCTCGATTCCATGCCACCGCTTGCCGCCAGCGACAGGATCAACACGACAACGGCAAGGCTGGAGGACGCAAGTACGGCGAGCGCTGCGGAAAACAGCAAGGCAACCGGCAGGCATTG
>NZ_AHZC01000422.1 GCF_000247475.1 Rhizobium sp. PDO1-076 | reverse complement strand
TTCGCAGACCGGACCCAGGGCAGGCAAAGCCTCTGGGCCGCACTTTCCGTCGCCACCATTTCCGAGCCCGCACTGCGGGCGATCTGGTCGGGTTGGCTGGACGGCCGCCTGGCGCGCCACCGCGACACCGACAACATGCCGACGCTGACGATAGCAAGGCTTGCCGCCGATGGCGTATGGCTCGCCGACATGCTGGAAAAAGAGGCCGGATTGAAACGCTATCCACAGGAACTGGAGGCGCAGCTGCTGGCCATTGCTTCTGTTTCGACAAAGACTGGCTGACAGACGCAGAGTGATAGACGCAGGTGGTTAGCAGCCATGCGTGCGGTGCGGATTGTCCTTGCGATCTTATTCGTGTAGTCAGGCCGCCTCCCTGACGACAAACGGATTTCCCCACATGAGCGGTTTCGACCTCATCCTCTTCGACTGCGACGGCGTGCTGGTCGATTCCGAAATCATCGCCGCCAAGGTCGAATCGAAGCTTCTGACCGAAGCAGGCTATCCGATCTCCACCGAAGAGATGGGCGAACGCTTTTCCGGCATGACCTGGAAGAATATCCTCCTGTCGATCGAGAAGGAGATCGATATCCCGCTGTCGGCCAGCCTGATCGACAAGTCGGAAGAACTGCTCGACCAGCGGCTTGCCCGCGAGGTCAAGGCGATCGAGGGGGTTGCCTTTGCGCTGGCACGGCTGAAAGGCCCGCGCTGCATCTGCTCCAATTCGTCCTCGGCGCGGCTCGACATGATGCTCGGCAAGGTCGGGCTCAAGGAGCATTTCGCCCCGCATATCTATTCCGCCAAGGATCTCGGCGCTGACCGTGTCAAGCCGAAGCCGGACATCTTCCTGCATGGCGCAGCCCAGTTCGGCGTTGCGCCGGGCCGTTGCGTGGTGATCGAGGATTCGGTGCATGGCGTGCATGCGGCGCGCGAAGCCGGCATGCGGGTGATCGGCTTTACCGGCGCTTCGCATACCTATCCTTCGCATGCCGACCGGCTGACCGATGCCGGCGCGGAAACGGTGATCGCGCGCATGGTCGACCTGCCGGCGGTGATTGCCGCGATGGAGAACTGGGTCGGCGCTGTCTGAGGCGCCGCTCGGCACAGGCAAATCAGCTCTTCGCGATGGGCTCGTCAAATCCGTAACGTGAGATCCGGGTGGTCAGATTCGTATGGTCAGCGCGCCTGGCTGTATTTCGGCAATGAACCCGCCCTCGACGAGGGTCTCGCCATCGACTTCCACCGGAAAGCGCTTCGGCACGAGCGGCTGGATCTCGACCTTGCGGCCGCGATGAAAGCTCAGTTTCGGATGTCCGATATGACTTGCCGAATATAGCCTGCCGAGCAGGTCGAGCAGTCCCAGAACCGAATCCTGGCGCATGACGGCGACATCAAACAGGCCATCGGAGAGATCCGCCTGCGGCACACAATGCATGCCGCCGCCGAACCAGCCACCATTGGCGATCGCAGCAATGGCCAGCGGTCCTTCATAGATCAGCGTCCCGTCGATCCGGACGGTAAACATATAGGGACGGAAATTCAGGATCGCGCGGATCGAATGATAGAGAAAGCGGGCCGGGCCGCCGAGAAGCTTGCGCTTGCCCGGCGCGTTGACCGCCTCGACGATCTCGCCTGAAATGCCGACGCTGGTGATATTGGCAAAGTAGCGCGACACGGTTTCGCCACTGGCGGCTTTGCTTACGATGCGGCCGGCATCGATGCGACGGCTGGAGGCATTGGCAATGCGCTCGGCAAGGGCTGCCGGATCCTTGGGCAGGACGAAGTTGCGGACAAAATCGCAGCCGGTGCCAAGCGGCATCAGCGAAATCGCCGTCTGCGGTCGTGTCGATTTCAGCACGCCATCGACCACTTCGTTGATCGTGCCGTCGCCGCCCGCCGCGATAATGAGATCATAACCTGCGTCGGCAAGTTCGGCGGCCAGACGGTTGACGTCACCGGGGAAACGGCTCTCGTGGATGTCGATACCCGGGAAGCGCCCGACAAAGGCATCGCGGGCCGGGTTCCAGAATTTGCTATTCTTTCCGCCGCCCGCAGCCGGATTTCTGATGATGGCGATTTTCACGCGGCCTTATCCCCCTGCCCTGACCAGTCTTGCCTTGGCCGGAGAAAACCGGCTCGACAAATCCCGGGCGCGCCTTCCGATGAAGACGCGCTCCTTAGCGGGGATGACACTATGCCAGCAGGGGTTACTTTTTCTTCTTGTCTTCGAAACCGACATAGACGCGGGTCGCGCCGGATACGTCGCCCGGCACGGTGACTTCGTTGCTGAAGACGAATTGCGTCGGCTGGTTCACGTCGGCCATCGTCACCGGATACTGCACGACTTGCGAGCTGACTTCATTGTCGCCATCGAGCACGGTGACGCGGATCGGCAGAGTGAATGTGCCGGCCTTGCCCTGCGGCCCGGCAACAAGGCGGCCCTGCAAGACGGCGGTGATGGTCAGCGTGGTGTCGGTGCGGGCGCAGGCACGCGTGCTGTCGGCGAGCGACGCCTGGTAGACAACCTGCTGCGGATCGTCCTGCTTGCCGCCGGCATAGCTGCGATGATAGGCCGTGCCGTCACGCAGGACGACGGCCGGGCAGAATCCCTGGACGACGGCGCCGGCTTCGGCTGTGGTCGTGACAGGAACCCTGGTGTAACGCGTGGCCGGGTCTCCGGTGCCCTGCATAGGGTCAGGCTTGCCCACCAGGACAAAATCGCCACCTGGATTGCCGGAGTTGCACCCGGCAAGAAGCATCATAAGCGAAACGGCCACTACACCGCGCGACACCAATACAGACACGAGACTCTACCTTCCGCATGCTCGGCTCAAAGAGCCGCAAAACTGTCGAACTTGAGGCTTTTCAGCGCCCTTGCGGATGGTCTATACCAGCGGCGCGGACAAAAATCGATTGGGTAGCCAGCGTTTTGATTCAAATTTCACCTCACCTGCAATGCCCATCATTCCGGATGGGGAGCCTCGATCTGCGTGTGGCTGCCGGGCTTGCGAAATTGAGCCGCCAAGTCTGGCGCAAAATGGCAAACCTCTTTATCGAAAACGCCATAGTCTCCGGGGCAAGCACTCCCCGCTTCTACTGATCAAGGATAATGCTCGTGGAATATATCTCGACCCGCGGAGAGGCGGAAAGCCTCGGTTTCTGTGACGCATTGCTGGCTGGCCTTGCCCGCGACGGCGGCCTCTATGTGCCGCGTACCTTTCCGCAGATGTCGAAGAAAGCCATCCGTGGCTTGCGCGGCAAGAGCTATCAAGACGTTGCCTTCGAGGTTCTTTCGCCGTTTGTCGACGGCGAGATCGATCCGGACGTGTTCCGCAAGATGATCGACGAGGCCTATGCCACGTTCCGCCATCCGGCCGTCGCACCTCTGGTACAGACCGGCCCGAACTCTTACGTGCTGGAACTCTTCCACGGCACGACGCTCGCCTTCAAGGACGTGGCGATGCAATTGATCGCACGCCTGATGGACCATGTGCTGGAGAAGCGCGGCGAACGGGCCACCATCGTCGGCGCGACCTCGGGCGACACGGGGGGGGCGGCGATCGACGCCTTTGCGGGACGGTCGCGCACCGACATTTTCATCCTCTTCCCGCATGGCAAGGTGTCGCCGGTGCAGCAGCGCCAGATGACCTCGTCGACCGCCGACAATGTGCGCGCCATTGCCGTCGAGGGCAATTTCGACGACTGCCAGAACCTCGTCAAAGCCATGTTCAACGACATCACCTTTCGCGACCGGATCAAACTCTCGGGCGTCAACTCGATCAACTGGGCGCGCATCATGGCGCAGGTGGTCTACTATTTCACCGCCGCCATCTCGCTCGGTGCGCCGGACCGCAAGATCTCGTTCACCGTGCCGACCGGAAACTTCGGCGACATCTTCGCCGGCTATGTCGCCAAGAAGATGGGATTGCCGATCGACAAGCTGGTCATCGCCACCAATGACAACGATATCCTAGCGCGCACGATGAAGACCGGTCGCTATGAGATGAAGGGCGTTTCGGCGACGACTTCGCCGTCGATGGACATCCAGATCTCGTCGAATTTCGAACGTCTGCTGTTTGAAGCTTACGGACGCGACGCCGCCTCGATCCGTTCCGCGATGGAAAGCCTGAAGCAATCCGGCGCGTTCGAAATCAAGGACGAGGCGCTGAAATTCATCCGCAAGGACTTCCGCGCCGGGCGTGCGACGCAGAAGGAAGTTGCCAAGACAATCAAGGCGGTACTGGACGATACCGGCTATCTTCTCGACCCGCATACGGCCGTTGGCGTGCATGTGGCGAAGAAGTTTGAAAAGCCGCAAAGCCCGATGGTGGTGCTAGCAACCGCCCATCCGGCGAAGTTCCCGGCTGCAGTAAAATCAGCATCCGGTATTGACCCCGCGCTTCCATCGTGGCTTGCTGATCTGATGGACAGGGAGGAGCGTTTCGATATCCTGCCCGCGGAACTTAAAGCCGTCGAAAGCTTTGTCGGCTTACATGCCCGGGCGGATAAATAAGAAACGCAGAAAGACGGACCATGAATGTTGAGTGCACCCGGCTGCCTTCGGGGTTGACGGTCGTAACAGAGAATATGCCGCATCTCGAAAGCGTGGCGCTCGGAACCTGGATCAAGTCCGGTTCACGCAACGAGACGGAGGCCGAACACGGTATCGCGCATCTTCTCGAGCACATGGCATTCAAGGGCACGAGCCGACGCGGCGCCCGGCAGATCGCCGAGGAAATCGAGAATGTCGGCGGCGAACTGAACGCCGCCACCTCCACCGAAACCACCTCCTACTACGCCCGCGTGCTGAAGGACGATGTGCCGCTGGCCGTCGATATTCTCGCCGACATCCTGACGGAATCCGTCTTCGACGAGGAAGAACTGGCACGCGAAAAGCATGTCATCCTGCAGGAAATCGGTGCTGCCGACGACACACCTGACGATGTCGTGTTCGATCGCTTTTCCGAACGCGCCTTCCAGAACCAGACTCTTGGCCGCAGCATTCTCGGCACGCCGGAATCGGTACTGTCGTTTTCCAGCGACGAGATCCGCGGCTATCTTTCGCGCAATTACACCACGGACCGGATGTTCGTCGTGGCGGCCGGTGCTGTCGATCACGACGCATTCGTCAAGCAGGTCGAACAGCGTTTCGCCGGCCTGCCGACCCAGCCATCGGCTGCGCCGGTGATGGATGTCGCGCATTATACCGGCGGCGAGGCGCGCGAGGAGCGTGACCTGATGGATACGCAGGTGCTGCTCGGCTTCGAAGGCAAGGCCTATCACATGCGCGACTTCTACTGTTCGCAGATTCTGGCCAATATCCTCGGCGGCGGCATGTCTTCGCGGCTATTCCAGGAAGTGCGCGAGATCCGCGGCCTGTGCTATTCGGTCTATGCTTTCCATTGGGGTTTTTCCGACACCGGCATCTTCGGCATCCATGCCGCGACTGGCGGCGACAACCTGCCGGAACTGGTGCCTGTCATCATCGACGAATTGCGCAAGGCGTCGCAATCGATCGATCAGCAGGAAATCGAGCGTTCGCGGGCGCAGATCCGGGCCCAGCTGCTGATGGGCCAGGAAAGCCCTGCTGCCCGTGCCGGACAGATTGCCCGCCAGATGATGCTCTATGGCCGGACCATTCCGAACGCAGAAATGATGGAACGGCTTGCCGGCATCACGACGCAGCGGCTGACCGATCTTGCCGGTCGCCTATTCTTCGACACGGCACCGACGCTTTCGGCGATCGGCCCGGTCGAGCAGTTGGTGTCGCTGGACGAAATCGCCGGCGCACTGTCCTCACGCAACACCGCCTCGCTGAAGGCGGCGGGCTGAAACGAGCACGAAACTTGATCTGCCGGCGGTATTGAACCGCCGGCGCTTTGTTTTTGGGGACAGCAAATGACGCGCTCGGTGTTTCGGTTTCTGTCCCGGCAGCCGGAGCCTCCGGAGCTGACCAGCGAACGGCATCTGCTGCGCCTGCCCCGCTACCGCGACTTCGACCAGTGGCATGAAATCCGCCGCGACAGCCGCGCCTTCCTGCAGCCTTGGGAGCCGAGCTGGCGCTCGGACGAGCTGACCGAACGGTCCTTCCGGCAGCGGGTAATCCGCAATGAACAGGAATTCCACTCCGGGCTGGCTGTGCCGTTCCTGCTGTTTTCCCGCGATGACGAAACCCTGATCGGCGGACTAACGATCGGCCTGATCCGCCGGGGTGCAGCACAAAGCTGCATGATCGGATACTGGATGGGCGAGCGTCATGCGGGAAAAGGCCATATGTTTGCCGCACTTCAATTGGCTATTCCCTACATCTTCGGGCCTCTTGAGTTGCACCGAATTGAAGCAGCCTGTATTCCGGACAATGTCAGCAGCATACGGCTACTCGAAAAATCGGGATTTGAGCGAGAAGGTCTCTTGCGCGAATATCTGAAAATCAACGGACAGTGGCGCGATCACATGCTGTTTTCCAAAATAAGAGACCAGAAGACACGGAACGGCAAAGCAGCTTCATGACGCGTTTCTGGAATAACACCCCGAAGGCCGGCCGTTCGCAGTTGCCGGTCCTCGTCACTCTGTTGCTTGCATCCCTGTTTGCATCGCTATTTGCCCCCCTGGCCCATGCCGTCGAACCCGTGAAGATTGCCCGCGACGACAATGCGCTCGACCTGACCGCAACGACGGAAATCTATACCAACCAGGGCGAGGCCTTCCAGGTTTCGACGGCTGCCGGCACCGACGGCATCCGCCGGCGCATCGAGGTCCGCTCCAGCACGCCAGAGCATCAAGGCGACTGGGCGGTGTTTGCGCTTGCCAATGTCTCGGAGGAACAGCTTGAGCGCGTCATCGTCGCGCCGCATTTCCGTCTGGCCGGCTCGCGGATGTTCTGGCCGGATCTCGGCTCGCAACGCATCCTGGCGATCACGCCGTCGGAAGGCTTCGCGCTCGACCGTGTGGCGAGCCCCGATGCCGACGTCTTTCGCATCACGCTCAATCCGGGCGCCGTGATCACCTTCGTCGCCGAGCTTGCAACACCGAACCTGCCGCAGATTTATCTGTGGGAACCGGACGCCTATAAGGACACGGTCAACGCGTTCACGCTCTACCGCGGTATCGTGCTCGGCATTGCCGGCCTCCTGGCCGTGTTCCTGACCATCCTGTTCGTGGTCAAGGGAACGTCGATGCTGCCGGCAGCGGCGGCGCTGGCATGGGCAGTGCTCGCTTACATATGCGTCGATTTCGGCTTTCTCGAAAAGCTGATCAGCATCACCTCCGGCGACACGCGAATATGGCGTGCCAGCGCGGAAGTGGCGCTTGCCTCCTCGCTCGTCATCTTTCTGTTCACCTATCTCAATCTCAATCGCTGGCATGTGCATCTCGGCTATGCGACGTTTGCCTGGATCCTCGGACTTGCCTTGCTGTTCGGTGTCGCGATCTACGACCCGTCGATCGCGTCCGGCATAGCGCGTCTCTCCTTCGCGCTGACCGCGACGGCCGGGATCGGGCTGATCATCTATCTCGGTATCAACCGCTATGACCGGGCCATCCTGCTGGTGCCGACCTGGGCGCTGATCATGGTCTGGCTGTTCGGCGGCTGGCTGACGGTGACCGGCCGGCTCGACAACGACATCATCCAGCCGGCGCTGGGTGGCGGTCTGGTTCTGATCGTGCTTTTGATCGGCTTTACGGTCATGCAGCATGCCTTTGCCGGCGGCGCCTATCAGCAAGGGCTGTTTTCAGATCTGGAGCGGCAGTCTCTGGCGTTGACCGGATCCGGCGACACTGTCTGGGACTGGGATGTCGCGCGCGACCGCGTCGTCACCAGCCCCGATGTCTCGGTGCGGCTCGGGCTTTCGCCCGGCACGATGCACGGACCGGCGCGCAACTGGCTGCCACGGCTGCATCCCGACGACCGCGACCGTTTCCGCGCCACGCTCGACGTGCTGCTCGAACACCGCAAGGGGCGCCTCAGCCACGAATTCCGCATCCGCGCCGAAGATGGTCATTTCCACTGGCTGAAGATCCGCGCCCGGCCGGTGCTCGGCTCGAATGGCGAAGTGATCCGCTGCGTCGGCACGATCATCGACGTGACAGAGCAGAAGAACTCGATCGACCGCCTGCTCACCGATGCGATGCACGACAACCTGACAGGGCTTCCCAACCGCGAGGTTTTCCTCGACCGGCTGCAGAGTGTCCTGTCGCTGGCGGGCACAACGGAAACGGTGCGGCCGACGGTTCTGGCCATCGACATCGACCGTTACAAGCAGGTCAATGACAGTCTCGGCATTGCGGCCGGCGACAATATCCTGATTGCCATCACCCGCCGCCTGCGTCGCCTCTTGAAGCCGCAGGACACCCTGGCGCGGCTGTCCGGCGACGAGTTCGGCCTAATCCTGGTCTCCGAGCGCGATCCGGCCAAGGTCGCCGATTTTGCCGACGCGGTTTCCAAGGCGATCATGGTGCCGCTCAATTTCGCCAATCGCGAAATCGTGCTGACCGCCTCGATCGGCCTGGTGTCCTGGGTCGACCAGCAGGAAAGTGCGGCCAGCCTGCTGTCGGATGCGGAGCTTGCGATGTACCGGGCCAAGCGCGGCGGCGGCAACAAGGTCGAGCCGTTCCGTCCTGCTTTCCGCAGTGTCAGCACAGACCGGCTACAGCTGGAAACCGACCTGCGCCGTGCCATCGAGCGCAAGGAATTGACGATGGCCTACCAGCCGATCGTCAAGCTGGCCAATGGCGAGATCGCCGGTTTCGAAGCGCTGATGCGTTGGGATCACCCCAAGCGCGGCAGCATTCCGCCGTCGGAATTCATCCCGATCGCGGAAATGTCGGACCTGATCGAACCGCTCGGCATGTTTGCCCTGGAACGCTCGACGTCAGACCTGATGGACTGGGAGCGACAGACCGGTGAATTGCCGGTCTTCCTGTCGGTCAACCTGTCCTCGGCGCAGCTGATCTCGAGCGAAATCTACAACGACGTGCGGGCAATGCTCGCCAAGACCCAATGCGATCCGAAGCGGATCAAGCTGGAACTCACCGAATCCGTCGTGATGGAAAACCCGGAACAGGCGCGCCTGATGCTGGAAAAGCTGAAGGAAACCGGCATCAGCCTGGCACTCGACGACTTCGGCACCGGCTATTCCTCGCTGGCCTACCTGACCCGCTTCCCCTTCGACACGATCAAGCTCGACAAGGCACTGGTCTGCGACCAGTCGGAGAAACGCTCGATCCTGCTCAAATCCGTCGTCGCCATGGCGCGCGGGCTGGAGATGCAGGTAGTTGCGGAAGGTATCGAGACCGACCAGGATGCGGCAGAGCTGGCCAAGATGGGCTGCGATTTCGGCCAGAGCTTCCTGTTCGGGCCGCCGCTCGGCTCGGATTCGGTGCTGCGGCTGCTGAAGGAACGCTTTCCGCTGATGAAGCGGGCGTAGAGCCCGCTTTCTCGTCACTCGGTGATCAGCTGCGCTGGAAGGCGACGTGCAGGCCAAGCCCGACCAGCACGGCACCGCCGGCCCGTTGCAGATTGCGCTGCAGCGAGGAAATCCGCGCCAGCCGCTTTGTCACAAGGCCGGCGGCCAGGACGCAGACCACGTCGGCGAACGAGAACATCAGATTGACCACTGTTCCGAGTATGAGGAACTGCAGCCAGACGGGAAAGCCTGCCGCCGCATCGACGAATTGCGGCAGGAAGGCGAGGAAGAAGATCGCCGTCTTGGGATTGAGAACCTCGACCAGGATACTCTCGGCAAAGGCCTGCGCGGACGATTTCTTCTCGAACGCGGGAGTGGTTCCGCCGGCGGCCTGACGGCTGGCACGGAACATGCGGATGCCGAGAAAAATCAGATAGGCCGCACCGGCGAGCTTGACCGCTAGATACAGCGTCGGCACGAGATGAAACAGGATCGACAGGCCGGCGGCGGCGGCGATCACATGCACATAACAACCAATATGGATGCCCAGCGTCGCCATAAGCCCGGCGCGCCGATCCGCCGCCAGCGTGCGCGCGGCGACGTAAAGCATGGCCGGCCCCGGGATGAAGGCGAAGACCGCGGTGGTCAGCATGAAGGCAAGCAGGATATCGATCGAGGGCATGGGGCAATTCCGGCTGGATCCGCCTTGTGGCTGGACTACCGCAACTGTGGCCTGCGTGTCCGACCGGCGCAAGCACCAATCAAACGGCCAATCTCACTCTCTTCACGCGTGACCCGCATCCATCGACAGCATGGCCGGGTTGATGCCCATCAGGGACAGCGCCCGCTCGTATTTGTTGTCGAGTGAGCGGTCGAAGATCAGCTCCTCGCTGGCCGGGCAATTGAGCCAGCCATTGTTGCCGATCTCGAGTTCAAGCTGGCCTGCGCCCCAGCCGGCGTAACCGAGCAGCATCGTGGCATGGCGCGGGCCGCGGCCGTCGGAGATGGCGCGGACGATATCGAGTGTGGCCGTCAGGGAAATATCGTCGCTGACCGGTATGCTGCTGTCGGACAGATAGTCGTCGGAATGCAGCACGAAGCCACGGCCCTGTTCAACCGGGCCGCCGCACTGGATGGGGAAATGCCGGGCATGGTCGGGCAGCATGATCGCATCATTGCGATCGATCAGTTCGAGATGCAGCAGGATGTCGGCAAAGGTCACGGTCTGCGCGCGGTTGATGATGAAGCCCATGGCTCCGGCCGACGAATGGGCGCAGATATAGACGACCGAGCGGGCGAAATTGCCGTCCGGCATTCCGGGCATCGCAATCAGGAACTGGCCGTCGAGAAAGCCGCGTTCCCGTACTCCCTTTATTGATGACAAAGCCATGCCTGCCTCCCTCAACTTGCCCATGGGCAATGGACCGGATGCGTGGTTTAAAAGGCCCTCCCCTTCAAGATGGGGCAGAAGGGCTTTGCGATCAACCGAAAATGATGACAATTTCATAACCGTGACTGGCAAGCCGCCGGGCGTTCCTCTAGAGCCGATGGCCATGATGCACGAGAGCCGCCACCTCATGAACCGTCCCCTTGTCCAGTTCACACATGGGCTGACATTCGGCCTCCTGCTTGCGCTTGCAACCATGGCGCTAACCATCGGCGACACTCAAGCGGCGAGCAGCGACTGGGCGGTCAACGAGGGTGGACGCATGCGCCTCGTCCTGCTGCCCGCCGATCCGGATGGCCGGCGCGAGGGTGCCCTGGTGATCGAGCCCAATTCCGGCTGGATCACCTACTGGAAGGAACCCGGCGATGTCGGCATTCCGCCGGCGCTGACGCTTTCACCGGGCAGTACAGCCGTGATCGAAAGCATCGGCTTTCCCGTGCCGAAAGTGCTCGACAACAGCGGCATGCGTGATGTCGGCTACGATCATGCGGTGACATTGCCGCTGGTGATTGCGGGTCTCGGCGCAGACACCGACACTCTGACTGTCAACGCCTTCATCGGCGTCTGCAAGAATATCTGCATCCCGTTCCAGGCGGACCTGACCGTCGCGTTGAGCAGCGGCGACGCGGCCGTGGCTGAGGAAGCCTCGATGATCTCGGCGGCGAGGCAGCGCCTGCCGGATGCGCCGTCCGATGATTTTGCCGTGACCCACTATGCGATGCGTTCCGACCTCAAGCAGCTAGACCTGACGCTGCGATTGCCGGTCGGAACGACGGAGCCCCAGGTTTTCGTCAGCGGACCGAGCGGTCATGTGTTTCTCGATGGCGAGGCCGAAATCCTTGGGGATGGCAAGGTGCAGGTATCGGTGCCGATCGGCAAGCTGCCGAAGACCTATACGCTGACCGGAAAACGCTGGGGTATCCTTGTGCTGGCGGCTGGGCGTGCGATGGAAACCACGCTTGCCTTTGATTGACCCGCTTCTATATTTCCACCGCGACGATGCACTGCGCCTGACGCCGGTGCGCGCCATAAAGCGAGGAGAATTTCATGACGATTGCGATTGGCGACAAGCTGCCCACGGCTACGTTCAAGGAAAAGGCGGCCGATGGCCCGGTGGAAACAACCACCGAACAGCTGTTTGCCGGCAAGAAGGTCGTTGTCTTTGCCGTGCCAGGCGCTTTCACGCCGACCTGCACGCTCAACCACCTGCCCGGCTACCTGGAAAACCGCGACCAGATTCTTGCGCGCGGCGTTGACGACATCGCCGTGATTTCCGTCAACGACTGGCATGTGATGGGCGCCTGGGCGCAACATACCGGCGGCCTTGGCAAGATCCACTTCCTGGCCGACTGGGACGCATCCTTTACCAAGGCGCTCGGCCTTGACGCGGATCTGTCCGCCGGCGCGCTCGGCGTGCGCTCAAAGCGCTATTCCATGCTGGTCGAGGATGGCGTGCTCAAGAGCCTGAATGTCGAGGAAAATCCCGGCCAGGCGACCGTCTCGTCGGCGGCCACGATGATCGAACAGCTCTGAACGACAATCAGTTCATCGTGCGAAAGGCCGGCTTTCTCGGGAAAGTCGGCCTTTCGTTTTCATGCGAGGATTTCAGGTTTCAAGATCGAAGACGAGAATGCCGGCAAGGCCGCCATCGGTCGCATGCACGATGCGCTCGCCGACCGCGACATGGGCCGGATGTTTCAGGTAATAGTCGCGCACCAGTGCGTCCTCGAAGGTGACGATGAAACCGTCATTGTAGCCGCTGCTCAGGCCCTCCGGCGAAGCGTTCGGCCCAGCCTTAACATCCAGCATTCCCGGCACGACATCCTTCAACTGGGCAATGGCCGCATAGATCGCCTTTTTCTCGGGCTCCTGGACAGCCGCCTTGAAGCGCAGGAATACGCAGTGCTGGATCATCGATATCTCCCTTGACGTGTTTTGTCGGAGCATAGGGAGAATGGGGGAAAGGGCAAGGTCACCGAGTACTGCATTTCCTTGCGCAACGGGAGCAACGCCCTCACTTCACCAGCAGCGACTTGCCGAAGGTCGAAGTCTTGAACGGCTCCATGCCGCGGCGGGCAAGCTCGTCGGCGCGTTCGTTTTCCGGGTGGCCGGCATGGCCCTTGACCCAGTGCCACTTGACCTTATGGGCCTGGTTGGCGGCATCAAGCTGTTGCCAGAGTTCGCCATTCTTCACCGGCTTCTTGTCGGCAGTCTTCCAGCCGTTCTTCTTCCAGCCGAAGATCCATTTCGAAATGCCGTCCATGACATATTTGCTGTCGGTGTGCAGATCGATCTCGCAAGGCGTTTTCAGCGCGTTCAACGCCGAAATCGCCGCCAGCAGTTCCATGCGGTTGTTGGTCGTGTCGGCTTCACCGCCGAACAATTCCTTTTCGACCTCGCCGTAGCGCAGGACGGCGCCCCAGCCGCCGGGGCCGGGATTTCCCGAGCAGGCGCCATCGGTATAGATCTCGACATGTTTCATGACAGCAGTCCATATTCGGCGGCACTGACCACCGCCCGGTGGAAGCGCAGTTTCTTCAGATATTCGAGCGGATCCTTCTTCACCACCAGCGCGCCTTCCGGCGTGGTCAGCCAGTCGTAGAGACGGGTGAGGAAAAAGCGCAGCGCCGAGCCGCGCGACAGGATCGGCAGGGCGAGGATCTCGTCATTCGAGAGCGGGCGCACCGACAGGTAGCCCTCGATCATCGCCTTGCCCTTGGTGATATTGTAGGCGCCATCCTTTTCGAAGCACCAGGCATTCAGGCAGATCGACAGGTCGTAGACGAGGTAGTCGTTGCAGGCGAAATAGAAATCGATCAGGCCCGAGAGAGTGTCACCGAGGAAGAAGACATTGTCGGGAAAGAGATCGGCATGGATGACGCCTGACGGCAGGTCCTGCGGCCAATGGGCGGCAAGATAGGCAAGCTCCGCGCCGATCTCGTCTTCCAGGCCGGTCTCGACCTCGTCGGCGCGATCCTTAGACCTGGCCCAGAGCGTCTGCCAGCCGTCGAGCGACAGCGCATTGGGGCGCGCAATCTCGAAACCCTCGCCGGCCACATGCATCGCGGCTAGCGCCTTGCCGACCTCGCGGCAATGCTGCGCCTCGGGCTTTCTCAGCCACATGCCTTCCAGGAAGGAGATCAATGCCGCCGGACGACCGGACAGCTCACCGAGCAGCGCACCATCCTTGCGCGGCAGCGGCAGCGGGCAGGACAGGCCACGCTCGGACAGATGGTGCATCAGGCCTAGAAAAAAGGGCAGATCGTTCTTCTCGACGCGCTTTTCATAGAGGGTCAGGATCAACGGATCTTTGGTCGTGTGCAGCAGGAAATTGGTGTTTTCCACGCCTTCGGCAATGCCCTTGTAGGAGGTCAACTCGCCCGCATCATATTGCTCGAGAAAGGCCTTGAGATCGCCTTCGGAAATGTCGGTATAGACTGCCACAGCGATTTTCCCGTGCTGCATGGAATGAAGCTGAACGCATAGCGCGCGGGACCGGCAAGTGCCAGTCCTCAAGCGACATCCGGCACAGGAAAAGGGGGCGGCGCGAGAACAGGACACCTAGCCCACACGATTAGTCCCGCGTGCCGTTTCGTTCTTGCGGATACACCAGGGGCCTGCCCGCAGCGCCGCCCCTGGTGTATCCGACGACTACCTGGCGAGCGCCGCCGCTGCGAAAAAGTCTTCTGGTCCCTCCACCTCGACCAGTCGCTTTCGTTCGATCTGCCAGAAGCGATTGCCGATGGCGCGGACGAAACTGCGGTCGTGCGAGACCAGCAGGCAGCTGGCTTGATGCTGCATCAACTCGCTCTCCAGCGCCTCCTGCCCCTCGATGTCGAGATGGTTGGTGGGCTCGTCGAGCAGGTAGAAATTCGGTTCCGTGAGCCTGAGCACCAGCATGCCGAGCCGTGCCTTCTGGCCGCCGGACAGGCGGCCGATCGGGCGGGCCTGCATGTCGATATTCATGCCGGCGCCCGCCAGCAGTGCTCGCGCCCGCTGGTCGCCGATATCGAAGCGATGGATGATCGCCTGCATCGGCGTGTCGGCGTCGCGCAGATCGGCCAGCGCCTGGTCGCCATAGCCAAGCACCAGCGACGGCGTCGCCTTGATGCCGTCCTGGACAATCTGGGAATTGTCGATGGCCTTGCGCAGCATGGCGATGAGGCGGGTCTTGCCGACGCCATTGGCGCCGAGCAGGACGATCCGATCTCCCTGGCAGATGAATTGCTTGCCGGTGCGAAACAGCGGCGTGCCATCGGGGGTCCGCACCTCGGCGTCGTCCAGCGTCACCAGCACCTTGGCATGGGTGCCGCGATTGGAAAGCTTGATGGCACCAGCGGATCGTTCGAGATGAGCCGGTTTGGCCGCGTCCTCCAGCCGCTCGGCCCGCTCCCTCAACTGCTTGGTTTTGACCACCAGCAGGTCGCTGCCGGAATTGATGCCAATATTGTTGAGCTTGGCTGCCTGCTTGCGCAACTGATCGGCGGTTTTCATGTCACGCTCGTAGCGCCTTGCATCGGCCGCATCCGCCTCCTCCAACGCCAGGCGTGCACGCGAATAGGGCAATGCGAAGGCCTGCGACTGTTCGGCCCGCAAGAAGACGGTGCGGTTGGTGACGGCATCGAGAAAGGCACGGTCGTGGCTGGCGAGGATCACCGGCACGTCGCGCGGCAGCGCATTCAGCCACGCCTCGAGGGCGGCGATCTTGCCGAGGTCGAGATGGTTGGTCGGTTCGTCCATCAGCAGCACGTCCGGTTCCGTGACCCAGACGCGGGCGATCAGCGCCATGCGCTGCCAGCCGCCGCTCAGCGCCTTCAGCGGCCGTTGGTGGAATTCCAACGGCACGTCGAGTTCACCGAGCACGACATCGACGCGCCAGCTCTCGCTTTCGGCCTGTTCGGGCGAAAGCGCATCCAGCACCGCATCGTAAAAGGTCAGGTCGAGAAGCCCCTGTGGCACATTCTGCTCGACATAGCCGATGGTCAGGCCACGCGCCTTGGTAATCTCGCCCTCGCTCGCATCAAGCGTACCGGCGATGCAGCGGAACAGGGTCGACTTGCCACGGCCATTGGCGGCGGCAAGGCCGATGCGATCACCGGCATTGACGACAAGGTTGAGGTTGGAAAACAGCGGGCTCGACAAGGTGATGCCGAGGTGGCGGATATTGATCAGGGACATGGTCGTTCTCTGGTCTTGCCGCGCGACGGTCCGGACAGGACTTTCGCCTTGTTCAATGGATATCGCTGCGGTCGGAAAAAATGCAGAGCGCAAGCCGGAATGGCTTGGCGCTGCGGGCCACGAAGGGCAGACCAGGAGAAAGTGTCGCTGAGAAACGGTCTCTGATCAGCCCTGCAAACGCATTTGCAGGGCCTGGACGGGACCACGTTGCCGGTTGAACCGGAAATAATGATTTTGCACGGGATCCCTCCTTTCTTTAAAGCGCAGTGGTAAATCTACATGATGGCCGGGGTGGAAGGCAAGACGCCTACTTCACTTGTCGTGTATCAGCCGTTGACCCACGCCATGTCGTCGCGGGTCAATTCGACCTCGCGCAGTTCGCGATTGACGAGGAAGTGTTCGTTTTCTTCCGTGGTGATCGCCAGTTCGACCTTGGCGTCGAAGCGGGTGCGGAAGGCTTCGATGATCTCGTCGACGATGACTTCCGGGGCCGAGGCACCGGCGGAAATGCCGAGCGTGCCGATCGTGCCGACATCGTCCCAGTCGATTTCGGCGGCGCGCTGGACGAGCAGGGAGCGGGTGGCCCCTGCCCTCAGCGCCACCTCGACAAGCCGCTTGGAATTGGACGAGTTGGGCGCGCCGACAACGATGAACAGGTCGCAGCCGGGGGCGGCCTGCTTGACGGCTTCCTGGCGGTTGGTCGTCGCATAGCAGATGCTGTCGGCAGACGGCGCTGTCAGATTGGGGAAACGTTCGTGCAGCTTGGCGATGACGCCGGCGGTGTCATCGACCGAGAGCGTGGTCTGGGTGACGAAGCCGAGATTGTCGGCATCGATCGGCTGGTAGGCCTCGGCGTCCGCGACGGTTTCAATCAGCGAGACCGTGCCTTCCGGCAATTGCCCCATGGTGCCGACCACTTCGGGATGACCGGCATGGCCGATCAGGATGACATGGCGGCCCAGGCGCTCGTGGCGCATGGCCTGCTTGTGGACCTTGGAGACCAGCGGGCAGGTTGCGTCGAGATAGAAAAGGTTGCGGCTCTGGGCATCTTCCGGCACCGATTTCGGCACGCCATGGGCCGAGAACACAACCGGCTGCTGGCGATGCTCGGCCGGGATTTCGTCGAGTTCCTCGACAAAGATCGCACCCTTGGCTTCCAGGCCCTCGACGACATAGCGATTGTGGACGATCTCGTGGCGCACATAGACCGGCGCCCCATAACGCTTGAGGGCAAGCACGACGATCTGGATGGCACGGTCGACGCCGGCGCAGAAGCCGCGCGGGCCGCAGAGCCTGATCGTCAGAGGTGGTCGGTCGATATGCATGTTCATCAAGGTCAGCCAGCGATCAGGACAGCAAGAATGGCGATGGCCGCGGGCAATGCCTGGATGACAAAGATCTTCCGCGAGGCCGTTATTCCCCCATATAGGCCAGCGACCAGCACACAGCCAAGGAAAAACAGCTGTATCTGATAACCGAAAGCCAGATCGGGATGCAGCAGGCCCCAGATCAGGCCGATGGCGAGAAAGCCGTTGTAGAGACCCTGATTGGCGGCCAGCACCTTCGTCGCTTCCGCCTGTTCGGGTTTCATGCCGAAGGCCTTGCGGCCATAGGGCGTGGTCCAGAGAAACATCTCAAGGATCAGGATGTAGATATGTTCGAGCGCAACGAGCGCCACCAGTGTCGAAGCCAGAAAACCCATTGTGTCAGTGTCCCCATGGGCCGGTGCGAATCCGGCCTGGCGTCTGTTCTAGCGGAATTTGACGCTTGTCACGAGTGGGATGCGCCCGGCCGCTTCCTTCGACCGAACAGGCCGGCAATCGACACGGCGAGCAAGGCGACGGCCAGGCCGTACCAGGTCACGGCATATTGCAGATGGCTGTTGGGCAGGTCGATCTGGGTCACGCCGCCCATCGGCAGGCCGCCCGGCACGGGGGTCGCATCGGCGTCGAGGAAAAACGGCAGCACCTTATCATCCGGCAGGCCGGTCGTAGCGACCATGCGGGTCAGGTCCTTCCAGAAGAAGATATTGCGGCCTTCGTCATTGTCGGGAACCATGGAGGACGGCTTTTCGCCCAGACGCGCGCGGGCAAGACCGGTCAACTTCACTGGCCCTTCGATGAGGCTTTGCGGCCGGGTGGATGCCTGTTTGCGGTCATAGGGCACGAAGCCGCGATTGACGAAGAGATAGCGTCCGTCGGACAGCTGCAGCGGCGTGTAGAGATAGAAACCCGACTGGCCCTGGAAGGTGGCGAGGAAATGGCGCTCCTTGTCATGCAGGAAGTGGCCTTCGGCCACGGCGGCGCGGTAATCGACATCATCGCCCGCAGCAGCCAAGGCTTCGATGGCGGGCATGTCCATTGGCGGCGCCTGACGACGTTCCTCGATTGAGGCGATCAGGGCTTCCTTCCAGTAGAGACGCTTGACCTGCCAGGTGCCGAGCGACACCAGGATTGCCAACGCCAGCGGCACCAGCACGAGGCCAACCCAGAAGCGCCAGCGGCGCGCGGGTATAGGCTTCGTTGATTGGACTGGCGCTGGCGTATCGTCAGCCACGGTCGATCGCCCCTTCCGACGCATTGTGCTTGTACTGCATGGCGATCATCCAGGCCTTCAGGGTGCGCATCAGCCAGAGCGAGAGGGCGACGGCGAGCGGCGCAAAGACGAGCAGATGCAGCCAGATCGAAGGCTGGTAGTTGATCTCCACCCAGATCGCCAGACCGACGACGAGGAAGTCGACGAGCAGGATGACGAAGATCGCCGGGCCATCGCCGGCATCGATGAAGGAATAGTCCAGGCCGCAGCTTGAACATTTTGCCTTCGGCTTGGTCAGGCCGTCGAACAGGCGGCCATTGCCGCATCGCGGGCAGGACGCATGCAGCGCCGCCTTGACCGGATCGACGGGCGGAAACTGGGCGGTATCTTTGGTCATGGCGCTCTCCCATAAGGCGTGCATTTGGCTTTTGCCAAGCATTAGACCAATGCATTGCTCTACTCTATCGGCCGGATCGTCGCAGGCACCAGAAACAGCGGCAACAAAAAGGGCGGCACTGGGGCCGCCCTTGATCTGTCGAAACTCCGGCCTTCAGCCGTGCGCCACCGGCGCGCCCCAACCACCCCAGATGTAGATGGTGAAGAAGAGGAAGAGCCAGACGACATCAACGAAGTGCCAGTACCAGGCGGCGGCTTCGAAGCCGAAATGCTGCTGCGGCGTGAAGTGGCCGGCCAGCGCCCGGAACAGGCAGACAATCAGGAAGATCGTGCCGATCAGAACGTGGAAGCCGTGGAAGCCGGTCGCCATGAAGAAGGTCGCGCCATAGATCGAATTCTTGAAGTCGAACGGCGAGTGCATGTACTCATAGACCTGCACGAAGGAGAACAGGATACCGAGCAGGACCGTCAGGGTCAGGCCGGTGATCACGCCCTTGCGGTCGTTGTGCAGCAGGGCATGGTGCGCCCAGGTTACACAGGTGCCGGACAGCAGCAGGATGATGGTGTTGTAGAGCGGCAGGTGCCAGGGATCGACAACCTCGATGCCGACCGGCGGCCACTGCCCTCCGGTGAACTCGACGCGGCTTGCCTGGATCGCTTCGTGCGGGAAGAGGCTGGCATCGAAGAAGGCCCAGAACCAGGCAACGAAGAACATCACTTCCGACGCGATGAACATGATCATGCCATAGCGCAGGTGCAGCGAGACCACGCGGGTGTGGTGACCGGCATGGGCTTCCTTGATCGTGTCGGCCCACCAGGCGAACATGGTGAACAGGATGATCGCCAGGCCGATGAAGAACAGCCACGGATGCGCCAGTTCGAGACCGAACAGCTTGAACGAGCCACCCGACAGGTAGCGCATGTAGCCGACGCCGCCAAAGGTGATGATGAACGCACCGATCGAAGCCAGCAGCGGCCAGGGGCTCGGATCGATGATGTGGTAGTCGTGGTTCTTGGTGTGCGCTTCGGCCATCTCAGCAATCCCCGAATGTCAATTTCATAACGAGACCCGGCGAACCGGACCCCTCTCTCACAGTTTCGGCTGTCCAACCTCTTCCCCGGCCGACAGAGCGGCCACCGGCTTCTGATCCTCGCGCGGATAAAAGGTGTAGGACAGGGTAATCGTGCCAAGGCCCTTTGTCTCTTCCGCGTCAACAATCGCGGGATCGACAAAAAAGACGACCGGCATTTCCATGGTCTCGCCCGGCTGCAACGTGGTCTCGGTGAAGCAGAAGCACTGGACCTTGTTGAAGTAGGCGCCGGCTTCGCCCGGCGTGACGTTGAAGATCGCCTCGCCGGTGACCGGACGCGACGAATGATTCGTCGCGACATAACGGATTTCGACAGTCTCACCGATGCGCGGGCTGACCTGCTTGTCGACCGGGCGGAATTCCCAGTTCAGGCCATTCGAGACATTGGCGTCGAAGGTAACATTGATCTTGCGATCGAGAATGACGTCGGAGGCCTGCTCGACCCGCTTGGTCGTGCCGCCATAACCGGTCACCTGGCAAAACAGCTGATAGAGCGGCACCGAGGCATAGGCCGCGCCGACCATCGCGCCGACAAAGACGAAACATGCGGTGGCAACCCGCAGGTCGCGGCGCTTGGCGGTCTTGTCTTTCTGGATGAATTCGCTCACGTCCGCTGCTCCTTAATGCCCGACGCTGCCGATCTTGACGATCGTGACGACGTAGAAGATCACAACGAGCGCTGCCAGCAGCACGCCGAGCGCAACATTGCGGCCGCGACGCGATTTCTTCTGGGCCTCATTCAGCTTGACGGTTTCCATCAGGCAGCACCTCCGAAGAACTGGGCAAACGACGCGATGTAATGGTCGACCAGCAGCGCCGAGAAGATCGCGAAGAGATAAAAGATCGAATAGGCGAAGAGCTTCTTGGCCGGCACCATCTTTTCGTCGCCGTCGGCCATGCGCCAGACGGCGATGGAACAGAGGACGAAGACGATGCCGAGACCGCCGGCAAACAGGCCGTAGCCGATCGAGGCAAGTCCGGTCACGGTCGGGATGACGCCGGTGACTGCGGTCAGAACCGCATAGGCGGCGATCTGGCGCTTGGTCGAGGGGATGCCGGCGACATTCGGCATCATCGGCACGCCGACTGCGCCGTAGTCCTTCATCTTGAACAGCGCCAGCGCCCAGAAATGGGCCGGCGTCCAGAGGAAGATAATCATGAACAGAACGACGCTGTCGAGCG
>NZ_AHZC01000423.1 GCF_000247475.1 Rhizobium sp. PDO1-076 | reverse complement strand
TGCGCGACATTCCGTCGGCNGAAGCTTATGGCCAGGCGATCGGCGCGTCGCTGAAGAAGCACTTCGGCAACAACATCCCGCAGACCATCATCGAGCCGGGCCGCGGCATGGTCGGCAATGCCGGCGTGATCAAGGCGGAAGTCGTTCTGATCTCGAAGAAGTCGGACAATGACGAGCATCGCTGGGTCTTCCTCGACATTGGCAAGTTCGGCGGTCTGGCCGAAACCATGGACGAAGCGATCCGCTACCCGATCCGCACCGCGCATGACGCCGACGAGATGGAGCCATGCGTTCTGGCCGGGCCGACCTGCGACAGCGCCGACGTGATGTATGAGAAGAACATGTATCCGCTGCCGATCTCACTTTCGATCGGTGACGATGTTCTGATCGAAGGTACGGGCGCCTACACCACCACCTATTCGGCGGTGGCGTTCAACGGCTTCGAACCGCTGAAGTCCTACGTCATCTAAGACGTCTGCGACGTCCGCGCCGGGATACCGGCGCGGCAAATACACAATTTCCAGTCATCTTCTTGGTTCGGGAGGCCGACATGGCCGCTGTTCTGACGAGTGTGCGCGCTTTTTTTGCGCAGGCACCTGCCTTTGTCATCGATAATGAAACGCCTGCGGATGTCGTGGCGCGCGAAAACCTGCTTGATCTGGCCATGGGGGCCGATCGGCGCACGAAGTCGTCGGAGAAGATCCGGCGTGGTCGCCTACCAGCCGAAGGCCTGGCGCTGGTGGCGCGTGACCGGGATGGTCATGTGATCGGTACTGTGCGCCTGTGGAATATCGAGGCGGGGGTGAGTCGCGAGGGCCAGGCGATCCAGGCGCTGCTTCTCGGGCCGCTTGCCGTCGATCCTGCGCATGAGGGCAAGGGTATCGGTGCGGCACTGATGCGTGCCGGTTTGCTGGAAGCCAGAAAGCGCGGCCACGGGGCGGTGCTTCTGGTCGGCGACGCATCCTATTACGAGCGCTTCGGCTTCTTTGCCGAGAAGACCCAGCATCTGGTGATGCCGGGGCCGTTCGCGCGGGAGCGTTTCCTGGCGACGGAACTCGTGGCCGGATGGCTGGAAGGGGCTGCCGGCATGGTGGTCGCTTCGGGCCGGGCGCTGTCGCACCCGACGGAGCAGCGAAAGGCGGCCTGAGGTTTCGAGCTCGGCTTTATTATCGATGACCCAATTGCAGATGGCCCGGCGCGACTCATGTGTGCCGGGCCGTTTCGTTTTGCGGCCGTGCCGCATTGCCATGCTCCGGTGAAGGACCGCCTGAAATGCTGCGTCTTGGACAGGCTTGCCATTCGTCAAGGCAGGCTGTGGCTTAAACGTCACAATCCCGACCAGGATGGCTGCGGTATTTCCGATGTCTCTAACCTATTGATCCAACTCAACCCATCGACCTTTGAACAGCGATTACGTGGCTCCGGCTTAGCCATATTGTTGATCAAGGAGAGACCTATGACGATCGATCGGACTGCGCGCAGAACTGCGCTTGCCGCCACTGCCACCCTTCTGCTGCTCGGTTCAGCGGCGACGGCGGCGGATCTCGCGCCGCTGCAGGAGCCGGTGCCTGAAGTGCAGGGGGAGGCACTTGCGGCGCTCAGCCCATGGCAGATCCGCGTTCGCGGTCTGGGCGTGATCACCAATGACAGCGGCTCGGTCGACCAGATCAGCGGTTCGGGTCTGTCCTATAGCGATACGGTCATTCCGGAACTCGATATCAGCTATTATTTCACCGACAATTTCGCGGCCGAACTGATCCTCGGCACGACCTCCGCCAATGTCTATGGCGAGGATGCGATCGCCGGTCTGGGCAAGATCGGCAAGACATGGGTACTGCCGCCGACGCTGACCATGCAATATCACTTCACCGATTTCGGTGCATTCAAGCCTTATGTCGGCGCCGGTATCAACTATACCGTCTTCTACAATCAGTCGGGTTCCGCCGCATCGGACCTCGATGTGAAGGATACGTTCGGCACAGCCCTGCAGGTCGGTTTCGACTATATGCTGAACGACCATTGGGGTCTCAACTTCGACGCCAAGAAGCTGTTTCTGCGGCCCGAGTTCGAAACGACAATCGGTGGCACTACCTATACGGGCAAAGCCAAGCTCGATCCTTGGCTGATCGGCGCCGGCGTTACCTATCGCTTCTGACATCAGCGAAAAATCTGCAGAACGAGGGGCGGCCATTTGCGAGTGGCCGCCTTATCCATTTGCGGCGACTTTGTGGCAGAAAAACCTAGGAAAATCAGCAAAACAGCGCCCGCCGAAATGTTTTTTGCGACAATCGCGCGCTCACAAATGTTAGATATTACTTGTATATCATTGAATTCACTGAGGAATAAATTTTGCAGAGGCGGGAACAAATGGCATCTTTTTGAAAGCCTGATTATGTTGTATAATCAACACACCAAAAAGCTGAGATCCGCGTTATATTGGCATCTGCATCACACTAGGAGTGAAACACATGATCAAAAGCATTCTCATCGGTTCCGTCGCGGCAATCGCAATTTCGAGCTCGGTCTTCGCGGCAGACGCCGTGTATGAAGCACCGGCTGAACCGCCCGTAGCCGTGGAGACTGCTCCGCAGTTCTCCTGGTCGGGTGGCTATGCCGGTATCCTCACCGGCTACGGTTGGGGCGATGGCGACTTCTTCGATGGCACCACGGCTGCCAATGACGATTTCGACGGCGCACGCATCGGCGGCTTCGTCGGTTACAACTGGGGCTTCGGCTCGAACGCCATCGTCGGTCTCGAAGGCGACGTGAACTACGACTGGAACCACAACGACTACGGCGTCGGCGAAGTCGGTACCGGTCTGAACGGCTCGGTTCGCGCCCGTCTCGGTTATGCCATGGACCGCGTCCTGCTTTACACGGCTGGCGGTTACACGGCGACCAACTTCAAGGTTGAAGGTTCCGGCATCGACGAAAGCACCACGCTGCACGGCTGGACCGTTGGCGCCGGTGTTGACTATGCCCTCACCGATCGTGTCTTCACCCGCCTGGAATATCGTTACAACGACTTCAGCGACAAGGAAGTCCTGGGCGTTGACACCGACTTCGACCAGCACGTCGTCAATATCGGCCTGGCCGTCAAGTTCTAAGGATTGCTGTATCCTTGACGTTTGCCGCCCGCCCCTGGAGACAGGGGCGGGCGAATTCGTTTTCCGAGGCCCCCAACCGGGCTCACATGCTCAAGCGGCGATTGTCGGGCGGGTGGTTTGCGGGCCAGTTTGCCGGACGGCTGCGCGGCGATTGAGCTTGAAGCGCCCGACAAGAGCAGCAAGCTGGTCGGACCCTTCTGCCAGGGTATGGCTTATCGCCGTCGTTTCCTCGACCATTGCAGCATTCTGCTGAGTCATCTGATCGATTTCATGGACGGAGGAGCTGATTTCCTGAAGTCCGGTGGACTGTTCTCTTGCTGCATGCGCAATCGCATCGATGTTCTCGTTGATGCGGGCGACGAAATCGCCGATGCGATCGAGCGCGCTGCCGGTGTCTCCGACAAGTCGAACACCAGCTACGACCTCATTTTCGGAATTTGAAATCAGCCCCTTGATTTCTCGTGCTGCCTGAGCCGAACGCTGGGCAAGTTCCCGCACTTCCTGCGCCACGACTGCAAAACCCTTACCCGCCTCGCCGGCGCGCGCTGCTTCGACGCCTGCATTCAATGCCAAGAGATTGGTCTGGAATGCGATGTCGTCGATGACGCCGATGATCTGGCTGATTTCCGTGGAGGCCTTCTCGATCCTTTGCATCGCCGATATCGCTTGACGGACAACTGTGCCGGAGGATTCCGCGCAACTTTTCGCGTCCTTGACAAGAGAATGCGTGTCCTGGGTTCGTTCGGAGGATGTGCGTACGGTTGACGTCACTTGTTCCAGCGCTGCTGCGGTTTGTTCAAGGGCTGCCGCCTGCTGTTCGGTGCGCCGGGCCAGATTGTCCGCCGCATCGCGCATTTCCATGCCGTTGTCGCGAAGCGCGTGTGTTTGTGCCAGAACCTCTTCGAGCGTCCTCTGGAATTCGGCGATCGAATTGTTGAAATCCATGCGCAATGGCTCGAAGCGTTCACCGAATTGCTGGTCGATGGTCAACTGAATATTGCACTCCGCAAGGCGATGTAGGCCAGCGCCCAGATTGTCCACGACCACCTGCAGGGTTTCCGCATCGGAAACGGTCCTTGCTTCACGCATGGCCCGATCGGCCTCTGCGGCGTTGCGGGCGGCGGCAGCTTCAATTTCAAGCCTTTGCTTGTCGAGGCCCGCCTGGCGGAATACCGCCAGCGCCGATGCGATGTCGCCAATTTCATCTTTGCGCCCTGAGTGGGGAACCGGCTGTGCAAGGTCTCCGGAAGCCATGGCTGTCATGTGCCGGCTGATCCGGTCCAGCGGTCTCAACGCTCGCCTGCGCACGAAGATCACAGATCCAACCGACATCAGGATCAGAAGAAGACCTGCAGAGATTTCGATGGTTTCCTTGCGGAATGATTGCCGGGCTGCCGAGGATTCGATGTCTTTCAGATATGTGTCGGCGGATGTGACGAGCTCGCCTACGGCCGCCTCATGGGCGCGAAAGCTCTCGCGGAGTGCATTGAGTGTGGCATGGACCGCGAGATCGTCCCCTGCCTTCAGTGCCGGCAAATAATCCGCGGTGACGACTTGCCAGAAGCGGTCACCTTTCAGCAGAACATCGCCTTCGAGCTTCTCTTTTAGAGACGTGGGCAGAGCGGATGATTTCCAGTAGTCCCTGCGTGCGGCATAGGCTTCGCGCAGGCCTTCGATCCGCCGAATATTGTCTGTTGCCGCGTTCGGATGGAGGGCGGCCTCGGTGGTAAGGGAATAGGTCTCCGTTAGGAACAACGGTGGTGGCAGGATGTCTGCGATGAGATCCTTGCCGTCGATGATCTGGTCATAAACCGGTCCGTTGACCTTGAGCGTTTCAAGGGTCAACGTTGCAAGCCCTACCGTTGCGGTCAAACCTCCGGCCAAAGCTAACCCGGTCGCCGTGACGATATGAGAAATCTTGAGATGCATGCAGAAGCCATCCGAAATTGCGGCATCGCTGTTGCCCGCGCCGAATGGAACGGGCGTGCCATACCGGCGGATGCCTGGTTGTTGAAGGCCGGGAGGTCAACGGAAACGGGAAGCGTCTCTGTCACCACCGGCACCCTCAAATTTAGTGATGGACTTTTACCGATGTGTTAACTTTCGTGGGGCTGTGACGAAAGTATAATGCTGCGGCTGCGTCAAATTGACGGAAGGCAAGAATAGCCCGGCAGGCGGGCCAATCTTGCAACTTCAGCCAGCGATATCGATGACGCCGCAGTCACCGGTTTCCGATGCAAAGGCCAGAAGTTTGCCGTTGCTACTCCAGCCCATGGAGGTGATCGCACCCTTGCCTGGACGGCGCAACAGCGCTTCCTTTCCGTCGGCAATGCGCACGGCGAGGATCATGCCGTCGACAAAACCGATGGCGAGCACTTCCTCAGCCGGATGGAAGGAGACTTCCGTGACCATGATGTTGGAGCGGGTGCCAAGTTCGAGCGGCGCCTTGCCCATCGGGCCATCCTTGCCGGAAAACGGCCAGACGATTGCAGCGGGTGCGCCCGAGGACGCCAGCCACTTTCCCTTGATCGACCAGGAAAGCGATTTCACCTTGGCCGGATAGCCGGTCATGCGCATGTGGCGGGTGTCTGTTGCCTTGCCGTCGAGTTTCCAGCCGTGCAGGGCAGATTCCTGCATCATGGTCACGACGAAGCGGCCATCGGGGGAGAAGGTGACGCCGGTATGGGCACCTTTCCAGTCGAGGTCGATTGGTGCACCGGCGGTGCCAACCCAGTGAAGCGTGACACCGTTGTAGCGGGCGGCGGCGATGCGCAGACCCTTGGGGGCAAAGTCGAGGCCTTCGACGGTGCGCTCTTCGGTGAATTCCTTCGACGTGCCATCCGCGAGCCGAACGATGCTCGACTTGCCATGCGCGTAGGCGACAGCGCCCTGCGGTCCGGCGGCCACCACGGATATCCACTTGCGCGGCACATGGGCAAGTTCGGTGATGCTGCCGTCATGGCCGATGCGCAGCACGCGGCCATCCTCGCCGCCGGTGACCAATGTCTGGTTTGCCTGATCCTTGACGCAAGCGAGCAGACCCTGATGGGCTTCCGTTACCTTTTCACCGCCATCAAGACGGTGAATGGTGCCGGTTGCGGTGGCAAATACGGGTATGTCACCGAGGAAATGGACTTTCAGTACATGACCGTCGATGTCGAGAGGCGCAACAGTCGGCATCAGGCAGCGGCCTCACACGCCTTGAAGCTGGCTTCGAGCTTCTCGCGGTCGAGATCCCGGCCGATGAAGACGAGGCGGCTTTCGCGCTTCTCGTTTTCCTTCCAGGGGCGCTGATGATCACCTTCGATGATCATGTGCACGCCCTGAACGACATAACGTTCCTCGTCACCCTTGAAGGCGATGATGCCCTTGAGGCGCAGGATGTTCGGGCCTTGCGTCTGGGTGACTTTCTGGATCCACGGGAAGAAGCGGTCCGGGTTCATCTCGCCGCCGCGCAGGGAGACGGAAACCACGGTGACGTCATGGATCGCCGAGGGGGCGTGGTCGTGGTGGTCATGATGCGCGTGGCCGTGATCGTGGTGGTGATGATCATGGTCGTGATGGTGATCATGCCCGTGGTCGTGGCCATGATCATGGCCGCAGTCGGGACCGCAGACATGGTCCGGCGCATCATGGTCGAGGAAATGCGGATCGTTTTCCAGGGCGCGGTCGAGATTGAAGGCGCCCTGATCGAGGACCTTGGAGAGATCGACACCCGAGCGGGTGGTCGAATAGATGCGGGCCGAGGGGTTGATGGCGCGGACGATATGCTCGATCTGGTGCAGTTCGTCGTGGCTGACCAGGTCAGCCTTGTTGATGACGACGACGTCGGCGAAAGCGATCTGGTCTTCCGCCTCGCGGCTGTCCTTCAGGCGCAGCGGCAGGTGTTTGGCATCGACCAGGGCGACGACGGCGTCGAGCTCGGTCTTGGAGCGCACGTCGTCATCCATGAAGAAGGTCTGGGCGACCGGGACCGGATCGGCGAGGCCGGTGGTTTCGACGATGATGCCGTCGAAGCGGCCGGGGCGGCGCATCAGTCCTTCGACGACGCGGATCAGGTCGCCGCGCACGGTGCAGCAGACGCAGCCATTGTTCATTTCGTAGATTTCTTCGTCCGACTCGACGATCAGGTCATTGTCGATGCCGATCTCGCCAAACTCGTTGACGATGACTGCGTATTTCTTGCCGTGGTTTTCCGACAGGATACGATTGAGGAGCGTGGTCTTGCCGGCACCGAGATAACCGGTGAGTACGGTGACGGGAGTCGGCTTCGCAAGAGCTTCGGTCATGAAAACCTCGAACAGAGTGGGTTGCCGCGGACTGCGGCATGTTATGGTGTTACCGTCATATAGGCTCTGGCGCGCGCCAGTTCAAAGGCTTTGTTGCCAGTTTTGCCGGTGGACACAACAATGGGAAAAAGATCCGCGCGGGCCAGTCTATTGGGACACGGATCTATGGCTGGTTTACAAGTTTGGCTTGAAATCGCTTACATCGAATGCGTGCATATCCTGCAGCAATTCGACCAGGCCATTCACGGCATGAGACAGCAATCTCTCGCCCTTGGCTGCGGTTGCTGCACTGGCATTGCCGGCGACGCCCTGCGGGTTGAGGTCGGACATCTTCCAGCCGAAGGCGTGCGGGCCATAAGCACGCAGGTGCTTGTAGCGCGTGGCAAAGTCGGATTGGCGGGAGGGGAAGTCCGCCGCTTTCGCCATGTTTACGAGGTCCGGCCGCAGGGCCAGCATGACCGATGTCTCGATGTCGCCGCCATGGATGTCGATCGCCTTGGCCTTGGGGCCGACCACGTCTTCCGGAATGCCAAAGCGGGTCCAGCTGGTCGCCACGACCAGCATGTTGAACCGCATGCGTGCCTCGGTGGCGACAATGGTGAGAAGCGGCGAATTGCCGCCATGGGCGTTGAGCAGGAGCAGCTTTCGGATCCCTTTGGCGGAGAGGTCGGCAGCCATGCCAAGCCATCGGTTGGCCGCCTCCTCGAAGGCAAGCGTCCTAGTGCCCGGTACATCCATATGCTCGATCGAATACCCGACCGGCTCGACCGGTAGAATTGTCGCGGGAAGGTCTGCAGGGAGGACGGCGATCAGCCGGTTGATCACACCCTGGGCGATGATCGTGTCGGTCTCGAAGGGCAGGTGCGGGCCGTGCTGTTCGGTCGCGCCGAGTGGCAGGACAGCGATCCAGTCGGTGCGGTCGATCGGCGCAGTATGCGGATCGTTATCCCTGAACAACGGCTTTGGCCTCGCCATCTGGCATCCCTTCCTGATCTTCGTTATGACTTTCGCGCGCAGGTCGCACCGGGGCACCCATCAAGGGGCGCCAATTGTGCGTGCGTCGAGTGGCGCGAGGGAGACTAATGGCGAAAAAGGACAAAGGCGACAAGGATCGCGGCGACAAGAACGAGAAGAAGAAGGGTTCGAAGAAGAGAGACTTTTCCCAGCCCGGTCTGCTCGCCGCTTCTGTTACCCAGGTTGCGCGCGCCATGCGCACGCGACTGTCGCACGGTCTTGCCGATAGCGGCCTTTACGCCGGCCAGGACGGCGTCGTGCAGCTGCTTGCCCAGGAAGACGGGCTGACGCCGGGCATGCTGGCGCAGAAGCTGGGCGTCAAGGCGCCGACAATGACACGGACCATCGGGCGCATGGAGGCGCAGGGCTTCGTCACCCGCCAGGCGGACGAACGCGACGCGCGACTGACCAAGGTCTATCTGACGGAGGAGGGGCGCAGCAGCGTCGAGCGCATCGCTCTTGCGGCCGCCGATTGCGAGCGACAGGCAACGCTTGGTCTGTCCGGCAAGGAGATCAAATCGCTGATCAAGTTATTGATCTCGGTCGAGGCCAATTTGTCCGAAAAGGCCGGCGTTTTGCGGCCGAGCATGGAGCCTGTTGCGGGGTCTGGCGAAGATGAAGATTGAAAAGACGATTTCAATTGTTTAATTAAACTGTTTAAGTCCGCGAAAGCGGCGCTTCTGGTTTGCTGCGAGGGAGGATACGTGGCTCAAAAGGTGAAGCTTTCAACGATTGCCGAGAGCCTTGGGCTATCGACGGCGACCATTTCCCTTGCTTTGCGTGACAGTCCGCTTGTGGCTGTCGATACACGCGAGAAGATCAAGGAACAGGCCCGAACGCTCGGCTATATCTACAATCGTCGCGCCGCCAGCCTGCGCACGTCTCGATCCGGGATCATCGGCGTCGTGGTGCATGACATCATGAACCCGTTCTACGGCGAAATTCTGAAGGCCATCGAGACCGAACTCGACCGCAGCCGCCATACCTTCATTCTGTCCAACCACTACGATTCCGTCGACAAGCAGCGCATGTTCATCGAAACCCTGCTGCAGCTTGGCGGCGACGGCGTGATCATGTCGCCGGCCATTGGCACGCCGCCGGAGGATGTCCAACTTGCCGAAAACAACGGCATGCCGGCGATCTTCGTGGCGCGCTCCATGGAAGGCGTCGATGTGCCGATCTATCGCGGTGACGATACCTACGGCATCTCGCTGGCGACGAACCACCTGATCGGGCTCGGCCATCGGCACATTGCAATGATCGGCGGCACGGACCAGACCTCGACCGGTCGCGACCGTTACCAGGGCTATGTCAATGCATTGCGCAAGGCCGGGATCGAGGTTGATACCAGTCTGCGCATCCCCGGTCCGCGCACCAAGCAGGGCGGTTTCGAAGCGGCCGTACACTTCCTGTCGCTGCCGCAGAAGCCGACGGCAGCCGTGTGCTGGAACGATCTGGTCGCCATCGGTCTGATGAACGGCATTTCGCGCGCAGGGCTGATTCCCGGCCAGGATATTTCGGTGACCGGCTATGACGATCTCGAGGAAGCCTCGATCGCCACACCCTCGCTGACGACGGTCTGGAACGGCCAGGCGGAAGTCGGACGGCTTGCCGCCCGCGCGTTGCTCGACAAACTGGCCGGCAGCCACGAGCCGGACGGCATACATCTGATCAAGCCGGAAATGCGGATCCGTCAATCGACTGCCCCCATTCGTCGCTGATCGAGCCAAGGAGATTGCCATGAGCGCTGAGCGCGTCACCGTCCTCATTCCGGGACGTATTCACCCGCGTGCCCGCGCACGTCTTGCCGAACGCTTCGAACTTCTGGAGATAACCAGCGCGGACCAGCCCGGCCTGACGCAAACGCAGGCGGCGACGGTCGTCGGTGCAGCCGTATCGGGTCGCTTCCCAGCCGCCCTGATGGAGGCTCTTCCCAATCTCAAGGTGATTGCGAGTTTCGGCGTCGGGTATGACGGTGTGGATGTGCAGGCGGCGGCGGCCCGCGGCATTGTCGTGACCAATACGCCGGACGTGCTGAACGATGAAGTTGCCGATACGGCGATTGCGCTCCTGCTTAACACGGTGCGACGTCTGCCTGCGGCCGAAAACCATTTGCGTGCCGGTCGCTGGGTTCAGGACGGGCCGTTTGCCCTGTCGCCGTTGTCGCTGAAAGGTCGCCATGTCGGCATTCATGGGCTAGGGCGCATCGGGCTGGAGATCGCGGCCCGGCTTGAGCCGTTCAAGGTGACGATCAGCTACCATACGCGTCGGCCACGCAGCGACGTTTCCTATGGCTACCACGATACGCTTCTGGGCCTGGCTTCGGCTGTCGATACCCTGATCTCGATCGTTCCGAAAACGCCGGAAACCATCGGTGCGATCAACGCCGATGTGCTGAAGGCGCTGGGGCCGAACGGCGTTCTGATCAATGTCGGGCGCGGCACGACCGTGGACGAACCGGCCTTGATCAAGGCGCTGCAGGAGGGAACGATCGCGGCTGCCGGCCTTGATGTGTTTGCCGAGGAGCCGAAGGTTCCGGCAGAGTTCCTCGACCTCGATAATGTCTCGCTGTTGCCGCATGTTGCCTCGGCTTCCATTCCGACCCGCAATGCGATGGCCGATCTGGTGGTCGACAACCTGCTTGCCTGGTTCGATACGGGAAGGCCGCTGACGCCTGTGCCCGAGACACCGTTCAAGGCCTGATCTTCGAGCCACTGATTCAGGTCACCGGCAGGGCGTATTTCATCCAGCCTTCCGCAAGCTTCGGGGCGCATGTTTTTGAATGAAACATGCGCTCCGGCCTGGAAGGCTCCGATGAAGGCATATGCCCTGGTGCTGACGACAAGTCTTGGTTTCGCCGGCGCTACGGCGGTTGGCCTGGCGCTATGGCAGGCGGATGGCCCAGCCATGGACATTGAGCTTGCCGACCCAATCATTGCCGGAACGATCCCCGCGCGTCCGCCGATCATGTCGCCCAGCAGCATGCACGCGTCTCCGCCGGCGGTATTTTCCATTTCGAACTTCGACAGGCAGACTGTCTGTCTGGTCGAGCGCGGCGCCACCTTGACCAGTCGCAGCCGCGGATTTTTCGCGCCACCGGATTGTGACAGTGTCTGGCCAGGACTGGCACAGGTGGAAAACTGGACGCAGAACGATGACGGCACGGTGACGCTGACCAATGGCAACGGCGCCCTGGTGCTGACGCTGGTGCGCAGCAAGAGTTTTTCCTATGAGGTCGCCGATCCGGCCGGGGTCGATATCGCGCTGCTGATGCTGCCGTAACGGCTCTCAGCCGCGCGCGGCGACATAGGCCCTGACGGCATCGCCGAAGGCCTCGAACAAGGCCCGCGACGGCTTGTCGGTTTCGGCCCAATATTCCGGATGCCATTGCACGCCGATGGCAAAACCCTTGGCATCGATCACCGACACGGCCTCGATCGTGCCGTCTTCGGCCAGCGCTTCGACCTGCAGTCGCGGTGCGGTCCTGGAGATCGCCTGACGGTGCAGGGAATTGACCGGAACCGGACCGGCGCCGAGATAGCGCGCAATGCACGAGCCTTCGGCAATGATCACGTCCTGGCGGATGCTGTACATGATATCGCGGTCGGCGTGTTGCGGCTTGCGGTGGTCCCACATGCCCGGCTGTTCCTGGATCTCGGAGGCGAGCGTGCCGCCCATGGCAACGTTGAGTTCCTGAATGCCGCGGCAAATCGCCAGCAGCGGAATGCCGCGATCGATGGCGCGCCGGATCAATGGCAGGGTGGTTGCATCGCGTGCCGGGTCGAAGGGGCCGTCGGCCTCGGTTGCCACGGCGCCGTAGAGCGACGGGTGGACATTGGTTGCCGATCCCGAAACGATTACACCATCGACACGATCAAGGATGGCATCGGTATCATTGCCCTCTTCGAAGGCCGGAATGATGAAGGACATGACATCGGCGACCTTCAATGCGGCGCTGACATACTGGTTCTGTGCGGCATGCCAGTTCGCTCCATCGAATTGGCGGATATCGGCGGGAATGGCAATAATCGGCTTCGGCATGCGTATCTCCGGCAATCTTCGGCGCGAATTCATGCGCTTTCTGCCCGGGAGAAGTCAAGTTGGCAAAGTTGCCCAAAATGACGGCGAAACCAGGCGGTTGTTCCTCGAATTGCGGTATGTGCCCATAGAATAGGCGAATAAAACCGGCATCTTACGGGCATATTCAACCAAGCTTTGCAATTGTTCGAAAGACTAGAGCAGTTCGACTTGAAACGCTTTGGTCAACATGGTTAGCTTCGTGTCTGCTGCCGGGAGGGGAGCGTAAAAAACGCTGTGCCGGTGGAGCAACCACTATGGAGGAATTACGTGGATCGTCGTTCATTTATCAAGAAGGCAGGCATTGCCAGTGCAGGCGCTGCTGCTTCAACCGTCCTTGCAGCACCGGCCATTGCGCAGGGGACAGAAAAAATCACCTGGCGTCTGACGTCGTCCTTCCCGAAATCGCTTGATACGATCTACGGCGGCGCCGAAGACATCGCGGCGCGCGTGGCGGCTGCCACCGACGGAAATTTCACCATTCAGACCTATGCCGCCGGCGAAATCGTTCCGGGCCTGCAGGCGGCCGATGCCGTCGGTTCAGGTACTGTCGAAATGTGCCATACCTGCTCCTATTACTATGTCGGCAAGGATCCGACATTCGCCATCGGCACCGCCATTCCCTTCGGCCTCAATGCCCGCCTGACCAATTCCTGGTTCTACAACGGCAATGGCAATACGTTGCTCAATGAATTCTACGCCAAGCACAATCTCTATGGCATGATCGCCGGCAATACCGGCGCGCAGATGGGTGGCTGGTTCCGCAAGGAAATCAACACTGTCGACGACCTCAAGGGAGTCAAGATGCGCATCGCAGGTCTCGCCGGCAAGGTCATCGAAAAGCTCGGCGGCGTTCCGCAGCAGATCGCCGGCGGCGACATCTATCCGGCGCTTGAAAAGGGCACGATCGATGCGGCTGAATGGGTCGGCCCTTATGACGACCACAAGCTCGGCTTTTACAAGGTGGCCAAGTACTACTACTACCCGGCCTTCTGGGAAGGCGGCCCGGTCATCCATGCCTTCGTCAATCTCGACAAGTGGAATGCCCTGCCGAAGCACTACCAGACCGTCCTGCAGGACGCCTGCTCGTTTGCCAATACAAACATGATGGCAAAGTATGACGCAAAGAACCCGATCGCGATCAAGCAGCTGGTCGGTGAAGGTGCTGTCCTGCGTCCGTTCAGCCAGGAAATCCTCGAAGCCTGCTACAGTGCGGCCCTGGAGGTCTATGCGGAAATCTCGGCGACGAACCCCGATTTCAAGAAGGTCTACGACGACCAGGTCGCCTTCAAGCGAGAAGGTTATCTGTGGATGCAGCTGTCGGAATATACGTTCGACACGTTCATGATGATCCAGCAGCGCAACGGCAAGCTCTGAGCTTTTCCGCGTCGTCCATTGAAAAACCCCGGGAACCCAGGTTCCCGGGGTTTTTGCTGTTCAGTCTCCGTGAGGAGACCAGATTCGTCGACCGGCGAACTATTTGAACGCCGGCGGCTGGCTGAGATCCATGCCCGGCGCCGGCGTGATCGTTGGCGCGGGAGCCGTGCCGTCGCCGCCCAGCGAGGGCAGTCCCAGTGCCGGACCGTTGTTGCCGAAGGTGGGGATCTCGATCTTGATGGTGCTGGGGTCGATGGCCGGCCCCTTGTCGAGCCACATTGTGACCGAGGACGGCCAGAAAATGACGATGGCGACGAGGATCAGCTGCATGCCGAGCCACGGGATGGCGCCGAGGTAGATGTCCTTGGTCTTCACCGATTTTGGCGCGATCGAGCGCAGGTAGAACAGGGCAAAGCCGAAGGGTGGATGCATGAAACTGGTCTGCATATTGATGCAGATCAGAACGCCGAACCAGATCAGGTCGATCCCCAGCGATTCCGCGACCGGCGCCAGCATCGGGATGACGATGAAGGCGATTTCGAAGAAGTCGAGGAAGAAGGCGAGGAAGAAGATGAAGATGTTGACGAAGATCAGGAAGCCGACGGCACCGCCAGGAACGTGAGACAGAAGATGCTCGATCCAAAGGCCGCCATCCATGCCTTGGAAGACAAGGCTGAAGCAGGTGGCGCCGACGAGGATGAAGACGACCATGGAGGTGATCTGCATGGTCGAATGCATGCCCTGGCGCACCAGGTCCCAGGTCAGGCGGCGATGCATGGCAGCGAGCGCCATCGCGCCGACGACGCCCAAGGCTCCGGCTTCGGTCGGCGTTGCTAGGCCCATGAAAATCGTGCCGAGGACGAGGAAGATCAGCACGATCGACGGGATCATGCCCCAGAGCACCTTTACCACGAGGGCGGCATTCAACTCGCCGCGCGCTTCCGGTGGAAGGGCCGGCAGATCCTTCGGACGAAAGATTGACATGGCCAGGATGAACAGCATGAAGATCAAGACCTGTAGGATCGAAGGGCCGATCGCGCCGAGATACATATCGCCGACCGAACGGCCGAGCTGGTCGGCGAGGACGATCAGGACGAGCGACGGCGGGATGACCTGGGTGATCGTTCCAGACGCGGCGATTACACCGGTCGCAAGGCGTGGGTTATAGCCGTATTTCAGCATGATCGGCAGCGAGATCACGCCCATGGTGATGACGGATGCAGCGACCGTTCCGGTAATGGCGCCGAGGATGGCGCCGACCAGGATGACGGCATAGGCAAGGCCGCCGGGAATCGCTCCGAACAGCTTGCCGGTGCCTTCAAGCAGATCTTCGGCCAGGCCGCATCGCTCGAGGATGGCGCCCATGAAGGTGAAGAACGGGATCGACAGCAGCAGATCGTTGGACACGATGCCGAAGATACGCAACGGCAGGGCCTGCATAAAGGCGAATTCGAAATGGCCGGTCGCGATGCCCAGCAGACCGAACACGAGACCGACGGCAGACAGCGAAAAGGCGACTGGAAAGCCGTAGAGCATGAAGATGATCATGCCCAGGAACATCAGAGGCGGCATTATCCCGAATTGAAACATGAGCGGCGTATCCCCCAGGAAATCTCGTTATTATTGAAGCGGCTTTTCGTAGGTCGTATCGACCTGGAGGATGCCGCGAAGCCCGGCAATGCGTTTGATCAGTTCCGAGACGCCTTGCAGCGTCAGCAGGGCGAAGCCGGCGAAGATGATGAACTTGACCGGCCAGCGGATCAGACCGCCGGAATTCGACGACACTTCACCCTGCTGGAAGGACAGGTGAAAGACCGGCCAGGCGAGCCATGCGAGATAGGCACAGGCGGGAAGCAGAAGGAAAATGATGCCAAAGACATCGATCCAGAGGCGTGTGCGGTCCGATACGCTGCCGTAAATCAGGTCCACGCGCACATGTTCGTTGAGCCGCAGTGTATGCGAGGCGCCGATCAGAACGATGAAAGCGAAAAGATACCACTGGATTTCCAGCCAGCCATTGGAGCTGTAGTTGAAAGCGTATCGTATCAGAGCATTGCCGGCGCTGATCAGGCAGCAGAGCAATACGAGATATCCGGCAAAGCGGCCAACGACTTCGCTGATCCTGTCGACGATCCGGCTGAAAGCCAATAATGGTCCCATCTTCATCTCCCTAGACGTATCTTCGTGCATAGATCATGCGCCATGACCACGCAACCGGGAGCCCCCTTATTGCAGGGGGAGTGCGTACTAAAGTCCTATGTCTTTGGATGGAGATGCCGACCGCTTTTCGGACCGGATGCGGTGCCCTCGGTCCGCATGTAAGCTGCGAGATGGCACTTGAACAATTTTAACATTTCCGGTTCCCTGACTTTAACAGGTTCTGCGTTAGCCATTTGCCTGCACTTCCAGACAGGGGCAGGGTCTGCCTGCCGAACTGCGTCGCTTTATTGTTTTGTTTCCGGCACATAATGCAAAACGCGGTTCGCGCGACCTGTGAGACACATGAAAGAGATCTTGGTTGTCCAATGAGATTCGACGTCTAGCGTGCCTGGAGGGCAGATGACCAAGGTCGACATGAAGCAGAGCGTGCCGACCGATGTCTATCTGTCTTTTGTCAGCTCCCTGTTCGACAACCGATCGACGCTGTTCACCGGCATGGTCGTGCATATCGTCACCTTCGTCGCGGTCTATGTGCAGACCGGCGCGCCGTTCTACATCTTCCTGGCCTGCTGCTTCGCCTTCGTCTTTGCCAACCGGCTCTACTGGTTCTTCGAATTCGACAAGCTCGACAAATCCAAACTGAGCAGGGGGGAGATCGCCCGCTGGGAGCGGCGCTATGTGCTGGGTGCCGCCTCGACCGCGGCCATTCTCGGCATTGGCAGCGGTTACGCCCTGCTTGCCTTCGAAGACACGTTTGCGGAACTCGCCTGCATCGCGGTGACGATGGCGTCGATGGTGTCGGTCGTGGGGCGCAATTACGGATCGCGGCTGGCTGTTGATCTGCAGACGCTGGCCTGCTGCGTGCCGATGATCATCGGAAGCCTGCTGGCGCATGACCCCTTCAAGGCGCTGCTGGCGCTGATGCTGATCCCATTCGGCCTGACGACAAGGGCAATGGCCAATGGCGTGCGGGAATTCCTCTACGACAATGTCATTGCGACACGGGAAATGGGGAAGATCGCCGATCGCTTCGATACGGCGCTCAGCAACATGACGCATGGCTTGCTGATGCTCGATCCGGACAACCGGATCGAGGTTATCAATCGCAAGGCCTGCGATCTGCTGCATCTTGGCGAGCGCAGCCGGTTGCAGGGCTGTGATCTCGATGTGGCATTGCGTTACGGCGTGCGCCATACCCTCGTCGATGGCGCGATGTCGAACCTGTTGCAGAAGCAGTTGACGCAACTGATCCAGGGCACGACGAGCCGAGCGGTGATGCACTTTTCCGACAACCTCGTTCTGGAATTTTCGGCGAACAAGCGGGAAGAGGGTGGGGTTGTCCTGATTTTCGAGGATGTCACCGCGCGTGTCAGTGCCGACCGCAAGATCCTGCATATGGCACGCTTTGATGCGCTAACCGGACTGCCGCAGCGCGGCTATTTTGCCGAACTGGTGCGTGAACTGCTTGAGCGCAAGGGCGACCATGGCGCGGATGTCGGCTTCATGATTGTCGATGTCGATGACTTCAAGCACGTGAACGATTTCAAGGGGCATCTCAACGGTGACCGCCTGCTGGTCGCAATTGGAACGCGCCTGACGGAGCTTGCCGACGGTCTGGCAGTGGTTGGTCATCTGGTCGGCGACCAGTTCGTACTTTTCTTCCCGAATGCCGGCGACCGACACGATCTGGAGGCGCTGATGCGGTCGCTGCATGAGCAGGCCGCCGGCCACTACGATGTCGAGGGCATGAAGTTGCCTGTCGCGTTTTCAGCCGGTGGCGCCGTGCTGGTGAGCGACGATCTGCGCCTGGAGGAGTGGCCGGTCAAGGTCGATATCGCGTTGTTCGAATCGAAGTCGCGCGCCAAGGGTCGCTTTACCCTGTTCGTCGAGGAAATGGATGCGCGCTACAATGAAGGCCAGCGACTGAAGGCCGACCTCAGGACCGCGATCGCCGAGCAGGCTATCACGGTCATGTACCAACCGATGTATACGCCGGACGGCCGGGATGTGAAATGCTGCGAGGCGCTGGCCCGCTGGACGCATCCGGAAAAGGGGCCGATCGCGCCCAATGTCTTCATCCAGGTGGCGGAGGAAATGGGGCTGGTGGCCGAGATTACCCGGCAGGTGCTGCGCACGGCCTGTATCGACTGCATGACCTGGCCCGAAGCCATTGCCGTCTCGGTCAATCTGTCCGTGCATGACCTGCGTGGCGAAGGGCTTGTCGATGTCGTCCAGGCGGTCCTCGCAGAGACGGGCCTGCCGACCCGCCGTCTGCATCTGGAAGTCACGGAAAGCAGCCTGATCGAGGAACTGTCGGCGGCGCGGGCGGTGCTGGACCAATTGCGATCCCTGGGGATCACGATTTCCATCGATGATTTCGGCACCGGCTTTTCCAGCCTCAGCTATCTCGACACATTGCCGATCGACATCGTCAAGATCGACCGCTCATTCGTTCGCGATATCGGCGATGATTCACGCCGGTTGAAGCTGCTGCGGGGAATTGTCAGCCTGGCGCGCGGGCTTGATATGAAGATCGTCGTCGAGGGGGTCGAGAACGCCGAGCAATTGGCCCTGTTGACGAAATACCACTGCGCAGACCTGATCCAAGGTTACGTGTATTCAATGCCGATATTTTCGCAAGCGGTGCCGCAACGGGTTCGCCAGGCGCAGAGCAAAGCCGGAAAAAGCAAAACCGACGTCGCTTGAATTAGGGTTCGCTACATTTTGCATGTCAGCGCTAACGTTCATTTCCAGGCTGTTTCGGTATTTGGTTGTATTTGATACTATTAAGCTTAACTAATTGAATCTTAATAATCTATTAATTCTTGGGGGAGCGGCGTTGTTATCTCCATGTTAGCCATTAACCAACTGTTAACCATAGTTGGATCGTTGCCATGGAATTGGAAGGCTTCCCCGAGAAGCTCATGCGGTATCTCGACCATATCGAGTACAGGCGTATCGAAAGCAGCGAGGACATGGCGGCGATCGAGCAGCTGCGCTACAAGGCCTACAAGGCTGCCAATGTCCTGCCCGTGACAGCACCGAGCATGATCGATGACGCCGATTTCGATGACCATGCCTATGTCTTCGGGGTCTATTATTTCGAGGAACTGGTCAGCACGATCCGGCTGCATCACGTCACGCCGCTGCAACGTTTGTCGCAATCGGCCGGGGTCTTTCCGGAGGTCATGGAAGCCTATCTCGACGCGGGCCTGACGCTGATCGACCCGGCGCGTTTTGCCGTCGATCCCGATGTTGCGGCCGAGTTGCCGGTGCTGCCCTATCTGACGCTTCGGCCTAGCATCGTGGCGGCCGCCTATTTCAAGGCAAACCTCGTCTTGCAACATGTGCGGCCTGCGCATGCGGCTTTCTACAAGCGGGTCTTTTATGCAGAGACCGTCGTCGAGCGGCGGATGACCGAAATCTACGGACTGGAACTGACGCTGATGGCGACGAACACACATACGACTGGCGACAAGCTGCTCCGACGGTATCCGTTTTTCGACTCCGGCGTACACGAGCGCCGGTTGATGTTCGGTCGGGCTGTGCGGCGGGAGATGCCGGCACCGCTGACGATTCTGCCATCGGCGCGGCTTGTGGCGACCGGCAAGATCAGCGGTGCGGTTGCCGGTCTTGATTATTAATCAAGGTGACTGTGTGCAGATTGCACTCGACGATGCCTTTGTGTATTCGATGAAAGACTGACTTGGCAGGAATCGGGCCGGTGCGCATCGAGGCACCTGACCACCCGGCCGCAAAGCCTTTAGATTGGGAGACAGAGCATGAGCGAACATCATTCCGGTCCGGTCGAAACCGGTGCTCCGATGAACTATGCCGAGCACGAGAAGACCTACGAAGCGTTTCTTGCCGCAACAAAATTCGGCACGATCATTCTGGTTGCCCTGATGATTGCGATGGGTATCGGCTTTTTCACAAGTGCCGGTCTGATCGGCGGCTTCCTGGCCTGGATCGCGTTGAGCGCCGCTGGCGTCGTGCTGATGCGCTAAGGTCAATCGGCGGGTTTCGCCGTTTGATGCTACTAGAAGCCGCGGGTCATGGCTCAAGTGAGCCGATGATCGGCGGCTTTTTTGTGCGCGGCAGTCCGAAGTGTCTGCCGAACACGTTGATCGAGGCGCCAGGCTGTAACAAAAAAAAAG
>NZ_AHZC01000424.1 GCF_000247475.1 Rhizobium sp. PDO1-076 | reverse complement strand
AACAAAGGCTCTGATCGCTCCCAATTGATCCATTGGCGTTTCTCCATCGAAACTCGCGCAAGCAGTAGTCTCGAACTCAATTAATCCCTTGCGAAGGCTAAAAGTTTGACTGGATTTGTCAGGCAGCCAGCGGCACCAGGTTGGCCTGGATCTGGTTCCGGAATTCCTCGTATCGGCTCGGCAGCTTCAGTGCTTCTCCGAGATGCGCGGTGTCTTCATCGCGATTGAAGCCCGGCTCGTTGGTCGCGACTTCGAACAGGATACCGCCTGGTGTGCGAAAATAGATCGCCCAGAAATAATCGCGGTCGATGACCGGGGTTACCTGATACCCAGTGTCCATCAAGGCCTTGCGCACCTCAAGCTGCTTCTCACGGTTATCGACGGCAAAGGCGATATGGTGGACCGATCCCGCGCCTTGGCGAGCAAAGGCAGTCTTTGGCAGCTCCGCGAGATCGATCGTATCAGCCCCGTTGCCGTCCGGAATGATGAAACGGGTGACATCGCCCTGCTTCTCGGCTCGCTGGTATCCCATGAAGCCGAGGAGCTCTTCCGTAGCTGCTGTCTCATGCAGGCTGAAGCGCGCGCCCGCGAAGCCGCGGATGGCTGTCTCGGCAGGAATGCCATCTGCCAGCCATGGAGCGCGGGTGTCGTCAGCGGACTCGATGAGTGCGAGACCATCACCATCCGGGCCCATGAAGCGAAGGCGGTTGTCACCGAAGACGGTGTCCGTTTCCAGACCATCTACGCCTTGAGCGGCGAACCGATCCTGCCAGAACTTCAGAGAACCCTTCGGAACGGAGAACTGTGTCTCGCCGACCTCACCGACACCCGGACGACCCAACATCATGTTCTGGAACGGGAAATAGGTCATGACCGTTCCGGCAGAGCCGTTCTCGTCACCGTAATACAGGTGGTAGACGCTCGGGTCGTCAAAATTGACTGTCTGTTTCACCCGGCGCAGGCCAAGTGTTTCCGTGAAAAAACGGTTGTTCTGGCGGGCATCCGAAGCCATCGAGGTTACGTGATGCAGTCCTTTAATATCCTTGATCATGACGATGACTTTCGATCGCGTTGAAGTTCATTTGCTGACTTGAATCTACGCCTGTTGATCAACGTCCGGAATTGCAATATTCCTTCAGAATGAATTTCAATTATTGAAATAATGGCATGAACGATTACAAAGCACTTCGGACCTTCCTCCTCGCCGCCGAGAAGCGGAATTTCGCCCAGGTCGCCCGCGAGCTGGACATGACCCCCGCAGCCGTCACCCGTGCCATCGCAGCACTTGAGGCAGAGCTCGGAGTACAACTCTTCGTGCGCACCACGCGCCAGGTATCCCTGACCACAGACGGCGCGATTTTCGCCGCACAGATCCAGCCCGCAGTGAAGGCGTTGGAAGACGCACGCCGCGAAGTGATGAATGCGCACAAGAGTGACGAGGGACGCCTGCGGATCAGTGCGCCGACTTGGTTCGGCAAGACCGTGCTACCGCCGATCCTGTCAGGGTTCAAGGAACGCTTTCCGAAAATGAGTTTCGAGATCTCGTTGTCGGATGGGCTGGTAAACATCGTCGACGATGACTACGATCTGGCAATCCGTATTTCATCGCAACCTTCCGACAAGTTTACGATCTGGCGCAAGATCAGGGTCGTGCCGCGCATCCTGGTCGCGGCACCAGGGAGCCGGTTTGTCGACATGGAGCACCCGAACGAACTGAACCCAGATGACTGCCTCGCCTATAGTGGTGAAAGCCGCCGCGAGAACTGGGTACTATCTGATGGTGGATCGAGCATGAACATTTCGGCGGGTCGGGCATTCAGCGCCAACAGTGGCGAGGTCCTAGCAGACATGGCTGCCGACGGAGCAGGCGTTGCGCTCCTGCCGGGATTCAACATTGCCCACCACATCAGGAGCGGCCGCCTCGTCCATGTCTTCAAGGGATGGTCACCGCCGGATCTTTGGCTGACTTTGTTCTATCCGCCCTATCAAGCGCTACCGCCCCGGATCGCCTCATTCTCGAAATTTTTTGAAGAGCAAGTTCCTGCGCACATGGTGATGCTGGACTAACGTGTCTCTACGCATCGTTCAGAAACTTCAGAACTGCGCTCAATCTTCAGGTAAAGCGCGCAGTGTGGCGGCGACCATTTTCTGGAGCTGCCACAGGTTTCGATCATAGATGTTGCGGTCCGCCAGGTCAGCAACCGTCCGATGCAGATATTCCGCGCAGGAACCGGCAGGTCCGCAGGCTTGGGCTATCAGCACCGCTGCATCGGTGAGAGAGATTTTCTCCGTGAGCTGAGATTGCTTCGTGCTTGCCCAGAACGTCAGGGCACGGCGTGTACCTGTCGGCGTCCTGACCGAGACCCATCTGACCATGTCGCACACCTCGGCATATCGTATCTCGCGCGCCAGAAGCGTGCGCAGATCCCGCTTCTTCGTCGCGCACGGCAGTTTAAGGATGAGGCCAGAACAACTTCCTCCCGGGTGAAGCGCCAGCATAAGGCCAGGCGCATCCGAGGTGGCCCTCAGCCGCTCTATTCTCAACGAAAACGCACGGTGCCATCCGTAAGCAACAGCTTCCTCTCTGGCGGATACGCCGAACCCCGGGCTCCACATCAGTGATCCGTAAGCGAACACCCATATCTCATCGTCGCCGGCCTCCCGCTCAACTCTGCTGACGAGTTCATCGAGTTTCTGGGACGAAATTGGAGTCCATTTGGGTTCCGGGCCTTCGTCTTCGACAACTCTGAGTGTTCTTGCAACGAGGTCAGTGGTCAGTTGCATGGCGACAGGAACACGTATCTTGGCGGTGGGGGTCTTTGGCATCATGCTACCAGTTTCAACGAGAATACTGCCGGACCATCGTCGCGTCCGGCGGATCGTGGTCGAATGTTGTCGGATTAGTCTGCGGGACCGTCGATCACCGCGCGGAAGGTGATCTCCACGATTTGTTCCGGGAACGCCAGCGCTGTCACTCCGATCAGGTTGCTGGCGCACTGCGGCATATCCGTCCCGTACATCTCCTTGCGTACCTTAGAGCCGGCGGAAAACGCGCTTGGGACATCGAGAACGAACAGTGTCTCTTCAACGACATCATCGAGTGTCGCACCATATTCGGCAAGCAGCGTCCGGGCATTGATATAGGTCTGACGGATCTGCGCCTCCATTTGCGAAAAATCTGCAGGTCGACCGTTTGCGTCGAGAGCGGCAGGGGCGATAAGCTTGCCTTCTGCGTCGTGGCTCAATTGTCCCGACATATAGATCGTGTCCTTGACCTGCACGGCTTGCACGTATCCGAACGCACGCTCCCAGGCGACGCCGAGGTTGGCGACTTTCTTGGCAGATTTAGTTTTCGTCATGACAGTTTCCTTCGCTGTGGAGGGCAGCGCGCTTAAGCGCTTGTGAATCCTGCAGTTCACGAGGTGACAGGTGCGTGGGAGGCCGCACCCGTCACCAGTGCCGATCAAGCCTTAACGAATGCCAGTAGGTCGGCATTCAGGACATCGGCATTGACCGTCAACATGCCGTGCGAAAAGCCGGGATAAGTCTTCAGCGTTCCATTCTTTAAGAGCTTGATTGCCTTATGGGCAGCGTCAGCAATCGGAACGATCTGGTCGTCTTCGCCATGCAGCACCAGGGTCGGTACACTGATCGCCTTCAGGTCTTCCGTCTGGTCAGTTTCGGAGAAGGCCTTGATGCCATCGAAATGAGCCTTCGCGCCGCCCATCATGCCTTGACGCCACCAATTCTGGATCACGCCTTCCTGCACCGTCGCGCCGTCACGGTTGAAGCCGTAGAACGGCCCAGCCGGGACATCACGGAAGAACTGCGCGCGATTGGCGGCGAGAGCAGAGCGGAAACCGTCAAACACTTCGATCGGCAGTCCTTCCGGATTGGTGTCAGTCTTGACCATCAGTGGTGGAACGGCCGAGACGAGAACGGCCTTGGCGACGCGGCCAGAGGGCTGACCATGCCTTGCGACATAACGGGCAACTTCGCCGCCGCCGGTGGAGTGACCGATATGGATGGCATTCTTCAGGTCGAGCGCTTCGACGACGGCAAAGGCGTCGGCAGCGTAATGGTCCATGTCATGACCGTCGGAAACCTGGGCCGACCGGCCATGTCCACGACGATCATGGGCGACGACGCGGTATCCCCTAGCAAGGAAGAAGAGCATCTGGGCATCCCAATCGTCCGACGAGAGCGGCCAGCCGTGATGGAAGACGATCGGCTGGGCGTCCTTCGGGCCCCAGTCCTTGTAGAAGATTTCGACGCCGTCTGCAGTGGTTACATAGCTCATGGTCTTGTTTCCTTCGATTGAATTTGCGGCAAGAGCAGCATTGGTTGCGAAGCTCAGAGCGGAAGAAATTGCGACAGTCGATGCGGCAGCGCCTGCGGAAAACAGCATGCCTCTGCGTGTCATGGAAGAAATGTTCTGGGTCATTTCGCATCCTGCGATTTCGTGATTGAAAACTTCAGGCGACGCTGTGTTCGTCTGATGGCTTGATGTTGCCACCAGATGCATCCGCTCACAATTGCGAGAATAATTTCGAATTTATTGCCGATTTCGCAATAGTAGGCATTGTCGCTTTGATGACGTGGAGTGAGAGAGTGGCTGCGCTGCGGGGGCCGCATACCGCTCGAATTGCCTATACAACGCAGCTGGCCAAGCGTCCGAGGACATGTTGCTTTCGCTGCGCCATTCACCTTAACCGAATTCTAGCAACCATTCCGGAAGAGGCGGTCGCTTCAAAATTTAGGCAGAGCCCTTCATCTTACCGCTGCCCCCAATCTTAATGGCCTTCATATCGGTTCGAAACCAATCGGTAATTTTTTGACCAAATGGTCAGCTTTTAATCTGACTGCTACCAAAGCGCTTCGCTATGTTTTTGAATAAATCAATAATATCATACATATAAGCGTATGGCATGGAATTTGCATCCACTCAGGCGGTGCAAACACTGCCATCAGGGGAACGTCATGACCAACAAGCCTCAGCTGCCAAAAGACACTTCTTCACAATCAAGCCAGATCTCGCGTCGCTCGCTTTTGGGAGGCGTCGCCGCAGGAGCAGCAACCGCGAGCTTCGGAAATTTCACTATATTCTCTCGCCAAGCCCATGCAGCTGAACCGCTACGCGTTCTTTGCTGGCCGGGTTATGAAGAAAGAGACGTGATCGCCGAGTTCGAAGATCTCCATAAGACCAAGGTAGAGTTCAAGATCTACATCGGCGGCGAGCAGATGCTGCAGTTCTTCGCCCAGACCGCGCCCGGCACTTTCGACGCAATCATTTCTGATGCTGAATACGTCCAGAAGCTGAAGGCCAACAAGGCGATCGAAGCCTACAAGACCGACGGTTTTGCTGAGCTTGCCAACTACCACCCGAAATTCCGCGATTTTGCTCCTACCAAGGGCGAGACCGCCGGCACGGTATATGGCATCCCGACTCGCTTCTCGTTCTACGGCATTTCCTACAATACCGACGAGATGTCGGCGGAGCAGGCTGCCGACTGGAACTCGCTGCTCGATCCGAAATACGAGGGCAAGATCGGCATGTTCGACTGGTACCTGCCGAACCTCGGCAATGCCAGCCTTGCCGTCAATCCGGGCAACCAGACGCCTTACGCGATCACCGACGACCAGCTGAAGAAGGTCAAGGAATTCCTGACGAAGCTGCGCCCTCAGATCGGCATGTTCGGTTCCTCCAACCAGCCGATCGCCCAGGCCATGCTGGCCGGCGACATTTTCGCCTCGCCGACCGGCGACCTCGACATAGACCTCAAGCTCGCCGGCTACGACAACTTCTCCTCGACCATTCCCACGCAGGGCGGCATCCGTTGGCAGGAAGTCGCCTGCGTATGCTCGGCTTCAAAGAACAAGGATCTGGCGATGGAATGGGTCAAGTACATGACCTCCCCCAAGGTCCAGTCGAAGCTCGTCTACACCAAGGCGTTCAAGGCTCGCGGCCCGAACATGAAGATCGTCGACCACTGGAACGACGACCAGAAGAAACTTCTCTCCTACGTTCCGGACCCGGCCAACCCTGGCAAGATGCTGGTCGAGACGCTGATCGACCGCTCCATGCCGCGCGGCCTGCCGGCAAACCAGCCTGAACAGGCGTGGATCGACGTGTTCAACGAGTTCAAGACGGCCTGATCGTACTTTTTGCTGAGCTCAAGCGTCCCGCATCGTGCGGGGCGCCATCTCCTCGTTTCCGGGACTTCCCATGACATCTGCCGCAACTTCAACTCCTGATCTCGAACTCCTGTCGATCACTAAGCGCTTCGATACCTTCACGGCCGTCGACAGCATCAATCTGAAGGTCGGCCGCGGTGAGTTCGTGGCGATCATGGGGCCTTCCGGTTGCGGCAAGACGACCCTTCTGCGCATTCTCGCGGGGCTTGAGACAGCCTCGTCCGGCCAGCTTCATATCCGCGGCACAGACGTTTCGGATGTGCCGGTGAACCTGCGTTCCACGAGGTTGGTCTGGCAGAACTACGCGCTCTTCCCGCATCTCGACGTGGCCGGCAACATTGCCTTCGGCTTGACGCTGAAGCCCTATGACAAGGCGGTTGTCGCCGGCAAGGTAAAGGCGATGGCCGAGCTTGTCGGCCTGTCCGACCTGATGGGCCGCAAGATCAGCCAGCTTTCCGGCGGCCAGAAGCAGCGTGTGGCGCTTGCCCGCGCGCTGGTTACCGAGCCGGAAATCCTGCTGCTCGACGAACCACTTTCCGCGCTCGACGCTCATCTGAGAATTCGCATGCAAGGCGAACTGCGGCGCATACAGAAGCAGCTCGGCATGGCCTTCATCTATGTCACCCACAATCAGGTGGAAGCTTTTTCGATGGCCGACCGCGTGGTGGTGATGAACAAGGGTCACATCGAGCAGATAGATGCGCCTGAAGAAATGTATGCCCGGCCGAAGACGGAATTCGTCGCCCGTTTCGTCGGCACAAATAATCTTTTCGCCGGACGCATTCAGGAAGTCGCACACGATAGGGTTATCGTCCATTGTGCCCATGGCCAGGTCGAGGTTTCTACCGATGATCCGCCGCGAGTCGGCGCCTCCGTCTTCGTTGTGGTCCAGGCCGACAAGCTCAGGCCGGCTCCGACCGGCGTCGCCGGTGAAAACCGACTTGATGCCACGCTGCGCGGCCGCGAATATGCCGGCTCTCACAACATCTACCTTCTCGATCTTGTTGACGGGACCGAGGTGAAGATGACACTGCCGCAGGTCCTTCCGCTCGAAATCAACCAGCCGGCAACCGTCTGGTTCTCGCCGGCAAATGCCTCACTGATCCGGGGGGCCGCATGACGCCAGTCGAGACACCCACCACGGCAAAGCCCATGAGAACGCCAAATGACAGCCCACTCAAGATCTGGTTCCTGACGCCGCTGGCCGTCTGGCTCACTGTGCTCTTCCTGCTGCCGCTGATCTTCCTGCTTTGGATGGGCTTCTGGCGCGTCGAGAATTTTCAGACTATTCCGGATTTTTCGCTCAATAACTACATGGAAATTTTCTCGAGCTTCTTCTCGAAATCGCGCTATGGACTGGCGCTGATCCAGTCGCTTTGGGTGGCGATCACCACTGCATTCTTTGCGACCATCCTGTCCTACATAGTGGCGCTGTCGATCGCCTTTGCCGTGCCTGACCGCTGGCAGCGGCTGGCACTGCTGTTTGCAATCGCGCCGTTCTGGTCGAGCTACGTGCTGCGGCTTTATTCCTGGCAGACGATCCTGTCCCGCAACGGTGTCATCAACTCGGTCCTGAAACAGTTCGGACTTGCCGACTACCGGATCGATGTCATCTATACCCAGATCGCCACCCGTATCGGCCTCATCCACTATCTGGCACCGATCCTGATCGTCATCCTATATGTCAGCATTCTTGCCATCGACCGGGTGCTGATCGAGGCGGCGCGCGAGCTTGGCTGCACACGCTGGCAAGCCTTTACCCGGGTGATCCTGCCATTGTCCCGTTTCGGGTTGATGACCGCCGCAAGCTTTGCCGTTATCGTCTCGCTCGGTGATGCACTTTCCGGCAATCTGCTCGGCGGCGGCGCCGGCACCTCGATCATCGGCAAGCTGCCGACCTATGCCTCGATGATCATGTCGGACTATTCGAGCTCCACCAACCTGCCGCGAACCTCGGCGCTTGCAACCATCCTGATCGTCGTCATGGTTCTGGCGCTCGCCGCAGGCTTCGTGGCCGCGGATCGGGCCCGACAGAGGACAAGCTGATGCCACCAACCTCCAGAGCCAACCCGTGGATATTTTTTGGACGCCTCTGGCTCGGCATCGCCTATGCCTTCATGTTCCTGCCGCTTGTGGTCCTGATCCTATTTTCTTTCCAGAAGAACCGCTTTCCGGGCTTCCCGCTGCAGGGTTTTACGTTGCAATGGTATGACAAGCTCTTTTCCGATGGCGCGCTCCTGAATGCGCTCGGCAATACGATGATCGTCTCGCCGGCCGCAGCGACAATTGCTACCGGGATCGCCTTTTTTGCGGCTTATGCCTTCAACCGCTTCACTTTCCGCGGAAAAACGACTTTCTTGGCGCTGCTGACACTGCCGATCCTGATCCCGCCGCTTATCCTAGGCGTCGGTTTCCTCGGGCTTCTGGCACGCATTCACTTGTCCGGCACTTTGTTTGCCGTTTTCCTCACCCATGTCGTGCTGATCACCGCGCCTGCGCTGGCCATCATCCAGTTGCGTCTGGCGCAGATGCCGGCTTCGCTGGAGGAAGCAGCCTGGGATCTCGGCGCGACCGAATGGCAGACCGTCGTGAAGGTCGTGCTACCCTTTGCCATGCCTGGCATATTCGGCGCCTGGTTGCTCGCCTTCACCTTTTCCTTCGACGAATTCATCATCGCCTGGTTTGTTTCGGGCTTTCAGCCGACCTTGCCGGTAGCGATTTATTCGGTTCTCGTCGCCGCCATCGATCCGTCGCTGAATGCTATCGGTACCATCGTTTTCGGCATTTCCTGCCTCGTTCTCATTGGCCTCGAACTGGTCCTGCTGCCGCTTTTGGTCGGCAAGTCGGAAAAGCAATCATAGAGTATCCCATGAACCTCCTCTTCCGGAACGCAACACTTCTCTCCATGGACACGATCCATGGCACCACGCCATTTACGGGCGACCTTCTCGTCGAAGGCGACCGGATTTCCGCGATCGGCACGGATCTTCCCATGCCACCGGGTACGCGCGTGATTGAAGCGTCCGGCAAGCTTGTCATGCCCGGCCTTGTTAATGCTCACCTGCATTCCTCGGAAACCTTCTTCAAGGGCCGCTACCAGGGCACACCGCTCGAAGTCTGGATGCTCTATTCTTACCCGATCCTGATGAAAGGGCCCATCCCGGAAAGGCTGCTTTACCTGCGCAGTCTGCTAACGGCGATGGAATCGCTGAAAGCCGGTGTCACGACGTTGGTCGATGATTTCTTCGATCCACCCGGCTTTGAAGCGAGGCGCCTGAAGCTCGTCTATGACGCCTACGATCATGCCGGCATAAGGGCAAACGTATCTCATTGCGTGATCGACAAACATGTCTTCGACACCATACCTTATCTTCGGGACATCGTGCCGGCCAGCCTGCAGGCAGAGGTCGAAGGCCCGTCGATCACCACGGCGGAATACATGGCTTATTGCCAAGACATATTCTCGTCCCAGCATGGCCGCGCCGGACGGCTCGGCTTCATGATCTCGGCCTCCGCGCCGCAACGCTGCTCGGTCGAGATGATGCAGGCCTGCGTGGCGCTGGCGCAAGACAAGGGTGTACCATATCACACCCATGTGCTGGAGACGAAGACACAGGCTGTGACCGGTCCCGAGTTCTATGGCAAGAGCCTCATCGGGTATATGCACGAGCTTGGGCTGCTGACGCCAAATACGACAATCGCCCATTCCATCTGGGTCAGCGATGACGACATGGCGCAGATGGGTGCGGCGGGCTGTTCAGTTGCCCACAATGCCGTCTCCAACCTGAAGCTCGGCTCCGGCATCGCGCCGATCCGTCGCCTGCTCGATGCCGGCGTCCATGTCGGCCTTGGCACGGACGGGCTTTCCAGCAACGACACCGCCCGGATCTTTGACGTGATGCGGTTCGCGGCATTACTCCACGATGTGGCCGCCCCAGATACCGACTGCTGGATGAAGGCGGTCGAAGTGCTGCGCGCCGCGACGATCGAGGGCGCACGCACCGCGATGCTTGACGAGGTTACGGGCTCGCTTGAAGTCGGCAAGCGCGCCGATCTCATCATGCTCGAAATCTCCGGCTACGACTACATGCCGATGAACAGGCTGGACCACCACCTAGTCTACTGCGAGAACGGTTCGAACATCAAAATGGTCGTGGTCAATGGCGAGATCGTCGTCGAGGATGGCAGACTGCTGACCGTCGATGAAAAGGCAGTTTTTGCCGAACTGCGCGAACTCCTGCCTGCATATATGTCCGAACACGCCGAACTCGAAAGGCTGAATGCCCGATTCGAGCCCTATATGCGCGAAATGTATCGTCGCGCGACGATCCAGGACATCGGCATGAACCGCTATCAGGGGGACCTGCCGCTCTGGCGCGGCGCTAATCATTGAGGACGCCGGCATGAGCCTATTTCTTCCGGCGCAGGTGATCCGTGCCAAGCGCAATCAGGAAATTCTGTCCGACGCGGATATTCGCCGCTTCATCGAGGGCATCGGAGCCGGCGAGGTTTCAGAGGCCCAGATCGGGGCTTTCACCATGGCCTGTTTCCTCAACGGCATGACGCCGCAGGAAACGGCCGCCCTGACGCTCGCGATGCGTGATTCCGGCGACGTGGTGGACTGGTCGGGAAGCGGTATCGCGCCAGAAACCATCATCGACAAACACTCGACGGGCGGCACGGGTGACGAGAATGTCAGCCTGATCGTGGCGCCGCTCGTGGCCGCCTGCGGTGTTTCGATGCCGATGATTTCCGCCCGCGGGCTTGGACATACCGGCGGCGAGGTCGACCTGATGGAAGCGATGCCGGGCGTAGCGATCGCGCCATCGACGGAAATGTTTCGCCAGGCGGTTGTCTCTGCAGGCGCCGCAATCATCGGCCCGACGCCACGGCTCGCACCGGCGGATGCCGCAATCTATTACGTCCGCGATGTCACCGCGACAGTGGAATCGATCCCGCTGATCACCGCCTCGATCCTGTCGAAGAAACTCGCGGCCGGCGTTTCCGGCCTCGTCATGAGCGTCAATTATGGCTCCGGCGCCTTCATGCCGACCTATGCGGAAGCGGAAGTTTTGACGCAAAGCCTGATCGCCGTCGCCCGTATCGCCGGCCTGCCCATGGTCGCTCCGATCGTCGAGATGGACGAGATCATGGGCGATGCGATCGGCAGTCGGCTTCAGCTGCGCGAGGTGATCGACTTCCTGTCCGGCGGAAAGCAGGAAAGCCGCATCCGGGCGCTGGTAATAGAAATTTCTGCCGAAATCCTCGTGATGGTGGGGCTCGCGGCCTCGAAGGATGAAGCAACCGATCTGGCGGAAGCGCACCTTGCCGATGGTTCGGCGCTCGACCGTTTCCAGCGCATGGTAACGTCGCTCGGCGGCCCGGAAGACCTTGCCGCAAATCCCTATGCCTATTTCCCCGCTGCTCCCATCATCGCCCCGCTTCCTTCGCCGGCCACCGGTTTCGTTGAGAAAGTGGATGCCTATGCGGTTGGTATCGCAATGGTCGGCCTTGGCGCCGGCCGGAAACTGGCGAGCGATCTTCTCGACCAGGATGTGGGCCTGACGGGAATGGTCCATATCGGCGATGCGATTTCGGAAGGCGAACCTCTCTGCATCCTGCATTGCCGCTCTCAGGCCGACTTCGATACCGCGGCCAGAGCGATCACCGCTGCAATCGCCATCGGTTCGACAAAGCCGGACCGCCGGCCGGTCATCACTGGCCGCCTTTCCACCCTCGTTTAACAAGAGCTGAGAGAACCATGGCTTTCGCCCAGGAACACGCGATCACCGACATCTGCATCCTCGTCAGGGACACCCAGCGCTCGATCGATTTTTACGCCGGAAAGCTCGGCTTCGAAATCAATCGTCAGGCCGAGGGCTTTGTCGAATTCAACGGCGCCGGCCTGACGCTCGCCTGCTGGGAAATCGATCATCTGAGCGACAATACCGGTGTCTCGAATGCCAAAGCGGAAGGGCCGCACAAGGCCTGCATCGCGGTGCGCGTGTCGTCGCCGGATGCAGTGGATGCTGCCTATGCCGAACTGAAGGACAAGGGCGTGCCCTTCTATCGTGAGCCCGCTGACTATGTCTGGAATGCACGGGGTGCCTATTTCATTGGCCCCGACGACGAGCTTTGGGAAATCTACGCCTGGAAGGATGGCGGCTCGGTGGGGAATTTCTGAGCCGCCCGTCTTTTTCTCAGTTGGCTTCGGCTTCGACCGGCGCGTAACGCCAGGGCTCGATCGTTGCCGGCCGGCCTTCGAGTGAAAGCGTCGCGGTACGCGGCGCGGTTTCGGCAATCACTTTGCCGCGGCGGAAGACGGCAAGGCGGTTGGCTTTCATCCGCACCGCTTCGATCGTGTCGCGCGCCTCGAGTATGACGAGATCGGCATTGCAGCCGACCTTTATGCCGTAACCTTCGAGGCCGAAGGTCTTTGCCGGATTTTCTGTAATCGCCTTAAAACAGGATTTCACCGCATCGCGGCTGGTCATTTGGCCGGTATGGACCGCCATATGCGCAACTTCCAACATGTCAGCGCTGCCGAAGGAGTACCAGGGATCCATGCAGCTATCTTGGCCGAAGGCGACATTGACACCGAGCGCCATCAGCTCCGGCACCCGCATCATCCCGCGCCGCTTCGGATAGGTATCGTGCCGACCTTGCAATACGATGTTGGCGAGCGGATTCGGCACGCAATGGATCTCCGCCTCGGCGATGAGCGGCAGCAGCTTCGAGACATAATAATTGTCCATCGAGTGCATGGACGTCAGGTGCGATCCCGCTACCCGGCCCTTAAGCCCAAGCCGCTGGGTTTCATACGCGAGCGTCTCGATATGCCGCGACATCGGATCATCGGTCTCGTCGCAATGCAAATCGACCATCAGCCCGCGTTCGGCGGCGATTTCGCAAACCGCCTTTACCGAAAGGCGTCCGTCTTCCATCGTCCGCTCGAAATGCGGAATGCCGCCGACTACGTCGACGCCCATGTCGAGCGCCCGGATGAGATTGTTCGCAGCCGTCGGCGAACGATAAAAGCCGTCCTGCGGGAAGGCGACCAGTTGCAGGTCGAGATAGTCCTTCACGAGATCGCGGACTTCGAGAAGCGCCTCGACCCCGATCAGCCGGTCGTCGCAGACATCGACATGGCTGCGGACAGCCAGCAAGCCTTGGGATATGGCAAGATCACAGTAACGCAAAGCACGTTCGATTACGTCTTCCTTCGTCAGGAGCGGCTTGAGCTCTCCCCAGAGCCGTATGCCTTCGAGCAGCGTTCCGGAGCGATTGAGGCGCGGCGTTCCGAGCGACAGCGTCGCGTCCATATGGAAATGGATGTCGATGAAAGGTGCGGTCACAAGTTTGCCACCGGCGTCGATCACGCGGCCCGCCTCAGCGGTGATCCCTGCTTCGACCGCGACGATCTTGCCACCGGAAATAGCGATATCGATGCCGGTTCGGTCATCGGGGAGATTGGCATTCTTGACGAGTAGATCGAAGGTCATTGTTGGCTCCGGACATGTTGGCGGTGTCACTCCCCAGACTGAGCATCGATTGCCGATTTCCTTTGTCGGATCCGGTCGTTGTTATGGCAGCAGACTAGATGTAACCTGACCAAGTCGTCAATTTTTTAGATGACCCCAACAGCAGGAAATGCAGCGCTTTGCACCTACCCCGTGGACGGCAGCTCGTTTATATCGCTGCGAAATGAAGACCAGTGGCAAATGCCTCGGCGGAAAGGATAGATCATGGCCCGGACAGCGGACACGCTCGACGAGAAGATCCGCGCCCGCAATATTAGGATCATCCTCGATGTAGCTACGGATGTGTTTTCCCGTAAGGGTTTCGACGGCGCCAGGATTGCCGAGATCGCCGATCTGGCGAAATTGCCAAAAGCAAACATCTATTATTACTTTTCCTCGAAGGAGGAGATCTATTCTACGATAATTACAAACCTGATTGTGGGATGGGATGAGGCGCTGTCAAAGTTGAGTGTCGACAGGGACCCCGCCGATGCGCTGCGTGACTACGTTCGGGCCAAGCTTATATATGCGCGTGAAAATCCGCGGGAATCACGGCTTTTCGCGAGTGAGATCATACACGGTGCCCGCTTCCTGAGTAAAAAGGATCGCGCTCACATGCGAGCGGCCACCGATAAATATGTTGCGGTTCTTGACCAGTGGATGCAGGAAGGGCGGATGGTGAAAATTGACGCGCGGCATTTCTTCATCATGCTCTGGGGAGCGACCCAGTTCTACAGCGATTTCGAACCACTCGCCTGCGACGCACTTCGCCGCAATTCTATCTCCGAGCAAGATCACGAGATGGCAGCGGAGACAATCGTGAGTTCAATCGTCAGCGGGGTCATCCCATTCGCCGGGCCTTGCTGATCCGCTCCTATATATAACTGGTTTCTAATATTCTCAACAGAGAGGTCATCTCCGTTCAGGACGATGCAATCCTTGATGAAAGTTTCTATGGATCTTTGGCGACTAGAGGCTCGCCGAAACTTGCGACTATCCAAGCTGGGAATACCGCGGGACCAGCCGGACATGGTAGAATTTTCACCTTGAAAGGATTCGAACCAACGACCTCTAAGCCACATTTTTAGCCTTTCAAACGTAACTTCGGGCGTCTCAACCAAAATGATCCGCTACCATGAACAGATCAAATTGATCACACCTGCGCTCCGTACCGAGTCAGGCTACCGCACATACGGCGAATGCGACGTCCATACGCTTCGATTCTTTCGCCGTGCTCGTGACCTCGGTTTTCTGTCGAACAGATGAAGACGCTGCTGGCCCTATAGCGGGACCGCTCGCGGCAAGCTCCGACGTCAAGGCGATCGCTCTTGAACACATCGGTGAACTCGAGCGCAAGGCAGCGGCAATCGCGGCGATGACGAAGACTTTGAAGCATCTGGCCAGCCACTGCCATGGCGACGTGCGTCGGGACTGCCCGATCATCGAAGGCTTTCCTGAAACCCTAGGGAATGGTCCAGGTGTGCCGTCCAAGTTCGGCTTAGCAAACTTTGTCTGATCAGTCCGCCATCATACGAAAACGAGCATGGCAGTTTGTGCACGCTTGATGCATCAGATGAAAGGAATGTTCGGCGGACATCGATTGTGCTCCTCGCGCGGCATCGACCTAATTAGCCAAGGGGCCGTCCAACGTGGCCTCGCCGCCCTGCATTCGCGTTCTGGGGCCGAGAACATGAGGATTTCGATCAGATGCGACAGACAGCGCGGACGCTTAGCTGCCAAGATCTTTGCCTGTAGGGTAGCCAGCTGGCGCCCGTAAGGGTACGGGATAGTCTTTGCGGCATTTGCCATCGCCTTTTCATGCCGTCCTGTCCCTTGACAACGCTTTCGGACAGGACGGTTTGGGGCAGCACCGGCTAAGCGGTGGCGAAACGGCTAGTGGAAGCACAACCGCTGCAAATTTCACAGCCCAATACGCATCCGAGCTGGGATGCGGCATCTTTCTTCTCGCGTAGCAACGTAAGAGCTATTCCACGAGCAGCTTACGCAGCAATCCAAGCAAACGTTCCGGAACTGGTAATCGCACGGACAGCCCAGCCCAATCCCTACGCGCGACCCACTTGATGCAGGTCAAAGATGTAAGGTGCGTACAGGTTAATATGAGCCTGTCCGGGATTGGAATGTCATGGAACGAACAACAGCCAGGAATGCCTTGCGTATCGTAAGCGCCGCTTTGCTGGCGTTCGCGATGCTTGTCGTCACTCCGATGGCACATGCGAGATTTGAGGCCTGCCCGGAGCTCGCTCAGACACATAGCGCCGAGGCACCGGCATCGCACCATCAATCGGATACGACCCCAAAAGCGTGTTGCAGCGCTATGTGCGTGGCATGCGTAGGCGTAGCGGCGATTTCGGCCACCACCGTTGAAACAGAATTCTCCGGGGCTTCCTTTACGATACAGTCCCCCTCCCTGTCCGGAAGGACACCGCGTCCCGGCTTCGAGCCACCGCGATTGATCGCTTGATGCAGCGTCCGCGCCAGCGGGCACATGAAATTCATCAGCAGTGTCGGCCATTCCGACGCAGATCGAGAGACCCATCATGTATCGTCGTCAACTTCTCAAGGCATTCGTCGCCAGTGCAGCCGCGACCTATCCCCTTTTCAACACCTCGCTCGTCGGCCGCGCGCACGCGGCCACCTCATCCCAGGACCTCGTCATCGCCAAGCGCACGCTTGAAATCAACGGCAGAGCGGCCAGTGTCTTCGGGTTGAAAGGACCTGGCGGAAAGCCCGGCTTGGAACTCCTTGCCGGTGCAGACTTCAATGTCAGGCTCGCCAACGACACGGACGAAGGCACGCTTATCCATTGGCATGGCCTGACGCCGCCTTGGGATATGGATGGTGTTCCAGACAATCCAGCAGCGCTTCTGACGGGCAAGGAAACGCGGCAATACCGCTTCCCGGTCGGCGGCGGCGGGACCCATTGGATGCATGCCCATACCTTGCAGGAACAGAATCTACTTGCCGCACCTCTCATTGTCCGCACGGCCGAGGATCTGGCCCGCGATGAGCAGGACGTCGTTATCTTACTTCACGATTTCTCGTTCAAATCGCCTGAGGAACTGCTCGCCGGACTGACAAGCGGTAGCTCAAACCATGGCGGAATGAACATGGGCCATCAGGGCATGATACAGAAAATGATACCCATGATGAAAGGCGGCGAAATGCCGATGAACCATCAGGGCATGGCGATGCCGGGCATGGCCGGCATGGATCTCAATGATATCGAATACGATGCCTATCTTGCCAATGACCGAACACTCGACGATCCGGAGGTCGTTCGCGTCGAGAAGGGTGGACGCGTCCGGCTCAGGATCATCAACGGAGCGACGGCAACCGCCTTTATCATCGACACGGGGGCACTCGCCGGATCGCTCATCGCCGTGGACGGACAGGACGTCGTGCCCGTCGAGGGAAGGCGGTTCCCGATCTCCATGGGCCAGCGTCTCGACATCAGGCTGCAACTCCCCTCCGAGCAGGGCAGTTTTCCAATCCTGGCGCTCCGCGAAGGTGCCGCCGAGCAGACCGGCGTCGTCCTCGCGACTGCGGACGCGGCCGTCACCAAGGTATCGGTAAAGGGATCGGAAATGGCGCCGATCCTCGATCTTTCCCTGGAGGCAAAGCTGCGGGCCGCCGCACCACTTGAAAGCCGCCCGCCCGTTCGTCAATATAGTGCAACCCTTGTGGGCGATATGGCGTCCTATGCCTGGACTATCGAGACATCGGAGCCATTGAACGTGACCGCGGGCGATCGGATCCGGATCACCATGCGCAACATGTCGATGATGTCGCATCCCGTGCACCTGCATGGTCATCATTTTCAGGTCGTCGGTATCAATAGCACCGCCATTCAAGGAGCGGTCCGCGACACCGTGATGTTGCCAATGATGTCCGAAGTGGCTGTCGAGTTCGATGCCAGAAATCCGGGGCGCTGGCCACTCCATTGCCACCATCTGTACCACATGGCCGCTGGGATGATGTCCTTCGTTGCCTATGATGGCGCGCGCTGAACCGGAGGACGTCATGACACACGATCACGATCATCACCACCATCACGGCGACGGCGGAAAGACGAGTGGACACACTCATCAAGAAAAACCCCGGACGGTCCCCGCGGCACCCCGCCCGGGCACGATCTACACTTGCCCCATGCATCCCCAGATCAGCCGGCCTGAGCCAGGCAACTGCCCGATCTGCGGCATGACGCTCGAACCTGAAATGCCGTCGACCGAAACAGGCCCGAGCGCCGAACTTCTGGACATGTCCCGCAGGTTCTGGATCGGGCTCGCGCTGTCGCTGCCGGTGCTTGCCCTTGAGATGGGCGGGCATCTGACAAATCTCCACATGCTGATCGGAGCGCAGCTTTCGAACTGGCTGCAGCTTGCGCTTGCGACGCCAGTGGTCCTGTGGGCCGGATGGCCGTTCTTCGAGCGGGCGTGGCAGTCGCTGGTCGGGCGCAGCCTCAACATGTTTACGTTGATCGCCATGGGCACAGGTGTGGCCTGGGTCTACAGCGTTGTTGCAACAGCGGCACCCGGCCTCTTTCCCGAGACCTTCCAATCCGCCGACGGTTCGGTAGCAGTCTACTTCGAGGCGGCGGCCGTCATCACGGTGCTGGTCCTGCTGGGGCAGGTGCTGGAGCTCAGGGCCCGCGAGCAAACTGGAGGCGCTATTCGCGCGCTGCTTGACCTCGCTCCGACATCCGCACGACGCATTCGACCTGACGGGACAGACGAAGACGTAGCCCTTGAGACAGTCGTGGTCGGCGACCGTCTGCGTGTGCGCCCCGGAGAGAAGGTTCCCGTCGATGGCGTGCTGATATTGGGCCGAAGCTCGCTCGACGAGTCGATGATCACTGGCGAGTCAATGCCTGTCACCAGGCAGGCCGGGGCATTCGTCATCGGTGGAACAATGAACCAGACCGGCGGCTTCGTCATGGAGGCCCGGAAGGTCGGCCATGACACGATGCTGTCGAGGATCGTTCAGATGGTGGCCGAGGCGCAGCGCTCGCGCGCGCCGATCCAACGGCTGGCTGACCAAGTCTCCGGATGGTTCGTTCCCGCGGTGATCCTGATCGCTGTGGTGGCCTTCGCGTCTTGGATGATCTTCGGACCGGAACCCCGGTTCGCCCATGGCCTGGTCGCCGCGGTCGCGGTCCTGATCATCGCCTGCCCCTGCGCCCTCGGGCTTGCAACCCCGATGTCGATCATGGTCGGTATCGGGCGAGGTGCAGGCATGGGCGTGCTCATCAAGAATGCAGAAGCCCTGGAGCGTTTCGAGAAGGTCGACACGCTTGTGGTCGACAAGACCGGAACTCTGACCGAAGGCAAGCCGAAGGTGACGGCGGTGGAAACCGCGAACGGCCTTTCGGAGACGGAACTTCTGCGGCTTGCGGCAACGCTGGAACGCGCAAGCGAGCACCCCCTCGCGACCGCCATCGTCGATGCTGCGAACGAACGCGCGCTGCCGCTTGGCAAAGCCGAGGATTTCGACAGTCCGATTGGAAAGGGCGTGACAGGCATTGTCGACAGCAAGCGGATTGTGATCGGCAGCCATCGGATCATGGAGGAAGTTGGTATCGTCGTATCGGATCTGACGCCTCGGGCCGAGGAACTGCGCAATGAAGGTGCAACCGTCGTGTTCGTGGCCATTGATGGAAGGGTCGGCGGTCTTATTGCCATTGCCGATCCGATCAAGACCACGACGCCGGCGGCTGTACAGACATTACTCGATGAAGGTGTGCGCGTCGTCATGCTGACGGGCGATAATAAGACGACGGCTCACGCCGTGGCCCGCCGGCTCGGCATTTCCGAGGTCGAAGCCGAGGTCTTGCCCGAACATAAGAGCGCGATCGTCGAACGGCTGCGCAAGGAGGGCCGGATTGTGGCGATGGCCGGCGACGGGGTCAACGATGCCCCGGCGCTGGCTGCGGCCGATGTCGGGATCGCCATGGGATCGGGAACCGACGTCGCGATCGAAAGTGCTGGCGTGACCCTGTTGAAAGGCGATCTACAGGGCATAGCTCGGGCGCGCAAGCTGAGCCACGCGACGATGCGCAACATCCGCCAGAACCTGTTCTTCGCCTTCTTCTATAATGCAGCGGGTGTACCAATTGCAGCAGGTGTGCTGTATCCGACCTTCGGCCTTTTGTTGTCTCCCGTCATCGCCGCGGCTGCCATGGCACTGTCGTCCGTGAGCGTCATCGGCAATTCGTTGAGACTGCGGCGGATTCAGGTGTGAATTAAGCCCTGTGAGTGCTTCGGTTGACGGCTCGTGGAACCGTCAACCGAGGATGCTGCTCGGGCTGTCATGCGTCCCGAGCAATTCAAGAATCTTCTTTATGGCCTCTTGACCTTACCAGTATGGGAATCCCTATTCCTGTCCCTGCGCTGTCGCCGTCACACAAACGGCTTGAATTTC
>NZ_AHZC01000425.1 GCF_000247475.1 Rhizobium sp. PDO1-076 | reverse complement strand
AAACGCCCGCAGTCAGCACTTCGATCGTCGGCGCACCTTTGTAGAGGCTCCAGAAACAGGCCGCGGAAATCGCTGTCATGCTGACAAGGGCCAAGGCGAATGCCGCCGCCGGCAGCGGCTTGGCAATCTTGTGGAGCAGTGGAATCAAGAAACCGCCCCCGAGACCGAGGAGAAAGATGTTCAGCGGCTGCAGAACGCTGTCTACCATTTTTGCTCCGTCAGCCTATCGATCGAGAGGGTCTTGGTGGCCTGAAAAAGAACGATTGCGAAAGACAGCATCACGGCAGTCACCGAAAAGCCGATCACGATGGCTGTGACTACCAGAGCCGAAGGGATGGGGTCGACCGAGCGCGCGGCGCCATCGGCAATGGAGAGCGCCTCGTCGACAATCGGCGCGGTTCCACCGGTAATGTAGCCGGTCGCCACCATGACGATATGCAGTCCTGTGTCGACGAGGGAAAACCCGATGATGATGCGCAGGATATTGCGGTGCTTGAGAATGCCCCAGAATCCGGTCAGCACCAGCGCAAATCCGGTCGCCAGAAGTATTTGTGAAATCGGCAATCCCATGATGACACCCTGCCTCGTGGCGCTAGCTGCGGAAACGGTCGATGATGACACTCAACTCGGCACCAACCTTGATGCCAAGCAGGGCTGAAATGATCGGAATGGCACCGGCGCTGATGAAAGTCCCGAACTCACCGCGGGGCAGGATCGCGCTGTCGAGAAAGCCGCCAGCAAAGACGATGCCCAGAATGCCGATCGTCACATAGACGACGCCCGCCAGCGATTCCGTAATACTGAGGACGTCGTGATTGATCCCCCCGCGCGGATAGGCCAGCATGTACAGCATCACCCCGGATGCAACGACTGCGCCGCCCTGGAACCCGCCACCCGCCGAAAGGTGGCCATTCATGATCACATAGGCGCCGAACAGAAAAATCAGCGGAAGCACCACCTCTGCGCCATTGCGCACAAGTTCGCTCGGCGGCCGTCGACCAACATTTGCAGGCGCCGCTGATACGGCCGCGTTTTTTTCCTTGCCACCGAGAAGCGTGCCGACGCTTGCCGCAACCATGAAAAGCACAGCGACTTCGCCCAGCGTATCGAATCCGCGAAACGAAATCAGAATACCGGTCACGACATTTGGCGCACCGAGCCCCTCAGGCACCTCGGTCAGGTAGCGAATGGCAAGAGCCGACAGGATCTGTCGTTCGTCATAGGCCCCGATCAGACCGGCAAAGACAAAACCGAATGCCACGAGCACCAGCAGATTGAACACCCGGCTCATGGCGCGTCCCCGCTATTTGCCGCCTTGTCCTGCTCATCACGCAGCGCGTCATACATCGTTGCAGGGGTCATCGGCGTGCGGATCGCATAGGCCGCCCGCGACAAGGCGTGCGACGACAGGGGATTGGTCATGAGAATGAAATAGGCGACGATCAGAAGCTTCAGTGCCCAGTCGGGGTGATAGACGCCAAGGCCTGCGAGAACCAGGATGTTCCCGAGTGTCGAGGCTTTTGTGCCGGCCTGTATACGGGTGAAAGTATCGGGCATGCGCAAGAGACCGAGACCAGCGGAAAACAAGAAAAATGCGCCGACCAGGATGATGATGCTGCCGATCAGTTCAGCCATGCGTCACTCCCCTCCGCCATTCGTCTTGCGGATCGCATAGAGAAAAATCAGTGTCGCAAGACCCGAACCGATGGCAGCCTCCGCCATGGCAACGTCCGGCGCAGCAAGCAGAACATAGGAGACAGCTGCAAAAAGGCTGGCGAGCCCCGCACTGATCATCGCAGCCATCAGGTTACCCAGGACAACGGCCAGAACCCCACTCACGAGAATGCTGCCGCAGACCAACAGGATCAACAGTTCGAGCACGGTGATTATGGCCCCTTTTCCAGGAAACGGGCGATGGCGAGCACGGCCAGAAAGCTCAACAATCCATAGACCAGGGCAACGTCGATATAGACGAAACGCCCAGAGAGATGCGCATAAAGAGCAATCATTGCGATCGAAACAACCGTCAGCATGTCGATTGCAACGACGCGATCGACGGCGGTTCTACCGATGATCAGGCGCAGCACACCCAGAACGATGGAGAAGAAAATCAGGACGACCGCGACCCGGAGAATGATGTCAGCCAAACACCACCTCCAGATGTTTCTCGAATGGTCCGGCAATCATCCTCGTCGCCATATCCGGATCAGTCGTCTTGACGTCGAGCCAGTGAATGAACAGCGCGTCATCGCTGATGTCCATGACGAGCGAACCGGGCGTCAATGCAATTGAATTGGCCAGTGCCAATCGGCCGATCGGTGATTTCAACCGCATGTTTATCTTGACTATACCAGGGCGGATATCGATGCGCGGCGCATAAACATAGCGCATCATATTGATGTTCGCCTTGACCATTTCCACGAAAAAAACGCCGGTATAGGCGATGAAATGATAGACTTTGCGAGGTGTAAAGCCGAGCCGCCAGACATTGCCGCGCCAAACAAATATCGATGCCAGGGCAAAGGAAATGATCGCACCGACAATCACGACTGGAAGCTCTGTCGTGGCGTTGATCACCAACCACACGACAAACAGAAAACCCCAGAGCAGCATCAGGCCTTGCAACCATGCTGCGCCGCTTAATTGATCATATTGCGGGTCTGTGGGCATCGCGCGGCCTTCAACAAGTGAACGGGGCGTGGCAGGAGCGATCAGCAAGGGTGGCGTTTGAATTCTTCGCTCGCGCCAACCCTTTGAAGCCGTTGCCTCGGCTTCAAGCTTAACATCAGGCGCATCCGACTGTGATCGGCATGGAATCCGAAAATTATGCGCTGTGTCCGATATGTCATTGCTGCACAATGCTTTTTGGCGCCGGACCGTACCACGAAAGCCGATAGGTCTTGACCCCTGCCCAAAACGCAGAAATCAATCGAGAATGTGCCGATGCAGGCAAGGGATTTGGGCCGGAGTTCGAATATAGGCACCCTGCCCACCCAATCATGCGCCCGGTTCGGCAGGGCGCTGCGCGCATATCGATGCGCCGGGAACTCATGGCGGAAGGAAATATCGCATGATGGATGCGGCGATTGACTGCAAACGGATCCTCCATTCATGACCGGCGCTCCACCAGATAAGCCGCCGATTGCCGGCGTCATATCCGGCCTAGACGGATTTCGTCCCTTCAGTGGCGCCGAGGCAAAGGTGGTTGCCTATCTGAGTTCGGGCGATTTCGATCGATTGGGCGACGGCCTCCTGCCGGAGCGCGAGGATGACGCAAGAACCATGCGCGCCGAATTGCTGCGCTTCCTTATCCTTGGCGACAATAGCTACCGTTCTCACGAGAAAGGCGTTCGCGTCAGTGGCGCTTGGATAACCGGCATTCTCGATCTCGAAGGCTGCCGAATTCCACGCGATATCGGCCTCAAGGACTGCCGGTTCGAAGCCTCCCCGGTGCTGAAATCCGCCATTATCGACAACCTTTTCCTCGACGGCTCCCACCTTCCCGGCCTGCAGGCCGACCGGCTTGAAGCCCGCGGCTGCCTGTCCATTCGCGGCGCAACCGTGACCGGCGAGATCCGGCTTTCCGCAGCGCGCCTAGGCGGCAGTTTCGAAGCAGACGGGGTCTCGATCAGCTCCCCGGAAGGCATAGCGATCGAAGCCAGCGGCCTGGAGGCCAAGGGCGGCGTCCTGATGCGCGGCGCAGATGTGAAAGGGGGCGTCAACCTTTCAAATGTGCGCCTCGGCGGCGACATCAATGCGGTCGGCGGAACCATCGTTCGGCCAGGTGAAACGGCTCTCAACGGAGATGGTGTTATCACGGGCGGCGATCTTGCCCTGCGCGGCGCAAAGATTACCGGTGAGACCCGCCTTCTCGGCGCGCGTTTCGGCGGGGATATCGATTGCACGGCAGCCTCCCTGTCGCAGCCGGGCGGCTATGCGCTCCGGCTCAACCGCGCAGCAGTCGAAGGCGCATTCTTCCTGCGTCAGGGGGCATCCATTGAAGGCACGCTTGACCTGACCGCAACGACGATCGGGGCGATCGATGACGAACAGTCGAGTTGGCCAAAGACCGGAGATCTGCTGTTGAATCGCTGCCAGTACGGCGCCTTTATCGGAGGACCAGTCGATGCCGCAAGCAGGCTTGACTGGCTTTCGCGACAAACGCCGGACCGTTGGAAAGCAGATTTCTGGCCGCAGCCCTACGAGCAATTGGCCATGGTTCTGGGTGCAATGGGCCACGATGAAGATGCGCGTGCCGTGCTGATCACCAAGGAACGACTGCAGCGGCGGGCGCGGCGTTCACGGGCGAAAAACCCGGCTTTGCGTACAGCGCTTGCGATGAGCGACGGCATCTTGAGCATTACCGTGCGCTACGGCCGCCAGCCTTTGCTCGCACTGCTTTGGCTCGTCTTGTTTTGGGCCATCGGTGCTGTCGTCTTTGCAATCGCCGAGCGCTATGGCGCCGTGAAACCAAACAGCCCTGTCGTCCTGCGTTCAACCGAGTGGACAATGTGCGGCCTGGAGCAAACGGAAAGCCGCTACATGCCATCGAGCTCGCAGGTGCTCTCCGGCCGGGCAACAGCCGGAGAAAATCAGCTGACCTGTTTTCTCAGGCAACCCGAGGCGTCCAGCTATCCCGAGTTCAACGCGCCGATGTATTCGTTGGATGTTCTCTTGCCGGTGCTATCGATCGAGCAAAAAGAATTCTGGCGTCCGGATCCGACCAAGCCGAAGGGACCGTTCACATTGAACTTTTTCTTCTTCCAATCCATCGTCGGCTGGGCACTCAGCTTGCTGGCCGTCGCCGGTTTCTCCGGCCTGGTCAAATCGAAATAGTCCAGGCCTGACTGGCTCCGAACACCAGACCGTTGCGCCACGACATCCTCTGAACGAGCCCTGCTCCACAGGTTCTCCCGCATGGCTGCAACACCCGGCACTCGGCGTCAGGCGTTCGGGCATATGCGACGACCCGCTGGAGAACCGAGCGGGTCGTTGCAAGTCAGGCGATGGATCGCTACCCGACGGTTCAGAACTGCCAGATCAATGGGACGATGAAGACCGAAACAACAAAGAACCAGATCAACAGCGGCAAACCGAGTTTCCAGTAGTCGCTGAAGGCATAACCGCCAGGTCCCATCACCATCAGGTTTGTCGGCGTTGCAATCGGTGTCAGGAATGACGCCGCGGCAGCAACCGCCGTGCTCATCAGCACCGGACGCGGTGAGACACCCATTGCTGTCGCCGCTGCAACGCCGATCGGGATAACAATCAGTGCCGTCGCCGTGTTGCTGATCAACTGCCCCATGATCGCGGTCAGAAGGAACAGGCCGGCAAGCAGCGCCACCGGCCCCGCATCTCCGACAAGATTGACCAGGTGTTCAGCCATCAATTGTGCGGCACCGGTTTCAACCATGGCCGTCGACAGGGGCATCATCGCACCGACCAGGATGACCGTCGTCCAGCCGATGGCACGATAGGACTGCTCTACGCTCATGATACCGGACAGGATGATGGCACCGGCGGCAAGTAGGCCTGCCACCGCCGGCGGCACGATGCCTGTTGCCAAAAGCAGGACCATACCAAACAGAATGATGACCGCCTGGCGTGCGCCCGGCCCCATCGGCACCGCCTGACGACGCACCAGCTCGGGCGAATTGACGACGAGAACGTCAGGATCATCGAGGTGCACGTCGAGCGCCTTCCAGGTCCCCTGCAGCAACATGGTGTCACCCGCCTGCAGCACGACGCCGCCTGCATCGCGTGTCGCACCCGCGGCCTCCATCTGGTCGCCTGCGCGCTGGACGGCGAGGATGATCAGATCACCGCTATCGGTGACCATCCCGGGGAAAACAGTCTCGCCGATCAGGCCAGAACGCGGCGGAATGACGACTTCTGCGAGCCCGGAACTGCGGTTGAACAGGGTCTCTTCGCCCTGGCCGGTTGCTTTTTCATCTCGAAACGCTAGGTGCATCTTGGCGGCAAAGGCTGCAGCCAGTTCTGCATCGCCACGCATCAGCACATGATCACCTTCGGCGATCACCGCGCGGCGCAGCGGTCCGGAAGTCTCTCCTTCCTGGATTGCGACAAGTTGCAGCCCCGGATGATCCGCCATGCTGATCTCGGATGAGGCCATCCCGACAAAAGGTGAACTCGAGCGGACCCGCATCTGGTAAATCCCGCTCGCCAGGCCATATTGCTCGACCAGCGTCTTGGCGTGTCGGCTGAAATCGGACGGCATTGTCGCCCCATTACGCTCAGGAAGCAGCTTGGCGCCGAACAGCACGATGATCGCCATCGTTCCGGCCAGCAGCGGCACGCCGACAAGCGCAAATTCAAAAAATCCGAAGCCGCCGACCCCCGCATCGATGCCGGCTTCCGAAACCAGCACGTTCACCGGTGTGCCGGTCAGTGCCAGCATAGAACCCGCATGCGCTGCAAAGACCAGCGGCATCAGCAATTGCGAGGAATTGCGCTTCAGGCGGACCGCGATGACCACCACGACCGGCAACAGCGCAGCAACAGCACCGTTGACGCTGATCAGCGCGGTCAACAATGAAACGAGCACCATGGTCAAAAGCAAAAGGCGTGTCCGGCTTTCCTCGCCAGCGCCGCGGATCAACAACTGACCCGCCCACGCGGTGACACCGGTGACTTCAAGGCCGGAACTGACGACAAAAAGCGAAGCGATGAAAATGACTGCCGGATCACCAAAACCGCTCAGCGATTGGCCAAGCGTCAGCACTCCACTCGCCCAAAGCGACAGAGCCGTCATCATGGCAATGACAACGACCGGAAGCTTGTTCCAGACGAACAGAACGACGGCTGAGGTAATGATTATGGCTATATATGCTATCGGGCTCAATCGCTCTGCTCCTCATCTGGACCTGCTCAGGCCACTTAATACGTCCAGCACCAGGTGGGCCGCATGGTGAAGACACGGCCGTGTCCGGTTCCTATGCGCAGTCCGGCACTTGTTCCCGCGGCTGAACCGTTTTTCGCATCCTCACCCCGGAAAAGGAGTGAGACATCGCTGAACAATGAGAATGCGGATACCTGCCGCGTTCCGCCATCGCGAGAAAGGCAGCGGCCAAACGTCTTCAGTCGTCGAGCGTCGCCAGAAGCACGCCAAGACGGCAGCCCTTTTCGAACTCGGTCAGGTTGACATATTCCTTGATGGTATGGATTTCAGCCTGGCCAGCGCCAATGGTGATCGTCGGAACCCCGTGCTTGTCGAGCCAGTTGGCATCAAGGCCACCATTCGAGAAGATATAGACCGGCTCGATGCCCAGTATCTGCATCGCCTTGGCTGCGCGCTTCACGATTGGCGTATCCTTGCCCAGTTCGAAGGGCGGATAGGAAGCCTTGTGGCTGAAGGTCACTTTAGCGGTGTCGCCTTCATGATCCGTCACCTCCGCCTGCGCCTTGGCGAAGGCCTGTTTGTAGCCTTCGGCGATCTTTGTCGCGAAACTGGATTCAGGGCTGCGCGCTTCGCCCTTGATGAAAGCGTAGTCGGTCACAACATTGGTTGCGTCACCGGCGGGTGTATTACCCTTGCCGCCAAAGATGCCAACATTGCTCGTGCCACGGCCGTCGGACTTGACGATCTTTCCAAACCAGCCTTCCTTGCGCGCCTCGGCAAGAGCAATTGCACCAACCATCGTTGCCGAAATTCCCTTGTCCGGCGCCACACCGGCATGCGAGGCTCGGCCGATAATTTCGACTTCCCAATTTTCCTGACCGACTGCGCCGATGATCAGATCGGCAGCAGACTGGCCATCGACATTGATGCACATCACCGCCCCGTTCAGATCGGCAGGATTCAACTCGCGCGCGCCATGCAAGCCGCTTTCCTCGCGCACCGTGAACAGAAGCGTGATCGGCGGATGGGGCAGCTTGTTCTTCAGCAGCGTTTCAGCCACGACGACGAGAACAGCCACGCCGGTTCGGGCATCGCCGCCGAGCGCCGTCGTGCCGTCGGAGACAATCCGGTCGCCTTCCCGCCTCGGCTTGACCCCGGCGCAAAGCGGCACGGTGTCGAGATGCGTAGAAAACAACAGCCGTGGTCCCGGCCGCGTTCCGGGAAGATCGACAATCAGGTTTCCCGTCTCTGTCGGAAGCGGAATACGGCTGTTGGCATCGTCAAACCGAATGGCGGATTCCGGCACGCCCACCGCCTTCAAGGCATCGATAACGGCGGCGGCAATATTGGCCTCCTGGCCCGTTACACCCTCGACGGACAGAAAACGCATCAAATGGTCTTCCGCCGCGGCGACGTTGAGTGGAATTTGGCTGCTGCTCATGGTGTCCTCCAATTATTGAGTTTTCAGTCTTTTCGTATCCGGGCCTTTACAGACCCCATGGCAGTCCAAGCGCTTGCCAGATCGCAAAGAGTGCCGTCCACAGAACGAACATCCACACAACGTAGGGGAGCATGAGAGACACGAGTGTGCCGACGCCAGCGGACTTGTCGTATTTTTGGGCGAAGCCGACGACGAGCGCAAAATAGGCGTTGAGCGGAGTGATGGCGTTCATTGGCGAATCGCCGACGCGATAGGCCGCAAGCACAGCTTCCGGCTCCACACCGAGCTTCATCAAGAGTGGTACGAAGACCGGGGCGAAGATGGCCCATTTTGCAATCGCACCCGTCAGAAGCAGGTCGATGATCGCGACCACGACGATAAAGCCGAGCAGCAATGGCAATGCCCCGATATTGGCGGCCTGAAGAGTGCCCGCCAGGCTCAGTGCCATGACCGTGCCGATATTGGTGTAGGTGAAATAGGCAACGAACTGACTGAGAACAAAAAACAGGAAGATCGTGCCACCCATGTTCTTGATCGATTTCTCGATCGCCGCAATCACTTCGGCCAAGGTGCGCAGAGTGCCCGCACCCACACCAAATGCCCAACCCGTCGTCAGAAAGACCAGCATGATCAGCGCGATCAGGCCGTTCATGAACGGCGAATTTCCGATCAATTCACCAGTATCGGGGTTGCGGAGCGGCGCACCGGACGGAATGGTCAGCAGGAGAAAGACCACAACGAGCGCGATCAGGGCGTAGAGGGCATAGCGCAGTCCGTGCGTTTCCTGTTCGGTCAGAACAGCGCCCTGGTTGACGCCAGCTCCCTCGGCAGGTTTGTATTCCCCCAGGCGCGGCGCGATCATCTTGTCGGTAATAAACGCAATCACCACCGTGAGGAACAAAACAGAGGCTATGGAGAACCAGAGATTGGATGCCAGTCCGATCGATGCGTTTGGATCGACAAGACGGGCTGCATCATTGGTGAACTCGACAAGGACTGCGTCCAGCGGCTTGATCAGCATGTTGACGGTGAAGGCCCCTGCGACCGCGGCAAAGCCCAGTGCCAGGCCGGCAAGCGGATGGCGTCCGACAGCCAGGTAGGCAACGCCCGCCAGCGGGATCAGCACCAGATAGCCGGCATCCGCTGCAATGCTGGCGAGGATGCCGACAAATGCAAGAATATAGGTCAGCGCCCAGCGTGGCGCGACGATTACGAGCTTGCGGATCAAAGCTGTGACTAGGCCAGATTCCTCGGCGACACCCGCACCGATCATGGCGGCGATCATCAGGCCGACCGCGGTGAAACTCATGAAGTTGGGAACGAGGGACGAATACATGAAACGTATGCCCTCGATACTCAGCAAGCTGCGTATCGCCGTCGATGCCGTCTCAATTTCATGCGTTTCAGGATTGATCTGCTCGAACGTGACGGCAGCCCCGAAGACACCGAGAATGGCCGACAGAACGATGACGATGCCGATCAGGATCAGAAAGATGACCACGGGGTGAGGAACCATGTTCCCCACCTTTTCGACACCGTCGAGGAATCTCTGCATCGTGGTCTTTGATGCGGCATTGGCATTGGCCATGTCTTGCCTCCCGTTGAGCCCAAGGATAGCGCCCGAAGCGATCGATAGATTGACGTTCGTGTTGGCGCGCCATGTTAGTAGTCGTTACAATCGAAATGAAGCAGGACCGGGAAATCCGCCGCCGCCCAGCCGATGCCCCTCATGCCTTGCGCAGGATTGGCCAAGTCCGGAGTTCTCAGGCAGAATAGGCCGAACAGACTACGGTGTCGGTTCGCCTTGACTGGGAAAAGCCGCAGACCTACGGGCAAACGGATCCTCTCAAACAACGAAACGTAGCCGGAGAGTGCAATGCGCGTGGCAAGCTGCCGTCACTGGCGCCGACAATTCCTCTCCTGATGGAGACGGGGCGGATATACCGCCCCGTTTACACGCTCAGCGTGGGCAGGGTGCGGTATAGCGACGGCCGTTGCGGTCCCGGTAGTAGCACTGGCCGGGCTGGTCCGCGACACTGCCGATCAGGGCGCCCGAAACACCACCTATGGCAGCACCGACAGCTGCGCCGCGCACGTCATTGGTAATCGCGCCACCGATGACAGCACCAGATGCCGCACCGATGCCCGCACCCCGTTCCGTTGCCGTACAACCTGCAAGCGATAGACCGACCAGGAAAAACACGAGCAATTTCTTCATTATACTCTCCTTCGCGATGGTCATCGAGATTTGGGCGAATGCTATTAAAGGCATAGGCACGACTTAGTCGAATATAGTGCCCCAGAACCGTCTGTGATCAGCTCAGAATCCCAAAACTAGGCTTCGGGTTCAAAACTTACTGGCGCAACTAAATCGCGAATACATTGGTCGGCAAAGCGGATCTGGAATGACGTTTGACAACAAATTCAAGCCTCGGCTCTGCTACAGCATCCTCTGCAGACTGGGCCGAACGGGCAATCGTGCGCGAAGAAACAAATTTGCAGCCGTGCGGTGATTGATCGCAAAACACGGAGGGGTACGCAGCCGAAACGAAGTTGATCCGGCACCGCATAGTTTGCAGCTGACCGGTGCAAAGAACGACGCCGAAGGATACTCTTCCCGCATGACGCCCACGGCACGTTTCGAAGGCTCACGGACAGGTGTTCACCACGTCCCACCGCCGGACAGACGCAAAGCAAGACGGGCCCTATCTCTTTGCCGAACCTGCCCAGGCAGCAAAGCTTTGCTTCGTCCGTCAAACCACTGTCATCGAAGTCCGCTAGCACGGGTTCCACCGTGCTCAAAGAGCCGCGCGAACGGGCTGTTCTACAGCTTCATCAACACGAGGTCACATGGCCACTCTCGAGGAGATAGCGCTGAGGGCCGGCTGTTCCACGGCGACCGTCAGCCGCGTGCTCAGCAGAAACGGACCAACCAGCGAAAGCATGGTCAGGCGCGTACGCAAGGCGGCATCCGATCTTGGCTACCGCATCGAGGGTCCGACTACGGCCGGCCGGCGGCGACCCGTGATCGGCGTTCTCATACCCAGTATCACCAATCCGGTCTTTGCCGCCTCCCTGTCGGGGATCCAGAATAGGATGCGGCTTTCGGGACATGGTGTTCTGATCGCCCAATCCGATTATGATCCAGCCCGCGAGGTAGACGCGATCGCATCGCTGCTGGTGGAAAAACCGACCGGGCTGATTGTTACCATGTGTGACATGGAAAAGAGACAAAATGACCTGCCTACCCATTTGCCGCCGATCGTGCTCCTGAACAATCTACCGACTGACCGGTTTCAGGCGGCGGTAACGACAGACAACCGAGCGGCGGCTGTGGAGCTTGCCCAACATCTGATCGACCACGGCCACAAGAAAATCCTGTTCGTCTCCGGCTCGTTTGAAAGTTCCGATCGGGCCCGCCGGCGTTATGGCGGCTATTGCGACGCGATAGCTTCTGCCGGACTTCAAGCCCACATGGCTGTTCAGATCCCGTTCGTCACCGGCAATGACGAACTCGATCTCAGGCAGGCCCTGCTTGACCACTGTCCGACCGCCATCATTGCCTCAAACGATCTTCTGGCACTCGGCGTGATCGGCGCGTTGCGCCGCGAGGGTCTGTCCGTGCCCGGCGATATTTCTGTCGCCGGGTTCGATGGCATTGCCATCGGCCGGCTCGTCGATCCGCCTTTGTCGACAATCGAAATGGCCGATGCCAGCATGGGAACCACTGCTGCGTCGTTGCTGCTGGACATCGCCGAAAATGGGGCAGAACCGCGCCATCTGAGCATGGGTTACAGACTGAAGCCGGGCGGCACAGTGCGCAGCATCAACCAAGTGTTCTAACAAAAAATGCGCCGCCTTGGCGGCGGCGCATCATCGTTTGCGGCTTAGCAGATCAAGCCCTGTATCAGCTGCGCGGCAGCAGGCCTTCGACTTCGGCGGCTGCGTCGTCCAGCGCTTCCTTAGGCTCGGCAGACTGTTCAACCACGCGCGACAGGTTCTCAACGATTGTCTGGGTCACCTTCACACCGTTCGAACCCGGGAAAGCATACCAGGGCTGCATCAACGGCATCTGCTCGAGGCCAGCGCGAAACAGCGGGTTTTCCTTGTAGAAATTGCCGAGATACTCCGCCGACGTCGCTGCCAGTTCATTGTTCGGCACATAGCCGGTGCCCGGCACGACAACCGAGGCGCCGTATGGTCCCGAAGCGAACTTGATGAACTTCCAGGCAGCGTCCTGCTTTTCAGCATCGCGGGTCAACATAACGGCCGCGTTGCCACCGGTCGGCAGTTTACCATTGACCGGGTCGATCAGCGGGATATGAGCGGTGCGCAGGTCGAACTTGTCGCCGACATTCTTGATCGTGTTGCGAAGCGCACCTGTTGTCTGGAAGGCAAAGCCGACCTTGCCGGCCACAAAGGCCTGTTCGCCAGCCTGCTTGGTGAAGACCGGAAGGCCACCTTCCTTGACCATGCGGTCGACGAGTTCGAAGGCCTTCAGGCCCTCGGGACCGTTGAAGGCAACGGCGGTCTCTTCTTCGTTGAGCATCTTGCCACCGGCGCCGAACAGCAGCGCGGAGAACATCCAGTCGTCACCCTGCCAGCGGAAGTCGATGCCTTCATTGCCATCGCCGAGTGCCTTGATCTTGGAGGAGAGTGCAATCACCTCGTCCCAGGTCTTTGGCGCGACATCCGGGTTGCCGCCGGCTTTGCGAACCAGATCAGCGTTGTAATACATGATCGGGTTGGAGGTCGCGAATGCGAGACCAACCTGCTTGCCCTTGACCTGGGCGAGCTTCAGGATGTTGTCGGAAAAGCCCTGCTCGGCCATGTTGCCGTCCTTGGCCATGAATGGACCGAGATCGACAGGGATATCGCGCTCGTTGACCATGCGCAGACGGTTCAGACCGATGAAGGTGACATCCGGCATTTCTGCCGTGCCAGCCTGACGCATGATGGTCTGGATGCCTTCTTCATAGGTTGCCGACGGGTTGGCGAAGGTGATCTTAATATCGGGGTTTTCTTCCATGAACTTCTTCGAGATCGTGTCCATCACGTCCTTGAAGAAGCCGGGCATCGGATAGTGGATGTTGAGCACCGTTTCGGCATGCGCCGGAACGAAGGTCGCCATCGTGACCGCGACTGCGGCCATCGCTTTCTTGAAAAGAGTCATTGCAGATCTCCTGGGTTGGACCGATCAGCCTTTCAGACCGGTCATGGTGATACCCTCGACGAAGCGCTTCTGCGCGAGCAGGAAGGCAAGAACGAGAGGAAGGGTGATGATGAGCGTGGCGGCCATCAGCGCGCCGTAGTCGTCGCCGGCCTCAGCCGCGCGGAAGTAGAGAAGGCCGAGCGGCGGGGTGGCATAGGACTGGTTGGTGACAACGATCAGCGGCCAGAACAGATCATTCCAATGGGCGACAACCGAGAAGATCGAAAAAGCAGTGATTGCCGGCCAGGCATTCGGCACGATCACCCGGGCAACGATGCCGATCTCCGACATGCCGTCGAGCCGTGCCGCATGGATAAGGTCGTCAGGAATGCCGCGGAAGAACTGCAGGAACAGGAAGATCGCAAAGACTGAGATCGAGAATGGCGCGACCAGTGCGAAATAGCTGTTGAGCGCGGACATCCGATCAAAGGCGACATAGAGCGGCAGGGCCGTCGCATGGATCGGGACGAGCAGACCGAGCATGACCAGCGCCATCATCAGACGCGCCCCGGCAAAGGAGAGCTTGGCCATGGCATAGGCGCAAGGGATTGCCACGACGACTTGGACAATCAGGATCAGTGCGCAAACGACGACGCCGTTGAAAAGCAGTCCCGCCATGGATACCCGGCCGAAGGCCTTGGCGAAGTTTTCGGCATAGGACCAGGTCTGCGGGATCAGCGAGAGCGAGGAGGAGAATATCTCGCTCTGTGCTTTGCCGGCGGTCGAAATCATGAAGATGTAGGGCGCCAGAAACAGGATGGCGCCAAAGGAAAGGGCGGCGAGGCGCAGGATGCGGCCGAGGGAAAATTGAGCCTGTGTCATGCGTAGTGTACTTTCCGGTCCATGACGCGGTACTGGAGGAACATCAGCGAAACCAGGATGGCCAGGAAGATTACGGTCATCGCCGAGGCATAGCCGACACGCAGGAAGACGAAACCTTCCTGGTAGATGGTGAAAAGCAGGACTTCGGACGCCTTGTTCGGGCCGCCTTCGGTCAGCGTCTTCACCGTCTCGAACACCTTCACCGCGTTGATGATGCTGATTGTCGTGACGAAAAGGGTCGTCGGGCCAAGCATTGGCCAGGTCACCAGCCGGAACCTCGAAAGAGCCGAGCGGGCGCCGTCGACTTCGGCCGCTTGATAAAGCTCACGCGGGATGGCGGAAAGGCCGGCAAGGAACAGGACCATGTTGAAGCCGGTCGATTGCCAAATGCCGATGATCGACAGGCTGGTCATCACGGTTTTCGACGCGCCAAGCCAGTTCGGACCCTGGATGCCGATCATGTCGAGCATCGCATTGATCGGCCCGATGGTCGGATGAAAGAGATATTGCCACACGGTGGCCATGGCGACGAGCAGCGACGCGACCGGCAGGAAATAGGCGGTGCGAAACAGGCTCTTGCCCCAGCCCTCGGATTCGATCAGCAGCGCGATGCCAAGCCCGAGCGCCATCGAAGCCGGCGCCACGATCGCCGCATAGACCGTGGTGTTCCACAGCGACTTGCGGAAGGTGCGGTCGTTCAAAAGCTCTGCATAATTCTCGAAGCCGACGAAGTTGAAACTGCCATAGCCAAGCTCGAAGTCGGTAAACCCGAGGACGATCACCGCAATGGTCGGCAAGATGATGAAGCAGAAGATCAGCAACAGTGCCGGTGCCGAAAGCGCCATGGCAATGCGGGCTTCCCGGCGTTGCGCCAGTCGAGCACCCTTCCGGGTCTGCGAGGGCACGGCGCCGTGATCCAGGACAAGACTAGCCATGAAGGGCCTCCGATCGCAAAGCCGATACCGTGGCGACGCTGGCCGGCAGGCGTTCACCCTGTTCATCGAAGAGCAGGATTGCATCCGGGTCGAGATTGAGATCGATTGGCTGGCCGGGCTTGAGCCCGATCGCGTCCGCGGGCGCGATCTTCGCCACGACGACCGCATCCATCGCCGCGAGCTTGGTAAAGACCACCACTTCGGAGCCGAGGAATTCCAATCGCTCGACCCGCGCGGGCACCCCTCCCTCACCGGCTTCGGCAAGTCTGACGAATTCGGGACGAAACGCGATGGACAGTGCCGCTCCGGGCTTGAGGTCCTTGCGCGTAGCAAGCCGGATGTGACCGACATGGACGAGACCGTTGTCGTCAATCACGGTCGACAGCGCATTGATGCGCGGCTGGCCGAGGAATTTCGCCACTTCGAGATGTGAGGGATCGTCGTAGATGGTGCGCGGGCTGTCGAGTTGCAGCAGTCGGCCACCGATCATCACGGCAACGCGGTCGGCCATGGACAGGGCTTCCGACTGGTCATGCGTGACATAGAGCGTCGGCACACCGGCCTTGCGATGCAGCTCAACGATTTCGCCGCGGGCATGGACACGCAGGTTGGCATCCAAATTGGAGAGCGGCTCGTCCATCAGAAAGACGTTCGGCTGTCGGACCATGGCGCGTGCCAATGCCACGCGCTGGCGCTGGCCACCTGACATCTGGCCCGGCTTGCGGTCGAGCAGATGGTCGATCTTGAGCGAACTCGCCATGGTGCGAACGTCGCGCTGGATATCAGCGCGGATCTGGCGCTGGCCAGACAGAAGGTCTCCAATCAGTGGCAGACGGCCGGCCGTCGACAATCGGCGCATCGCGAGCGGCACAGCAATATTCTGGCCTGCGGTCAGATGCGGATAGAGCGCGTAGGACTGGAAGACCATGGCAACGTTGCGGTCACCTGCAGCCTTGGCCGAGACGTCTTCACCGCCGATGACAATCTCGCCACGATCTGCATGATCGAGGCCGGCGACGATGCGAAGCAGCGTGCTCTTGCCGCAGCCGGACGGACCGACAAGGGCAATGAACTCGCCAGCTTCAGCCTCAAGACTGACGCCTTTCAGGATGCTGTTACCACCGAAGGACTTGTTGATGTCGCGAAGGATGAAGGCAGTCATTGGGCCGCCTCCACGACAACCTTGGTCGCATGGCGCGGATAAACCTCATCGATAACATGATCGAGGATGTGTGCCGTGGTGCCGTCGACTGCAACGATCTCGCTCATCACGCCGTCAGCCAAGTGATGCACGACACCACCGACCAGGCGCTCGCCCGGCATTTCCCGCTCCAGCGTGTCGATGATGAAGGAGGTCGGCGGTGCCCAGACGAGCTTGGTAGCACCCAACTCGCCCTGCCAGGCCCAGTGCAGATGGCCGCTAGCATAGAGCGCGACGTCATGAGCGGCAAACAGTGCGAGCAGCTGCTGGCGAACGGCGGGACCAGCGCCCCAGTAACCCGTGTCGCCTTCTGCCGGATCATCGACGAACAGCGGCTTGTGACCGAAGATCGCCACGCGCCGGCCGTTGCGACCTTCCAGCATCTCGACAAGCCAATCGAATTGCTCACTTTCTTCCGCGTGGCCCGAGCCGATCAGCAGACTGTTGAGGCCGATCAGTCGCCAGACGCCCAGGTCCTTGGCAAAACGATCGGGGCCTGCCAATCGGCGCCAGCGCGCAAGGCGAAGGTCGTCGATCGGCTGCGCCGAGCCGGGCATATGGCCGACATCGTGATTGCCGGGCACCAATAGAACCGGGACATCAAGCTCCTGCAGCAAGGACATGGAAAAACTGATGTCGTCGTCCTGATCCGCACCGTCTATCGTTAGGTCGCCGGTATGCACGACGAGGTCGGGTTTCACCGTCTCGATCCAACAACGGACAGGCTCCCAGTTGCCGTTGAAATGCGCCTTGGACGGGCTGAAATGGGTGTCGCTGATCTGGACGATTTTCATCGGATACTACCTTTCAAGACACAAGCTGACTTGCTTTGCACGGCCATACGTAGAGGCGAGGTCCGGCGTTGCTGGCCTGTCTTTAAGGGTCGAGCATGTCAGTCGCTTGACGGTGCTTTTCAGTGGCTTTCCAATTTCGTCATCAAACAGTCAGAAATTGATCGGGATGGTTGTCCCTAGACATTGAGGGGATTACCCGTGCACTCTGGACCAGACATGGCGGCATGGATTGTCAGGGCATCTGCAGCCGTGTGTAGGGCCTGCGGGTCAATTCGCTGGGGCTAACTGCCAAGTCACGACATGGTCGGCCTCGACAAGGCTCGCATTGCGTTGGCAACGGCGCTATTGCTAAGCTCTTCTCTTGGCCTGTGGGGACCATATGAAAGTCATCGTTCTCGGCGCCGGCATTATCGGGGTGACGTCTGCCTATCAACTCGCGAAAGCCGGCCACGATGTCACGGTCGTCGACCGTCAACAGGCTCCCGCTCTCGAGACCAGCTTTGCCAATGCGGGGGAAGTTTCCTTCGGCTATTGCTCACCCTGGGCAGCTCCCGGCATTCCGATGAAGGCGATGAAGTGGCTTCTCATGGAGCATGCCCCACTGATCCTGCGTCCCAAAATCGATGCGGCCATGCTGTCATGGATGCTGAAGATGCTGTCGAACTGCACCTCCAAGCGGTATGCCATCAACAAAAGCCGGATGTTGCGACTGGCTGACTACAGCCGCGTATCGCTCGCTGCACTGCGCGCCGAAACGGAAATTTCCTATGACGAGCGCATGCAGGGCACGCTGCAGCTGTTTCGGACACAGCAACAGCTGGATGCTTCGGGCAAGGACGTCAAGGCACTCGCTGCCGACGGCATTCCCTTTGAAGTGCTCGACCGTGACGGCTGCGTTCGTATGGAACCGGCACTGTCTCAAGTGCGCGACAGGATCGTCGGCGGACTGTTGACCCCAAAGGATGAAACCGGCGATTGCTTCAAGTTTGCCAACGCATTGGCCAGCAAAGCCGAAGAGCTCGGGGGGCGCTTTGCCTATAGGCATCATATCAAGGGCTTGGACATCGCTGGTGGTCGCGTTGAAGCCGTTATCACCGACAAGGCAAAGTTTGCCGCCGATGCCGTCGTCGTCGCGCTTGGCAGCTACTCGCCGCTGATGCTGAAGCCGTTCGGCATTGGGCTTCCGGTTTATCCGGTCAAGGGTTATTCGCTGACGATCCCGATCACCGACGCGTCACGGGCGCCGGAATCCACTGTGATGGACGAGACCTACAAGATTGCCATAACGCGCCTTGGAGAGCGCATTCGCGTTGGCGGCATGGCCGAAATCTCCGGCTATACCAACGATCTGGGCCAGGCCCGGCGGCGTACACTCGAACATTCGGTGCAAGACCTTTTTCCCGGTGGCGACGTGTCGAAGGCGACATTCTGGTCCGGTCTGCGCCCGATGACACCGGACGGAACGCCGGTGATCGGACCGACAAAGATCAGGGGTCTCTTCCTCAATACGGGGCATGGCACGCTGGGATGGACGATGAGTTCCGGCTCGGCAAGGGTGATTTCAGATCTGGTCAGCGGCCGGGCACCGGATATCGACGCGACCGACCTTGCGATCAGCCGTTACGCCTGATCCCAGGCAGTATAGGCAGGCGAAATCGGTCGAGGGGATTGTTGAAGGGAGCAACGACAACGGTCGTAAGCCACCATGTCGGGCTGCAGCAAGTCGCAGAAACGAAAAAGCCTGCCGCGGGAGGAGGTGCGGCAGGCTTTTCGAATGGATGAACAGCGACTGGGAGGAGGAGTGCCGCTGTTCCTACAGGCTCCCCTGGGAGGAGGAGTGGGTCGCCTGAAACACGAAGCTCTGCGGGAGGAGGTGCATCGCTTCGTTGAGAACCAACATACAGCATCGCCGTGCTTATAAAATACGCTTTGCTGCACTGCAGCCATGCAAAATTAGCATTGCTTGAATGCGCAGGAATCACACGCTCAAGCCCGCAAGGCAGCCTCATCAAGCTCGCCAGACAGAGATCGAGCACGACCAAATCCCAAACGCAAAAACGCCCGCGTCATCAGCGGGCGTCGTA
>NZ_AHZC01000426.1 GCF_000247475.1 Rhizobium sp. PDO1-076 | reverse complement strand
GACGACAGGTATCCTGTGGGAATTGCAGGCGATCACCGCGGTCGTTGTCGGCGGTACGGCGCTCAAAGGTGGTGCCGGCCGTGTCTGGGGTACGATCTGCGGTGCCTTCATCCTCGAACTCGTCGGCAACATCATGCTGTTGTCGAACTTCATCTCTGAATATCTGATCGGCGCCATCCAGGGCACGATCATCATCATCGCGATGCTCGTCCAGCGTTCGCTGGCGCGCAAGGCGTAAGTCGTGACCGGGCAGGAGGGTCGCCCGGTCCGTCACTGAAATGACCCTAGGCACTTTGGGAGGAAACCAATGCACAAGAAACTGATGGGACTTGCCGTCGCAATGACGGCGTTGACCGCGATCTTCACTGCCGCGCAGGCCCAGGAAACGAAGACCATCGGCGTATCCATTCCGGCCGCCGACCACGGCTGGACGGCGGGTGTCGTCTACCATGCCAACCGCGTTGCCGAGCTTCTGATGAAGGAGCATCCGGGCCTGAACGTCATCGTCAAGACCTCGCCGGACCCGGCAAGCCAGGCCAATGCCCTGCAGGATCTCGAAACCCAGGGCATCGATGCGCTGGTCATCCTGCCGACCGATCCGGATCCGCTGGTCAACGCGATCAAGGAAATCAAGGGTAAGGGCACGTTCGTGTCGATCGTCGACCGTGCGCCGAGCGTCAATGACAATTCCGTGCGTGATCTCTATGTCGCCGGCAACAACCCGGCACTTGGTGAAGTCGCCGGCAAGTACATTGCCGACAACACGCCGGAAGCTGAAGTCGTTGTCATCCGCGGCCTGCCGATCCCGATCGACCAGCAGCGTCAGGACGGTTTCGACAAGGGCATCGAAGGCTCCAAGGTCAAGGTTCTCGACCGCCAGTTCGGCAACTGGAACCGCGACGACGCGTTCAAGGTGATGCAGGACTACCTGACCAAATATCCGAAGATCGATGTGGTCTGGTGCCAGGATGACGACATGGCCGTCGGCGTGCTGCAGGCGATCGAACAGGCCAAGCGCACCGACATCCAGTATGTCGTGGCCGGTGCCGGTTCGAAGGACATGATCAAGAAGGTCATGGATGGCGACAAGATGATCCCGGTCGACGTTCTCTACCCGCCGTCGATGGTTGGCACGGCGATGGAGCTGACAGCTGCGGCGATCTACGATCAGGTTCCTGTTCACGGCACTTATGTTCTCGATGCGACGCTGATCACCAAGGACAATGCGCAGAACTACTACTTCCCGGACTCGCCTTTCTGATTTCGGACAAGTCCCCATGCAAATGGTCTGCCCGGGTTTTCCCGGGCAGATTGCTGTCGACGTGATCAATGCCATTGTCTCGTTTTTGCAAGTCCTGTAACCGTTTACGGGAACGTTGCAGGAGCGTTCCCGGGAGGAGAAAATATGAAGACGATCAAAGGGCCAGCCATCTTTCTCGGCCAGTTTGCGGGCGATGCAGCTCCGTTCAATTCGTGGGATTCAATCACCAAATGGGCCGCGGAAAAGGGTTATCTGGGTGTGCAGGTGCCGACCTGGGCCGGCCAGCTGATCGACCTCAAGAAGGCTGCCGAATCCAAGGACTATTGCGACGAGCTCGCCGGTGTGGCGCGCAACAACGGCGTCGAGATCACCGAGCTTTCGACCCATCTGCAGGGCCAGCTGGTTGCCGTGCATCCGGCTTATGACGAGGCGTTCGACGGTTTCGCCGCACCGGAAGTGCGCGGAAATCCCAAAGCGCGTCAGGAATGGGCCGTGAGCCAAGTCAAATATGCGCTGAAGGCGTCGCGCAATCTGGGCATCAAGGCGCATGCGACCTTTTCCGGCGCGCTCGCCTGGCCCTACATCTATCCCTGGCCGCAGCGGCCGGCCGGCCTGGTCGAGGCCGCTTTCGACGAGCTTGCCCGCCGCTGGACGCCGATCCTCGACTATGCCGACGAGCAGGGCGTGGACGTCTGCTATGAGATCCATCCGGGCGAAGACCTGCATGATGGCGTCACCTTCGAGATGTTCCTCGAACGGGTGAAGAACCATCCGCGCGCCAACATGCTCTATGATCCGTCGCACTACGTGCTGCAGTGCCTCGACTATCTCGACAACATCGACATCTACAAGGACCGGATCAAGATGTTCCACGTCAAGGACGCGGAATTCAATCCGACCGGCCGGCAGGGCGTCTATGGAGGTTATCAGGGCTGGGTCAACCGGGCCGGACGCTTCCGCTCGCTCGGCGACGGACAGGTCGATTTCGGCGCGATCTTTTCCAAGATGGCGGCCAATGATTTCGACGGCTGGGCCGTGGTCGAGTGGGAATGCGCGCTCAAACATCCGGAAGACGGCGCCCGCGAAGGGGCTGAATTCGTCAAGGCACATATCATCCGGGTCACGGAACATGCCTTCGACGATTTTGCCTCGAGCGGCACGGATGATGCGGCCAACCGGCGGATGCTGGGGCTCTGAGACGGTCAGCGTCCCGGCATAATGGTACCCCCCTCTGCCCTGCCGGGCATCTCCCCCTCAAGGGGGGAGATCGGTTGCCGAGATGTCGGTGGCCTTTCAATTGAGGCGATACGCTGGCGGGCAATCTCCCTCCTTAGGGGGAGATGTCACGAGAGTGACAGAGGGGGGCAACCCTCGCACCACATTATCATTCGGGAGAAAACACGATGGCGATCGAAGCAGGCAAGACAGAAGAACGGAACCCCAAGATCCGGCTCGGCATGGTGGGTGGCGGGTCGGGTGCCTTTATCGGCGCGGTGCATCGTATCGCGGCACGGATCGACGACCAGTACGAGCTGGTCGCCGGCGCGCTGTCATCGACAGCCGAAAAATCGCTGTCGTCCGGGCGCGAACTCGGGCTCGATCCCGAGCGCTGCTATGGCTCTTTCGAGGAGATGGCGGAAAAGGAAGCGCTCCGGCCGGACGGTATCCAGGCCGTGTCGATCGTTACGCCCAACCATGTTCACTATCCAGCGGCGAAGGCCTTTCTAGAGCGCGGCATTCATGTCATCTGCGACAAGCCGGTGACCTCGAACCTCGAAGACGCGAAAAAACTGAAAGCGGTGGCCGACAAGGCCAAGGCGCTGTTCATCCTAACGCATAACTATACCGGTTATCCGATGGTTCGCCATGCGCGCGAACTGGTGCAGAACGGCGAACTTGGTGATATCCGCCTGGTGCAGATGGAATATCCGCAGGACTGGCTGGCGGAACCGATCGAACAGACCGGCCAGAAGCAGGCGGCCTGGCGCACCGACCCGAAGCAGTCGGGTGCCGGCGGCTCCACCGGCGATATCGGCACGCATGCCTATAATCTCGGTTCGTTCATTTCCGGCCTTGAGCTGGATGAACTGGCGGCCGACGTGCACACGTTTGTCGAAGGCCGGCGATTGGACGACAATGCCCATGTGATGCTGCGCTTCAAGGGCGGCGCAAAGGGGCTTCTGTGGTGCAGCCAGGTGGCGACTGGGCACGAGAACGGCCTGAAAGTGCGCGTCTATGGCACCAAGGCCGGCATCGAATGGACGCAGGCCGATCCGAACTATCTCTGGTTCACCCGGCTCGGCGAACCGAAGCAGCTGGTTACCCGTGGCGGTGCCGGTGCCGGTTCTGCGGCTGCCCGCGTCACCCGCATCCCGAGCGGGCATCCGGAAGGTTATCTCGAAGCCTTTGCGACGATCTACACGGAAGCGGCATTGGCGATCAACGCGGCGCGAACAGGCGCCAAGGTCGATCCGGCGGTGGTCTATCCGACCATCGACGACGGCGTGAAGGGTGTCGCCTTCGTCGAGGCCTGCATCGCGTCGTCGAAGAAGAATGGCGGCTGGGTGAAGCTGTAATCTTTCGCGAAGTAGTGCGGCGCTACTGTGTTTTTGCGCCGCACTCAGCTACATTTGGCCTCGGCACGAAATGAGGTCGGCTTGTGCGAATATTGAAACGAATACTGACTTCCGTTCTATTTTGGTTCATCGGAAACACAATTGCCCTTTGCGCAATTTTGGTCGCCAAGTTTTACCTAGGTGTGTTCACTGGTCCGGTTGGCTCAGATGTGTTCGACGTAATTTTCAACTTGCTGTCAGGCGGGCTTATTTCGTTCCTATTCTACTTCTTAGTAGTTTACGTGCCGGAGCGACGGCGGGCGAAAATTCTGAAAAATAACGTCATTTCTATCTATCAACGCTGTCGGGAGGATATTGTCACTTCTGTTGTGATGGCTAGCGTTCAGGGAGGGCGAAAAGACCTTTCGACGATGTGGAGCGACATTAAGGAGCTTGCCGAGGTAGAGCAGTTCAAAGCCGCATTTTCTGGCGGACGTTTGGGAAACGAAGGCTTCTATGCCTTCGAAAACCAAATGAATGATCGTACGTATGAATTCGATAGGATAATTCAGGATTTTAAGATTTTGGCTGCTGAACTAAGCTTCTTTCTGCACAACTACTCGCAGGCTGACGCTATTCATTTCATTTCCTTGAAGCGTCTCGAACTTTCCCTTTTGTCGCTGATCGATAGCCAACCGGGTTACGATGAATCCAAACCATTTTGCAGTTTTTTGTACAGATTTTTGGCTGGTTTCGATCCGATTGATGGCCATTTGGGGCGTGACGTTTATCTTGACGCGCTTAGGAAGATATAGCTTTCTGCAACGTTGCAGATTTTTATCCCCGATGTCTTCACCGCGTCGTTCGATTGCTCTAAACCGCTCATCGACTGACCAGCGGCGGCCCTTCCGCCTCGACCCGACGAAGGACATTTCCCATGATCGATCCCAAGGCTCTCGCCTCGCGTTTTCCCGGTGACTTCCTCTTCGGGGTCGCCACCGCCTCCTTTCAGATCGAAGGGGCGTCGAAGGCAGATGGTCGCAAGCCGTCGATCTGGGATGCGTTTTCGAACATGCCGGGCCGGGTCTTCGGCCGCCACAATGGCGACGTCGCCTGCGATCACTACAATCGCTGGGAAAGCGATCTCGACCTGATCAAGGCCATGGGCGTCACCGGCTACCGGTTTTCGATCGCCTGGCCGCGCATCGTTCCGGAGGGGACCGGACCGATCAACGAGGCGGGTCTCGATTTTTATGACAGGCTGATCGACGGCTTGAAGGCGCGCGGCATCAAGGCCTATGCGACGCTCTATCACTGGGACCTGCCGCTGGCCCTGATGGGAGACGGTGGCTGGACGGCGCGATCGACGGCCTATGCCTTCCAGCGCTATACCAAGGTGATCATGGAGCGGCTGGGCGACCGCCTCGATGCGGTCGCCACTTTCAACGAGCCCTGGTGCTCGGTCTGGCTGTCGCATCTCTACGGTATTCATGCGCCGGGCGAACGCAACATGGATGCGGCGCTGCATGCGCTGCATTACACCAATCTTGCCCATGGTCTCTCCGTTCAGGCGATCCGGGAAATTGCGCCGAATGTGCCGGTCGGCCTGGTGCTGAATGCGCATGAGACGCTGCCAGGGTCAGACAGTGCTGCCGATATTGCCGCTGCCGAGCGGGCGCACCAGTTCCACAACGGCGTGTTCTTCGATCCGGTGTTCAAGGGCGAATATCCGGCGGATTTCCTGTCGGCTCTCGGGTCGCGCATGCCGAAGATCAAGGAGAACGACCTTGAGATCATCAGCCAGAAACTCGACTGGTGGGGGCTGAACTACTATACGCCGATGCGCGTCTCGGATGATCCGACGCCGGGCGCCGAATTCCCGGCGACGTCAAGCGCGCCGCCGATTTCCAAGGTCAAGACCGATATCGGCTGGGAGATCTATGCACCGGCATTGAAGTCGCTCGTCGAGCGTCTTTATGCGCGCTACGACCTGCCGGTCTGCTACATCACCGAGAACGGCGCCTGCTACAATATGGGCGTCGAGAATGGCGAGGTCGATGACCAGCCGCGGCTCGACTATTATGTCGAGCATCTGTCTATGGTCGCCGACCTGATCAAGGATGGCTATCCGATGCACGGCTATTTCGCCTGGAGCCTGATGGACAATTTCGAATGGGCGGAAGGCTACAAGATGCGCTTCGGCCTGGTGCATGTGGACTATGACACCCAGGTCCGCACGGTGAAGAAGAGCGGCAAGTGGTACAGTGCGTTGGCGGCGGAATTTCCGAAAGGCAATTTCAAGACGGATTGAGCGCTATAGGCAGCAGGCAGGGATCTCTGATGGGCAGCATTGAGGTCGTCGAATACGATCCTGATTGGCTGGCGGTCTTCGACGCGGAAAAGGCCGATCTCTTGAGCCTGTTGGGCAATCTCGTGGAGGATGTTCATCACGTCGGCAGCACGGCTGTCGTCGGTCTGCGTGCAAAACCGAAGATCGATATCGATGCCGTCATCCGAGATGAGGGGATGCTTGCCGATGCGGTCGAACGGGTAAAGGCGATACCGAAATACACGTTCCATGGCACGCCCTATTCGGATGGCATGTGGACGTTTACGTTCGGGCGTGGCTCGCGTGGCAACCGGCTTTATCTCTGTGGCCCGAACAATGCCACGCACGAAAAGCGCATCCTGTTTCGCGACTGGTTGCGCAGCCATCCGGACGATGCTGCGGATTATGCCGCGTTGAAGTGCCGATTGGCGACCGAGGCCAATGGCGATTGGGCATATTATACCGGTGGCAAGACCGCATTCGTCGCAACCATCGTCAGCATGGCGTCCCGTCAGCGGACGTAGATGAGATGGCGTTCGCGTTTCGCCACAGCTTGGTGACCTGTCCGCGCCGGCGTTTGATCAACCAAGCCGTACCAACTTCGAACCGCCTGTTGCCGCATTGCGCTCGTCGAATTCTGCGCGGGCCGTCTGAATCAGGTCGTGGTTGCGGAAGACCCAGCCGCCCATGGCCCTGATCGGCTCGCCGAAGGAGCAGCCGAGTTCGGTCAGGGCATATTCGACCTTCGGAGGCACGGTCGGATGTACCGTGCGCGAAACGAGGCCGTCACGCTCCAGAGCCCGCAGGGTGAGCGTCAGCATGCGCTGCGAAATGCCGACCACCGCGCGTTTCAGGTCGCTGAAGCGCTGCGGGCCGTCGGCGAGCATCATGATCACGAGAACCGTCCATTTGTCGCCGAGCCGCGCCAGCATCTCGCTGACAGTCTGGCATTTGGCCGGATCGTAACTGCTGTTGCACATGGCACTTCCCTCGATGATACCTGGTATAAAAAATGTGCCTTCTTGCACATCTTTTCCGGTTCTCTATGTAGGCTAGGTTACTAATCTATACCAGTTTGCCGTTCCTGCCAATCCCTCCCGATGGTCGCAAGGCTGCTGGTCGAACCAGGGAATATGTTGATGTCCGCACTGATCGAAAAGCTGAACTGGCGTTATGCCACCAAGAAGATGGACCCGTCGAAGATCGTTGCCGACGACAAGGTCGAGCGTATCGTCGAGGCCGCCCGCCTGGCACCGACCTCGAGCGGCCTGCAGCCGTTCGAAGTGATCGTCGTGACCAATCCCGAGGTGCGGGCGAAGATCCAGGAGATCGGCTGGAACCAGTCGCAGATCACCGAAGGCTCGCATCTGCTGGTCTTTGCCGCCTGGGACAACTACACCACCGACCGGATCAACGGCATGTTCGATCTCGTCAATGATGAGCGCGGTTTCAAGAACGAAGGCTGGGAAAACTATCGCCAGATGATTCTCAACCTGTATCCGGGTCGCGACCCGGAAGTGAATTTCCAGCATGCTGCCCGCCAGGCCTATATCGGTTTCGGCATGTCGGTGGCCGCAGCCGCCTTCGAGGGCGTCGACGCGACACCGATGGAAGGTTTCGATGCGGCCAAGCTCGACGAGATCCTGGGGCTTCGCGAGAAGGGCCTGCGTTCGGTGACTATCCTGCCGCTCGGCTACCGTGCGGATGAAGGCGACTGGCTGGTCAACCTGAAGAAGGTGCGCCGCCCGAAGGATCAGTTCGTCTCCGTCGTCGCCTGACGCGTTTCGTCTGACATTGTTGACGTGTCGCAGGTTGGGCCTGCGACACGTCGCCCACTTTCGGTGTGGACGCGGATTGGATAGATTTATCCGTCGATGGGCCAAAATCGGAATGCATTTGCTCGGTTTTGTCTCTCGCCGGTGCAATAAGCAGTTCAGTTTTCCCCAATGCATGGCTGACAGGCATTGGCCAGATTTGAAAGACAGGGATCGGAATGGTAAGGCGGCGTCTCATGTGCCGAATGTGTTGCTCCCGGTAAGTCCGCGAGAACCCCCGATCCATGGCCATCTGGCCAGCTACCGAAGAGACTTTTCATGACCCTATCCGGACTTTCGACGCCTTCCGCGCGGGGAGCGCTGCGATGACGAATGCCCTTGTCGAAGAGAGCATCGGCGCGCGCACCATGGTGGCTTTTGAAGGCGTGACCAAACATTTCGGCGAGAGCCGCGGGCAGGCTGGTTTCACCGCACTCGCCGGGATCGACTATACCGTGCCGAAAGGGGCCATTACCGGTATTATCGGCCGGTCCGGTGCGGGTAAGTCAACCCTGATCCGGCTGGTCAACGGGTTGGAGACGCCGAGCACAGGCAAGGTCATGGTCGATGGCGTCGATGTCGGTGGTCTTGACGATGCCGGCCTTCGCCGTCTGCGCCGTTCCGTCGGCATGATCTTCCAGCATTTCAACCTGCTGTCCTCGCGCACCGTTGCCGACAATATTGCCCTGCCGCTGGAAATCGCCGGTTATGACCGCATGTCGATCCTGGCGAAGGTCGGGCCTCTGATGGATCTGGTCGGGTTGGCGGATAAAGCTGCGCGTTATCCCGCTGAGTTGTCGGGCGGCCAGAAGCAGCGCGTCGGTATCGCCAGGGCGCTTGCGACCGAGCCATCGCTGCTGCTGTCGGACGAGGCAACGTCGGCGCTCGATCCCGAGACGACCCAGTCGATCCTCGATCTGTTGAAGACCATCAATCGCGATCTCGGGCTCACCGTCCTGCTGATCACCCACGAAATGGAGGTGGTGAAAGCCATCGCCACGCGCGTCGCTGTGATAGACAAGGGGTTGATCGTCGAGGAAGGACGCACATTCGACGTCTTCACCCGTCCGAGCCATGAGACCACGCGCGCGCTGTTGTCCGGCCTGACCGGCACGAAGCTCCCCGAAGCGATCGCACGCCGGCTGAAGCCTGTTGCCGGAGCGGGCGACAGACTGTTCGTGCGGTTGAATTTCTTCGGGTCCACGGCCGAGCAGCCGCTGGTCTCGCGGTTGATGAGCGAACTTGGCTCGGACGTCAACATCATCACAGGCACGATCGACGAGATCGCCGGCGAACCCTATGGGTCGCTGGTGGTGTCGTATGCTGCAGCGCCTGACGTCGTTGCGCGGGCGAACCATTTTTATGCCGAAACCGGCCTGACCACGGAGGTGCTCGGTTATGGCGCCTGAGATGCTGTTCAATCTTCTGCTGAAAGCCCTTTTGCAGACGCTGCAGATGGTGGCGGTCGCTGGCGTGATCGGCACGCTGATCGGCCTGCCATTCGGTGTGTTTCTGGCAACCAGCGGCCGCGGCGAGCTGTTTGCCGCCCCTTCCGTCAACCGCGTGGTTGGCCTTGTGGTCAATGCCGCGCGCTCGACACCCTTCATCATTCTGGTGGTCGCGATCATTCCCTTCACCCGGCTCATCACCGGCACATCGATCGGCACATCTGCCGCCATCGTGCCGCTGACGATCGCGACCATTCCCTTCGTGGCCCGCCTGATCGAAGCGGCCATCCGCGAGGTCGACAAGGGGCTGATCGAGGCGGCGCGGGCCATGGGGGCGACACCTTTGCAGATCGTCACCAAGGTGCTGCTGGCCGAGGCCAAGCCCGGTATCGTGCTTGCCCTGACGATGACCGCGGTCAGCCTTGTCGGCTATTCCGCCATGGTTGGTGCTGTCGGTGGCGGCGGTCTCGGCGATCTCGGCATCCGCTATGGCTACCAGCGCTTCATGCCGGACGTGATGCTGGCCGTCGTCGTGGTTCTCATCGTGCTGGTCCAGGCGGTGCAGAGCGCCGGCGATGGACTTGCCCGGCGCTTCGACAAAAAAGCCGGAAAAACTGATCCTTTCCAAGCGATAAACAGAAAACACAAGGAGACATCCCATGAAGAAGCTCATACTGGCGGCCTCGCTCGCCGCTCTGTTCTCTGCCGGTACTGCCCTGGCTGAAAGCATCAAGGTCGGTGTTACCCCGGGTCCGCATGCCCAGATCATGGAGAAGGTCAAGGAAGTCGCCGCGACCAAGGGCCTCGACATCGAAATCCTCGAATTCTCCGACTATGTCGTGCCGAACCAGGCGCTGACGGATGGCGATCTCAATGCCAACTCGTTTCAGCATCAGCCCTATCTCGACAACCAGGTCGCCGATCGCGGTTTTGACCTTGTCAGCGTCGCCCAGTCGGTGAACTTCCCGATGGGTGTCTATTCGAAGAAGGTGAAGAGCCTTGCCGACCTCGCCGACGGCGCGACCGTTGCGATCCCGAATGATCCGACCAATGGCGGTCGTGCGCTGCTGGTGCTGGCCGACCAGGGCCTGATCAAGTTCAAGGATGGCGCCGGGTTGAAGATCGGTCCTGCCGACGTCATCGAAAATCCGAAGAACCTCACCTTTGCCGAACTGGACGCGGCTCAACTCCCGCGTGCTCTTGATGATGTCGACGCTTCGGTGATCAATACCAACTACGCGCTCGAAGCGGGCCTCAATCCCGGCACGGACCCGATTGCGCGCGAAAGCGAAAAGGCACCCTATATCAACGTCATCGCGGTCAAAGCCGCCGACAAGGATGCTGCCTGGGTCAAGACGCTGATCGAATCCTATCACAGCGATGCGGTGAAGGCCTTTATCCAGGAAGAGTTCAAGGGCGCCGTCATCCCGGCCTGGTAAATACCTGCTGCGCGGATGACAGTCCGTGTCGCACCAAAGACAACCTTTCCGGGCAATCCCGGGAAGGTTTTCCGCTGTCAATAAGAAGAATTTAAAACAACGATATTTTCATTGCATGTCAGCATGTTAAGCTAAATTGAACACATTGTGCGCAGGGTGGATCTTCATGCCAAGGTTCACATATGCGATTTCCTGCATTTGATATTCGAGGGCTCCGTGCCCAGATGGATCGCCGCTTTGCGGTGACATTCATGCTGATTGTCTTTGCAGCGCTCGCCGTCATCGTCACCAGCATCGTCCTGACGGCACTCGACCGCGTGGCAAGCTATGCCAACCACCTCGATGAAGAGCGGTCCCGCGAGACGCTTGTCGGCGCGATTGAAACGTTCAAGCATCAGCTCGGCGCGACACTGAACGACTATGCAGCCTGGGACGATGCCGCCGACTACATCTATGTCCGACGCGATGCCGACTGGGTCGTCCGTAATTTCGGCGACATGACGTTTGAAAGCGACCTGTTCGATGTTGCCATTCTGCTCGACGCCCAGGGTGTTGCCAGCATGGCCTATTCGGACGGTGCGCCGATTGAAGGTCCGCTGACAGAGTATCTGACGCCTGACGTTGCCGGGCTTCTGGAGCAGGTCCAGACGATGCCCGAAGGCGAGATGCCGCAGGCGCTTGGTTTCACCAAGACGGCCAAGGGCATTGGCGCGGCCGGCGCCGCACTCATCAGGCTGAAATCCGGTGACGTCACGGTGGACGCTGACCAGCGCGCCTATCTCATTTTCATGCGCCATCTCTCCACCGATACGGTCAAACGGATCGGCCAGGCCTATGTTTTGCCCGGGCTGGCGCTGAGCGAGGTCGATCCGGCTATTTCGCATCGGGTGGATATCCTGTCGCCGACGCAAGCGACGCTGGGTGCCCTTGGCTGGGATCTGCGTGCGCCGGGCGATGTCAGCCGGGCACAGGTACGTTGGCTTGTCACCAGCGCCGTGGTCCTGATCGGCTTTTATTGCGTAATGCTATTCGTCGTGGGCACCAAGGAAGTGCGGCGGCTGCGCGGTGACGAGGCTGCGGCCATCAAGCTGTCACGGACGGACAGGCTGAGCGGTCTCGCCAATCGCGAGGGCCTGTTCTCGGCGTTGGCGCAACGTGTCGAGGATGCCCGGGCAAGCGGCGAGGATGTCGTGTTGCTCTATCTCGATCTCGACGGCTTCAAGGAAGTCAATGACGCCTATGGACACGGCACCGGCGACCGGCTCATTCGGGGCGTTGCGGCCGGTCTGCAGATGCTGGTCGGTGAAGAAGCCTTGCTTGCCCGCGTCGGTGGCGACGAGTTTGCCATTGCCCTTTCCGGCACCGACGTTGAGGCCCGCGCGATCGCGATCAGTGATGCCATCCTGCAATTCTTCGGCGAACCGCTGACAGTTGGCGAGCGGGTGGTGGTGATCGGCTGCAGCATCGGGCTCAGCGTTTCGCCGGCCGGCAGTGTCGAGGGCGAGGAGATCATCCGGCGCGCCGACATGGCGATGTATTCATCCAAGGAAGGCGGCCGCGGCCGCTGGACGCTCTATGACCCGGCGATGGACGAGGAGCGGGAAAGCCGCAACCAGCTGGAGCTTGATCTCAGGGAAGCGATCCAGCGTGGTGAAATTACCGTCGTCTACCAGCCGGTCGTCAGTTCTCAGCACTTCGCGCTGGTCAGCGTCGAGGCGCTGGCGCGCTGGCATCGACGCGGACATGGGCCGGTGTCACCCGATGTGTTCATCCCGATTGCCGAAGCCAGCGGTCTGATCGACCAGCTCGGCATGTCCGTGCTGCGCCAGGCGCTGGAGCAATTGCGCAGCTGGCCGGACCTGCGGCTGTCGGTCAATGTGTCGCCGGGCCAGTTCCGTGATCCGGCGTTTGTCGCGCGTGTCCAGGCGGTTTTCAAGGAAACTGGCATCGAGCCGTCGCGGACCGTGCTGGAAATGACCGAGAGCTATTTCATCCAGAGCCCCGATCGGGCGCGCGCGGCACTGGAACGGTTGCGGCAGATCGGCGTGCGCATTGCGCTCGACGACTTCGGCTCCGGATTTTCGAGCGTCGGTTATCTCAGGCAGTTCGGGTTCGACCGGATGAAGATCGACCGATCGATGGTTCTGGCGCTGGAGGAGGGCCACCGCGCCATAGAGACGCTGCAGGCAACCGTGGCGCTAGCCCGATCGCTGGATATTCCGGTCACGGCCGAAGGCGTGGAGACGGAACAGCAGGCGATCATGTTGCGGCTTGCAGGCTGCGACGAGTTGCAGGGCTATCTGTTCGGCAGGCCGTGCGGCGCCGACGAAATCGAGATCCTGCGGCACAAGTCGATGGAGCCTCGGGCGCGGGCGGCAGAGCAGGCATTCTACGCCCAGGCCGAAAAACGCCACCAGGCTTGAGTTTCATCCGATTGCTGTCACTCTTCTCTCTTTGGTTGTCGGAGGGAATGGCATGGGACGTCTGCAGCTTCCGCTTTCGGGTGATGTCACCCAAACGATCAATCCCTGGACCTGGGTGTTTAGTCCAAGTCAGGGCGGCCAGGTCGGGCTCTTCAATTTCAGCATCGATCTTGGCCCCTCGACCAATCCTGCGGTCGAGAAGGATATCCTCAGCGGTGTTGCAAGCTACGGCAAGCAACTCGGCCGGGTCGAGGATGCCTTGCGCCTTGTCCTCGATACGCTCGAGGAGCTGGTGCCGGAGCGCAAGCTGTCGAACGACAAGGCGGTCATCGCGTTCAAGGCGCTGATGTACGAGATCGACAATGTGAAGGCGCAGCACAAGGGCAACTGATCGGGCGGTCGCAATTCGACCGGTGCTTTGTGGCATCGGTCGTCTGCAGGCGGCCGGTCACTCGCCGATATGTCTTTCGCCGCGCTTCTTCGCCAGCGTGATCTGCAGCTGGCGCTGGCGGAAACGGTCGCGGTCCGCCTCGGTACGGCTGTCGTAGCACTGGCTGCAGGAGACGCCTTCCTCATAATGCGGCGAGGTCATCTCTTCGGCGGTGATCGGATTGCGGCAGGCGTGGCAGAGCTTGTGCTCGCCTTCCTTCAAGCCATGGGTGACGGAGACGCGCTCGTCAAAGACGAAGCAGGCGCCGTCCCAGAGGCTGGTTTCTTCCGGCACTTCCTCGAGATATTTCAGGATGCCGCCCTTGAGGTGATAGACGTCCTCGAAGCCTTCCTGCTTCATGAAGGCTGTCGCCTTCTCGCAGCGGATGCCACCGGTGCAGTACATGGCGATCTTCGGCTTGTTGTGCAGGCCGGGATTGTTGCGCACCCAGTCGGGAAACTCGCGGAAGGTCTTTGTGTTCGGGTCCATGGCGCCACGGAATATGCCGATCGCCGTCTCGTAGTCATTGCGGGTGTCGATGACGATCGTGTCCGGATCGGAGATCAGATCGTTCCAGTCCTTTGCATCGACATAGGTGCCGACGATCTGGTTGGGGTCGATGTTCTCGACGCCCATGGTGACAATCTCTTTCTTCAGCTTCACCTTCATGCGCACGAAGGGCATTTTCGATGCGCGGCTTTCCTTGTGCTCCAAGCGGGCAAATTCCGGCTGGGCACGCAGAAATGCCAGGACCTTGGCGATGGCCGCATCGGTGCCGGCGATCGTGCCATTGATGCCTTCATGGGCGAGCAACAAAGTGCCCTTGATGCCTTCCGCCTTGCACAGGGTCTCCAGCGGTTCGCGAAAGGTCTCGAACCGGCCGAACTGGGCAAAATGATAAAGTGCGGCCACGCAAAACGCGCCGCCTTCTTCGTGGCGAGGGGCTTGTAGATTGTCTGTCATGGCAGGCGAAATACCTTCTTGAGCCCTGCCGTGCAACGGATTTTCGCAATCGGGCCGAAGTTTGAAAATCGTCAATTCGGCGGGCGGTGCGGTCCGATGACCGGCAGGGTCCAAACATTTTAGCTGCTCAGGCCGGTGGATTGAAGACGCGGATGCGGTGGCCGTCGGGATCGGCAATCGCAAAGGTGCGGCCGAATTCGGCATTGATCGGCGGCTGCAGCACGGTCACGCCGAGGTTCTGCCAGGTAGCGAATGTCGCATCGACCTGCGTCGGGTCTGTGGTTCGGATTGCCAATTCGCAGCCGCCGCCGGTGATGCTGGTTGCCGGCTCCACCGTATGGCGCGACCACAGGCCGAGCACGAGGCCCGACGGCAGGACAAAAAGACCAAACGTGTCAGAGACTTCGACCGGTGTGTGGTCGAACAGCTGCTGATAGAAGCTGGCGCTGATGCGGGTGTTGTCGACGTAAAGAATGGTCATTGTCGGGGTCATGGTCATCTCCTGTTGCTTGACTGGGCACAGGATACGATTGGATGATGCCAAAAAATGTCAGCATCGTTTTCGACTATAACATCAACCGGTTCGGAATGTTGTTGCGCTGGCGCCATTCTTTCAGCAGCGCGGCGCGGCGTTTCGGGTAACGGCCGGCGCCCAGATCGGCCGTCTCGATACGGTCGCTGCGGAAATTGCGAAAGTCGTGGCGCAGGGTGCACCACGTCATCAGCACGCGGGCACCGTCGAAATAGCTGAGGGCGAACGGCCAGACGGTGCGGCGCGAGGTCTGGCCGGACAGGTCGCGGTAGGTGATGTCGAGCGGATATTCCTGGCGAAGCGCCTGACGCAGGAGACCGAGTTCAACCCTGTTCACGGGCAGTGGGTTTCCCGGCCCGGCCAGCAGGCTGGTTTCGCCGAGACTACCTCTCAGATCGTCCGGCAGAACGGCATTGATCTTGGCGAGGGCATCGCGAGCCGCTGTGGCAAAGCTGTCATCGGTGCGCTGGGCAACGAAGTTGAAGCCCAGCATCAGTGCTTCGATCTCGTCGCGGGTGAACATCAGTGGCGGCAGCATATAGGTTGGCCTCAGGACGTAACCGATGCCCGCTTCCCCCTCGATGTCTGCACCTTGTGCCTGCAAGGTGGCAATGTCGCGGTATAACGTGCGCAGCGATATGGCGAGTTCAGCAGCCAGCGTGCCGCCGCTGACCGGAAGGCGATGACGGCGCAGGACTTGCAGCAGTTGGAGAAGGCGTTCGGAACGGCTCATCGGCGCATTCTATAGCCGATGCTGCCAGGAGATGGCAGCAAATGTTTCAGCTGGTGGTCGCTTCGAGCCAGAGTGCCGCGACGATGGCGGCTTCCTGGGCGGGTGCTTCGGCAAAGACTTTCTTCGCCCGGTCAAGGCCCAGCCGGCGCAGTTCCTGTTGCTGGCGGATGATCATGGCGAGCAGATGCGCGAATGCTTCGCCGCTCCCGACAAGATCGGGATGGTGGTCGAGCTGTTCGATCAGCAGGGTCAGATCGTGTTCGTGACCGAGGATGTCGACCAGTTCCTTTGCCTGATGGCGCTTTGCGGCAAATGCCGAGGGCCAGAGTTCGCGGAGCAGCAGGAGGTTCATCCAGTAGCCCTGCACGGCCTTGCGCAGATCGTGAAAGGCTTCGCCATGGCCTTCCTCGCGGCATGTCGCTAGCGCCACGTGGCCCTTGGCAAGCGCCTTCTTCCAGCCACTGGCCAACAATCTTGCGGTCGGGCGGGGCTTGGACGGCAGTTCGAGGCTGGAGAATGCGGCGACGGATGCGCGACATTGCATGATCGCGGCGGACACCTTGTCCGTCAGGTCGCCTTCTTCCGAGGCCAGCCTGTCGCGGCGTTCCGTCAGCGCCTGATGGGCGAGGGCGACCGTCGCCTTCTCGTCGCTGTTCAAGGCATGACCCGACAGATAGGCCATGCTTTCGATCAGGGCTGTTGCATCGCGTACGGTTGATAGCGAGCGCGCTGTGTCGCGTAGCCGGGCATTCTCGGTTTTGCGCGTATCCTTGTCTTCGATTGCGACCAATCGCAGCAGATTGCGCAAGCGCTTGAACTTCTTGCGCGCGTCATGGATCGCCTCGTGCAAGCCATCGGGCTGATGTTCGAGGCTGGTGATGGCGCGCTGCAATTGCGCGGTGGCGACCTGTCGGACCTCGGATGCGAAATCGCCGTCCGGTCTAATGCGATATGGCATGCACACGCTCCGGCACGAGCCGTTCGGTGGCCAGGGCCTGGTTCGAATAGCGCCGATCGCCGGTCACTTCGCGGCCAATCCACTCCGGCTGGCGTGGCTGGTCGGTTTCCGACTGCATCTCGACTTCGGCAATCACCAGGCCGCGATAGGCACCCTCGAAGACGTCGATCTCCCAGGTGAAACCGTGATAGTCGACGGTGTAGCGGGTTTTTTCGATGACGTTGCCCTGGGCAAATTCGATCATTTCCAGCGCATCCTCATGCGGGATCGGATATTCGAATTCGTCGCGGGTGATCGTGCCGCTGCCGAACTTGATCGTCAGCTTGGCGGAATGGTTGTTGCTGGTGCGGACCCGCACGGAGCGATCCGTATCGACAGAAAGATAGGCTTGACGCAGGCTGGTCTGAGAGGTGACGTTCTGGCGCCAACTGTCATTTCGAACCAGGAACTTGCGTTCTATTTCCTTCGCCATGGTACTCATGCTCCGAAAAGACGCCGACGGGCGTAACCTAGCGCAAGACGAGAGCTTGGCAACCGGTAAAGCGTCCGCGCGCGCATTTGTCTCGACATCGAGCCGCCTGCGCGGTACTGAAACAGGAAATCTAATCGTTTTAAGAGGCCTCCGATCATGGGCGATAAAACCGCAAAACTGCTCTCCACCCTGAAGCTGCAGCCGGTCGTGCCGGTGTTGATCATCGACGATGCGGACACTGCCGTGCCGCTGGCCAGGGCACTGGTTGCCGGTGGCCTGAAGGCGATCGAGATCACGCTGCGTACGGATGCAGCACTGGAAGCCGTCCGCCGCGTGGCCGCCGAAGTCGAAGGTGCCGTCGTCGGTGCCGGCACGATCCTCAATGCGAAACATTTCGAAGCGGCGGTTGCTGCCGGTTCGCAGTTCATCGTCAGCCCCGGCACGACGCAGGAACTGCTGGATGCCGCCCGCGCATCCGAGATCCCGCTGCTGCCGGGTGCGGCCACGGCATCGGAAGTCATGGCGCTGCGCGAAGAGGGCTATCAGGTTCTCAAATTCTTCCCGGCCGAGCAGGCTGGCGGTGCTGCCTACCTCAAGTCGTTGTCGTCGCCGCTCGCCGGCACGCTGTTTTGCCCGACCGGCGGGATTTCGCTGAAGAATGCCAAGGACTATCTGTCGCTGCCGAACGTCGTCTGCGTTGGCGGTTCCTGGGTGGCCCCGAAGGAACTGGTTGCTGCGGGCGACTGGGCCAGCATCACCAAGCTTGCCGCCGAGGCTTTTGCGCTGGCAGGTTGAGCCTTCTACGCTTTGCCGGGCCGCGAGGTCCGGCGAATTTCTTTGATCCGTCTTTGTAATTTAGCCTTCGGCTTCTTATCTACCGGTCTCGATAGACGGCCAAAGGAGACCGCCATGTTTGATGCAAAGAAGCTGCTGGATCAATTTCTGGGTTCGCAGATGCCTGGAACCAATGGAAGCGTGCGGAAAGGCGCCGGCGATGTCGTCGGGCTTGCCAAGTCCAATCCGCTGGCCACTGGCGCGATTGCAGCCGTGCTGCTTGGCTCAAAGACGGGCCGCAATCTGGCCGGAAATGCGGTCAAGCTGGGCGGTCTCGCGGTAATCGCGGGCCTTGGCTATCAGGCCTACAAGAACTATCAGGCCGGTCAGGCGCCCGAACCGACCCAGTCGCTGCCTGAGCTCCTGCCGCCGCCGTCCGACTCACCCTTCAGCCCTGATGCTGCCATCCAGAGCGAGGATTTTGCCCTTGCGCTGGTGCGCGCTATGATCGCTGCCGCCAAGGCCGATGGCCATATCGACGACAGCGAACGCAGCCGGATCATGGACAAGGTGCAACTGTCGGGTATCGGTTCGGAGGCCGAAGCCTTCATTCGCACCGAGCTTGCCAATCCGACCGATCTGGACGCGATGGTGTCGGCCGCCCGCACCGAGGAGCAGAAGGTCGAACTCTATACGGCGTCGCGCCTGGCGATAGACCCGGACACGCGGGCCGAGCGCGGCTATCTCGACATGCTGGCCGGTCGTCTCGGCCTGGCCGATGCGCTGGTCGATCACATCGAGGCAACTGTTTCGGCAGCCAAGGTCCAGGCCTGACCGCTCCAGTGGTGAACGCAACATGCTGGCCGGTTGCCTTTGACGGGCGGCTGGCCTAAGCGTTGGCGATTGACCAATGAGAGGCGAGCATGCGCGATCTTTCCACGTTCAAGGGGTGCCCGGCACCCCAGGGTGTCCGGCTTGAGGGCCGCTTCGTCACGCTTGAGCCCTATGAGCGAGAGCAGCACCTGAAGGTGCTGTGGGA
>NZ_AHZC01000427.1 GCF_000247475.1 Rhizobium sp. PDO1-076 | reverse complement strand
ATAATGGGGTCAATTTTGCACGACGAAACACAGCAGGCGATGGTGTGCCGGAGGCAACCGCCTTCTACATTCATGCGCGGCTGCACAAGATGTCACCGCCGGTGGGTGCTGCCTTTCACAGCCATATGCCGAACGCCACGGCGCTTGGCATGGTGGAAGGCGAACCACTGCTCTGGGCAGGGCAGACGGCCCTCAAGTTCTACGGCCGTGTCGCGGTCGACGAAAACTACCACGGTCTCGCGCTCGACGAGAGCGAGGGTGACAGGATCGCCTCGGTGCTTGGTGACAAGGCTATCCTGTTTATGAAAAATCATGGCGTGATGGTCTGTGCGCCCAACATCGCCGAGGCTTGGGACAATCTCTATTATCTCGAACGCGCGGCCGAAGTTCAGTTGAAGGCGATGAGTTCGGGACGCAAGCTCCTGCCGGTTTTGCCCGATGTCACTGCCGAAGCGGCACGGCAGATGCGGGAAAGGGACCCGGAAAGCGCAAGGATGCACCTGCAAAGCATCCGTCGGGTGCTGGACCGGCAGACGCCGGGATACCGGGACTGATCGGGTGAAGAAAGGCGAAGCACACCTTTCGCCCGTTTCTCCGGGTCAGGGCGTGCCGTTCTGCAGGGGTGAATCACACAATGTCTGCACCATATGTTCGATGAAGGCACGGACGCAGTGGGGCAGGGGGCGGCCACCGACATAGATGGCAAGGACCTTAGACACAATTTCCCTCCAATTTGCGGAGACCAGAGCACGTGTAAAACTTGCTCAGATCGCGCCTTTGGAGTGGGGTGCTGGCTCTGAACTCATCAAGGCGAATATGTTGGCTTGAAGCGCTCGATCCAGAATTCGTGAATGGGTATTTCCGTTTTCCCAACGGTCATCAGTTCGGCCATTACGTCACCGACACCCGGACCGAGTTGGAAGCCATGGCCACAGAAGCCGAAGGCGTGGAACAGGCCGGGTGTGGTTGCTGACGGCCTATGCGGTGGTGGACGGCACGGACGGGCGCACCCATCACATCAAGCTGCCCGACCTCGATGCCGCCGGCGACAGCGCGCCGGGCTCGATCGTCGAGCTGCGCAAGTTCGACGACGCGCAGGGCCGCCGTCGGGTCGCGCTCGCGGTGCGCTCCGATATCGACATCGAACGGCAGGTCAGTGCGTCAGGCGCGACTTGGCTTGACCGGCAGGCGATCGCCCGCGAGCCGGTGGCGCTTGGTGGTGGCGGCTTCGGCGCCGAGGTGCGCGATGCGATGGACAGGCGCGCAGACCATCTGGTTGGCCAGGGTCTCGCCGGACGGCAATCTCGCGGCGTCAGCTTCTCGCCAGGGCTGATCGACACGCTGCGTCAGCGCGAGATCGAGGCCCTCGGCCAGAAGGTGGCAACCGACACCGGTCGGCAATTCTCGAAGGCGGCTACGGGCGAGTATGTGGCGGGGACGTACCGTCGGCGCTTTGCGCTCGCGTCTGGTCGCTTCGCCATGATCGATGACGGCCTCGGCTTTCAGCTCGTGCCCTGGACGCCATCCCTCGAAAAGCAAATCGGCCAGCATGTTTCCGGCGTCTCGCGCGGCAACAGTGGTGTCGACTGGAGCTTCGGGCGCAAGCGCGGGCTCGGAATGTAATCCATCAAGAAAGGAACACGCCATATCGGCGACCAAGATCCTCTGGGGCCAACTCATCACGCTCCGCCTGATCGTCCTCATGACGACCTACGCGGCGACACAGTGGACCGCTTGGCGGTTGGGATTTCAGCCGCAGCTCGGCGTCCCCTGGTTCGAATTGGCGGGTTGGCCGATCTACTATCCGCCGGCCTTCTTCTGGTGGTGGTACATCTACGATGCCTACGCACCGCCGATCTTTGTCGAAGGTGGTTTCATTGCCGCGTCCGGCGGCTTCATCGCTATTGCCGCAGCGATCGGCATGTCGGTCTGGCGGACGCGCGAGACGAAGAATGTCGAAACCTATGGCTCCGCCCGTTGGGCAGGTCCTGACGAAATAAAAGCGGCCGGTTTGCTCGGCGCCGACGGCGTTTTGCTCGGTAAGCACGGTCGCGATTACCTTCGCCATGACGGCCCGGAGCATGTGCTGTGCTTCGCGCCCACGCGGTCCGGCAAAGGCGTCGGCCTGGTGGTGCCGTCGCTGCTGACCTGGCCGGGCTCCGCCATCGTCCACGACATCAAGGGCGAAAACTGGATGTTGACCGCTGGCTTTCGCGCGCGCCATGGTCAAGTCTTGCTGTTTGATCCGACCAATGCCAAGTCTGCCGCCTACAATCCGCTGCTGGAAGTCCGGAAAGGGGAATGGGAAGTTCGCGACGTCCAGAATATCGCCGACATTCTCGTGGATCCGGAAGGCTCGCTGGAAAAGCGAAATCACTGGGAAAAGACCAGTCACGCGCTTCTGGTTGGAGCGATCCTCCATGTTCTCTATGCCGAGGCCGACAAGACACTCGCTGGCGTCGGGGCCTTCCTGTCTGATCCGAAGCGGCCAATCGAGTCGACGCTCGCCGCCATGATGAAGACGGCGCATCTCGGCGAGGCCGGGCCGCATCCGGTCATAGCGTCCGCCGCGCGTGAGTTGCTGAACAAATCCGACAATGAGCGATCGGGCGTGCTGTCGACCGCCATGTCGTTCCTCGGGCTCTATCGTGATCCCGTCGTCGCGGAAGTCACGCGCCGCTGTGATTGGCGCAGAACTGACGTCGTTGGCGGCAAACATCCCGCAACGCTTTATCTGGTGGTTCCGCCATCTGACATCAACCGGACGAAACCGCTGATCCGCCTGATCCTCAATCAGGTCGGACGTCGCCTGACCGAGGACCTGTAGGCGAAGGGCAACGGCCATCGGCTTCTCCTGATGCTCGACGAGTTTTCGGCGCTTGGTCGTCTCGACTTCTTCGAGAGCGCCCTTGCCTTCATGGCGGGTTATGGCCTGAAGGCGTTCCTGATTTCCCAGTCGCTGAATCAGATCGAGAAGGCTTATGGACCGAACAATTCGATCCTCGACAACTGCCACGTGCGCGTAAGCTTCGCGACCAATGACGAACGCACCGCCAAACGGGTATCCGATGCGCTGGGGACCGCGACCGAGATGAAGGCGATGAAGACCTATGCCGGCCACCGGCTCTCGCCATGGCTCGGGCATTTGATGGTTTCGCGCTCCGAGACGGCACGGCAGTTGCTGACGCCGGGCGAAATCATGCAGCTTCCGCTTTCGGACGAGATCATCATGGTGGCGGGTGTCCCTCCGATCCGAGCCAAGAAAGCCCGATACTATGAGGATAGACGTCTTCGGGAGCGGATCCTCACCCCGCCCACCCTGACCAAGCCAGAGAGCGTACAGGCAGACGACTGGAGCAACATCGAACCTCCGAAGCCGCCGGTATTGGACACGCGGGTCCCAGCAGAAGCGCAGACGGACGACGATCCGACGGAATCCGAACGCCGACATCAGCCGGAACTGAGCCCGACCAAGACCGTCGAACGCAAGGATGTCATCGAGAACGAATTCGAGATAGATCCCCCCGATGACTCGGAGGACGATACCGCCCGGCTCAGCCACATGAATCAGACTATGCGCCAGGTAGCACGTCAGGCCTCGCTCGATCCGGGCGACGGGATCGATCTGTAGGAGACGATTGTGATAAAAGCTCCCAAGAAGCAGCGGCTGTCTGTTTATCTAGATCCCGATGTCATGACGGCGCTCGCGGCATATGCTGGTCGGCGTGATCAATCGCTTTCCCTGATAGCCGAAGCAGGTATAGCGTCCTTCCTGTCGCCAGACATGGCCGAGCGACAGGAGGCTGCCACGGCCAAGCGGCTTGACCAACTTGACCGCCGCATGACGCGGATGGAACGTGACCTCGGCATTTCCGTCGAGACCTTGGCAGTTTTTGTGCGTTTCTGGTTGACGACAACCCCAGCGCTGCCAGAGCTTGCCGCGCAGGCGGCCCGGGCCAAATCAAGCGAGCGCTATGAGGCGTTCGTTGCCGCGTTGGCGCGCAGGCTGGCGAAAGGTCCCAAGCTGAGACAGGAGATTTCCGAGGATATTGGGCAAAGCGGCCACGAAGACCGTTGATCTTCTTTCATATGCGAATTGTGTGCCAACACGTTAACTGCCCGAATCTCGCAGCATAGTCTGTGGTCAAGATCGCAAGTCGAGAGCGCCTGTTGATTATCGCCAGAGTTTGATCCAGTTTTCCATTTCGGGAAGATCCGCTGACTCCGCGAAATTATGTTTCCGGTCAACGTCCTGAATGAGCTTCAGGGGTATCATGCGAAATGAAAAAATGGGGCAAGTCTTATTGAAACTCAACATGCTGCGGCACCGTAGTAGAAACTGCCTTCAACGAATCGCGTTGAAAACGCTTGTGAAAAAATTGTCTCGTTGCTGGAAGGAACAACGGGATTTCCGGTTCGATTCCTTATCAAGGCGAAAGCGACTGACCAGCCATCGTACCCCCCCCCAACCCACCGTCGTTCGAGCACGGGACGGCTTGCTCCTCAGCAGTTAGCAAGTGGGCACAGTCTTGACGAAGGCGGCGCTCACAATTTATAACCATCTGGTTGGAAATAATCAGATGTGGCGATGGGTAGAAAACGGGTTATCGATCAGCAGGCCGTGCTCAATGCGGCGGAGCGAGTTGTTGGGCGCGATGGCGCCGCCAATCTGACGATCGATGCGGTCGCCAAGGAGGCTGGGGTCAACAAGGCGAGCGTGCTCTACGATCACAAGTCCAAGCAGGCGCTGGTCGAGGCGATCATTGATCGCGCGTTCCAGAGAGACAACGCCTATCATGCCGGGATCGAAGAGCAGATCAGCGAGCCTCAAGATCGAGTGATCAAAGGCCGTATCCTTGCTGCATCCGACCCGCCAAATGACGAATTCAAGGCGGTTGCACTGAACCTCAGCGCAGCTCTCGCGCTTGATGTGGGACTGCGTGGAAAGATGCAGGAGAGCCAGGCCCGGACAATCGCCCGCATCAAGGAAACGTCTCCGTCGCCGGGCGGAGCACTTCTCGCCTACCTGGCGCTCGAAGGGCTCAAGTTCCTAGAACATCTCGATTTCCATCATTTCGTGCGTGAAGACCGTGATCGGATTCTTCGCGAGATCAACTGGCTCGTCACAGCTCATCCGGAAGAGATTGATCTTTCCCATTCCGAGACGAACTGACAAAATATAGTACCATCAGGTGAATGACATGACAGACAGCATTGCCGCACATGCCGCGGTCACAGATAAACTCGTCCCGTTTCAACATATCTTTCTGACCGGAGGCAGCGGCTATGTTGGCCGTAACCTGATCCGCCATTTCGTCGTTCGCGGTGCCACGGTAAGGGCGCTGGTCCGCAGCGATGCAGCGGCGGAAATCGTCCAGGAGCTTGGCGCCGTCCCGTTCCGAGGCGATCTTTTCAGCGCCGAACTTGCCTCGAGCATGTCGGGCTGCCATGCCCTCATTCACGCCGCCGCGGATACGGATCATGGCCCCGCGACCGAGAAGCAGCGGCGCATCAACGAGGACGGGACGCGCGCGGTACTGGATGCCGCGCGAGTCGCCGGCATCACCAAGGTCATTCATCTCAGCACGGACTCCGTGCTGGCTACGGGCAGCCCGCTCATCAACGTAGACGAGACCATGCCGTTACCCTCGAAGCCGGCTGGCGGCTATTCCCGCAGCAAGGGGGTGGCAGAACATATCGCGCTCGCCGCCAACGGCTCCGAGCTCTCTGTTGTCGTGCTACGCCCTCGCTTTGTCTGGGGGCGCGACGACACAACCGCACTGCCTACGCTCATGGAGGCGGTGCGGTCCGGCAAGTTCGCATGGATCGCCGGAGGCACCTATCTGACGTCAACGACCCATATCGCCAATCTCTGCCATGCCGTCGAGCTGGCGCTCGGACGGGGTCGCGGCGGCGAGGTCTATTTCATCTCGGATGGAGAGCCATTGCCGTTCCGCACGATGGTATCAGCCCTCATTGAAACGCAGGAGCATCAGGTTCCAGAGAAGACCGTGCCGCGTTTCGTCGTTCGCACCGTTGCCGCGATCGGCGACGTGCTTTGCAGAATTACCCATGGTCGGGTCGTACCGCCGCTCACGCTTCAAACCTATGCGACTTCGGCCGTCGAAATATCCTTCGATATTGGCAAGGCTCGGCGTGAACTGGGCTATGCGCCTGTGATCTCAAGGGAAGAGGGGCTGGCCGAATTGCGGACTGCTCAGCACTGATAGTCTTCTAGGCGGGGTGCACCCTCGGGCTTTCCTGCCTTGATCCAGTCCACCTTGCCGCGCAAGAACGATAGAGCCGTATCCAGTGCGGCTCTTCGTTCGTCCAACCGCGCGATTTGTGACTGCAGGACTTCGATCGTGCGTTCCGGCGAATGCTCGCCGGCGCGATATTCCTCGTTGAGTGCCAGGATCTCGCCGAGCGAATAGCCCAGCGTCTGCTGCAGGCGGATCATGCGCGCAGTGTTCACGTCCTCCTTCCGGAACACCTGGTAGGGATTGGAGCCTCCCTTGACGCTGCGCTCAGGCTTCAACAGACCTTTGGTAATGTAGAAGCGGATCGTATCGACAGGGAGATCTGTCGCTCTGGCAAATTCCGAAATTAGCATAATTCAACCCTTGACCATGGACTGTACTCCATACTTACAAGAGATACTTGTCAAGATATGGAGAACCGGAATGACAAGCAAAACCATCACCATGCCGCAGGTACAACTCGGGCAGAATGGACCCATGATCGGCGTCCAAGGGCTGGGTTGCATGGGCATGAGCGAATTTTACGGGGAGACAGACGAGGCCGAGTCCCGTGCCACGCTGGAACGGGCACTGGAACTCGGTGTGACGATGTACGACACCGCCGACATGTATGGCGTCGGCGCGAATGAGGAATTTCTCGCCCCCTTCATCGCGGCCCATCGCGACCAGATCGTCATTGCTACCAAGTTCGGCTATACCCGCACGCCCGAGACCCCCGACGACTGGAGCCTCGACAATCGTCCCGAATTCATCAGGGCCGCAGTTGACCGTTCCCTAAAACGTCTCGGTGTCGATGCCATCGACCTCTACTACATGCACCGCCGCGATGGTGCTACGCCGCTGGAGGAATCCGTCGGCGCGATGGCGGATCTGGTGACGGCCGGCAAGGTGAAGTGGCTCGGCCTTTCGGCGGTCAGCCCGGAAGACTTGCGCATAGCCCATGCAATCCACCCAATCGCCGCCTTGCAGTCGGAATGGTCGATCTTCACCCGTGACATAGAGAAGGATGTCGTTGCGACGGCCGCAGAACTTGGTGTGACAATCGTGCCGTACTCGCCTCTCGGCCGCGGCATGCTTACCGGCCAGGCATTCGCCGCGAGCTTGACTGGCGACGATGCCCGTCAGTATTTCCCCCGCTTTTCCGTAGACAACCGCGTTGCCAACATGCGTCTTGTGGCCAGGATCGAGGAGATCGCCTCCGCCAAGGGCGTGACCTCAGCACAGCTTGCCCTCGCGTGGCTTTACGCGAAGTCCGAGACTTTGAACGTGAAGGCGGTTCCAATTCCGGGAACACGCAAACGCACCCGTCTTGAGGAGAACGCCGCGGCAGTCTCCATCACACTTACAGCAGAGGAAACGCAAATGCTGGAGCCGTTTGCGGCGGCGGTGCAGGGTGTTGCGGTCTGAATGGATCGCTTCGATGCGCGGTCCTTGTCCGCGCATCGAAGTCAATTCAAACGGCCGTCTCGGAAAAAACCAGACCTCAGCAGGGACTTACATCCGCTATTCATGTTGGGCGTCCGGCCATCGGCTCCAATGCAGTCGGCCCAATACTCAGGGTGGCCGGTCCGACTCTCATCAAGGTGAATATGGATGCCTATGCCCTGCCTACTTATCGCACTTCTAGAAGGTAACCGCCGACTTAACGACGATAGCCGCTCATCTCCATGCATAGATCCACGTGGATAGTTTGCCCGCAACGAATGGGCGGCCATTCCTTGTCATGACAGCGTCAGCGAAATCCCGTGGAGCTTCTTTGGCAAGTTATGCCAGCATTCTACGACATAGTGCTCGCGCTTGGCCTTCCATATCATTGCATGATTTGCTGTCCGCCCTGCTTCGGCGGGTGTTGCGATCCTAACAAGATTCTGCAGGCAGAGATGGCGATGTCGGGGAAGAGGGTCCGGCCGCGATCCTTGGTTGGCTTGGTGCGAAAGGCTCCTGGCTCGACGATGATTATGTCTCCTGTTTTAGTTTATGCCGAGAGGCGCTTTAAAACTCCAGCCTCCTCGACGGACCTCTTGCCAACCTGCGTTGTCCTATTATATAGTGCACTACATAATAGGACAACGCAAAATGATGCCTGTGCAAGATACTGTCGGGGCCCAGCTATCGTTCGCGCTTTATGGCGCGATGAGCCGTGTCGTACGGCTGCACAAACCGTTCCTCGAGCCGCTGGGCCTGACGTTCCCGCAATACCTTGTGATCCTCGATCTCGTAAACGGTTCACCGCGCACAGTTGGTGAACTGGGATCCCGTCTCGGAATGGACACGGGCACGCTTACCCCGCTGCTGAAGCGGCTGCAGACGGCCGGAATGGTCACCCGCACGCGTGATGTGAAAGATGAGCGCCGTGTCCTGGTCGACCTCACGGAGGCGGGCAGGGCGCTCGAGGCCGACATCCGCAGCATCAATGGCAAGATCAGGGCAGCATGCCAGCTGGATGAGCAGGGAATCGCGGCGCTGCACGACACCCTTCAGAACCTGGGCCACCCACGCCAGGACTGACGAAGCGGTCATCAGGCCACTTTGCGCGACTGGTCCATCATAAACAGAAAGCCGGAAAGTATGACTGCCCCCCCTCAAGGATCACGACCGCCAAACGCTTTCGCGTGAGGCTGTGCTAACGATCAGCGTGCTTGTCGTGTCGACCTTCACGGTCATCCTCAACGAGATGCTGATGGGCGTTGCCATGCCGCGCATCATGGTCGATCTGTTGATCACCGCATTTACGGCGCAGTGGCTAACGACGGCCTACATGCTGACGATGGCGGTCGTGATCCCGGCGACGGGTTTCCTGACCGAGCGCTACCAGATGCGAACCGTCTTCACGCTGGCTATGGCATTGTTTGCGGTCGGCACCCTGGTTGCCATCGTCGCTCCGGGGTTCGAAACTTTGCTGGTGGGCCGGGTAATTCAGGCGGTCGGCACGGCGATCGTGATCCCGCTGTCCTACACGGCCATGAGCACCCTCGTGCCGGAGTCCCGGCGTGGCAGCGTGATGGCGATGAATATCGTAGCCACCTCGGCAGCTCCCGCGCTCGGCCCGTTGTTTTCCGGCGTGATCCTGTCCCGGTTCGACTGGCCGTGGCTTTTTATCGCAATCCTGCCGCTCGCCCTCGCCACGCTCGCGCTCGGCTATGCCACCATTCGCGTCCGTAGCGACGCTCGAAAGGTGGCGCTCGATGCACTGTCCCTCGTCCTGTCCGGCGTCGGGTTTGCAAGCCTCGTCTACGGCTTGGCTTCACTGGGCGAAGGTGGAGGACACACGGTGGTCTCCCCGTGGACGTCGCTCCTGCTGGGGGTCGTCGTGGTGGCGGCCTTCGTCGCGAGACAGGTGCACCTGCAGAAGTCCGACCGCGCCCAGCTCGACATGCGACCATTCAAGGTCCGCACGTTCAGCGTCGCCGCCTTTATCATGCTCTGCTTCATGATCGCCTGCTACGGCATGATGACGCTGATGCCGGTTATCCTCCAGACCTCCTACGGACTAAGCACTGTCCAGGCTGGCCTGTTCATGGTGCCAGGTGGCGTCACGATTGCAATCGTGTCAGCGGTGGTCGGACGCCTGTACGACCGGATTGGTCCAAGGCCATTGGTTATTACCGGGGCGGTGATCGACGCCGCAGGCCTGTATGCCCTGTCGACCCTGGCACCAGGCACCGCGATCGAACTGCTTCTGGTCACCTATCTCTTCATCATCGTCGGACAGGCGCTGATGTGGACGCCACTGTTTGCCGCCTCGCTTGGCGTCCTCAACGCCCACCTGCTTCCGCATGGCAGCGCCATCGTCAATACGCTTCAGCAGCTGGCAGGCGCCGCAGGCATCGCAATCATGTTCTCGATCATGGGCATGGCCAGCAGGCTCTATCAGGAGGGCGGCGAGGCGGTCGGACCGGCGATGGCGCATGGTGCGCAGCAGGCCTACCTCGTCGGCTGCGGCTTCGTGCTGGTGTCTCTGCTTGCCGCACTTCTTCTGCCAAGGCGGGCCCTCGCTGCCGGCGTGGCGCTACCCGCCCACTAATCCATTTAAAATAGAGGGAACCACCATGAAAATCGGCATTCTTGGAACGGGCAACATGGGCCGAGTTTTGACCCGCAAGCTCGCTGCAGCAGGCCATGACGTCAAGGTCGCAAACTCTCGCGGGCCTCAGACTATTGAAGCCGAAGTGCTCGAAACCGGAGCACAGGCTGTCACGACGGAAGACGCTGTCAAGGACGTCGAGGTCGTGATCATGACCATGCCCCATCCGGCATTCGAGAGGATCAGGCAGCTGATCGCGGCTCTGCCCGAAGAGACGGTCGTCATCGACATCTCCAACTACTTCCCGGGCCGCGATCCGGTCAATCCCGAACTCGACAGCGACATCGCCGAGAGCGAGTGGGTGCGCGACTACTTTGGCCGACCAATTGCCAAGGCATGGAATTCCATCGGCATGGTATCCTTCGAGACCAAAGGCATGCCAAAGGGACAGCCTGGCCGTGTCGCTTTGCCGGTTTCCGCAGACCGGGGCCATGACCGTGACATCGCCATGGCTCTGGTTGATGACACGGGCTTCGATGGCTTCGACGCGGGTAGCCTCGCAGACTCCTGGCGCCAGCAGCCCGGCTCGCCGGTCTATATCACCGATCTGACATATGACGAGATGGGACCGGCGCTTGCATTGGCCGAACGCCACCGGCTTCCCAAGCGCCGCGACATCTCTGCTCAAGTGTTTGCGGAGCGGGCAGGTGAGGGAAAGTCACCTGATGCTGAAACCGTCGTCAGGATCGCCCGCGCCCTATTCATATAAGCCAATGGGGGCCCAGTCGGCTGGCCGACTAACCTGTGTGGAACGACACGCAGGAAATCAATCAACTGAAATCCCGGAGACTGAAAAGGAAGGTTTAAGGGTGGCCGGACGGAAACCCGGCTCCATGACAGAACCGGGTCCAGTGGCGGATTATGCCTTCGCCACGAATTCCTGCGTGGTGATGGCGTTGGCGTAAAAGGGTGCGATCTCGGCCACGAAGTCGTCCTGTTGCTTGCGGGTATAGCCAGCCGACGCGTCGTAGATGACATTGGTGTCGTAGCCGAGGTCGTGCGCGTTGCGCATCGAAGACTCGACGCACTGGCGCAGCGAAAAGCCCGACAGGTAGATCTCATTGATGCGGTTGTTGCGCAGGTAGCCGTCGAGCGTGGTTCCGACGAAGACGCTGCTACCGCCGGCGCGCTCGCGAACGACATGCTCGCCTTCCGCCGGCTCGAAGCCGGGGAAGAAATCGGCCTGCTCGCCCAGGAACGCGCCATGGTCGCGCGTTATCTTGCGCAGGCCGTACTTGGCCTCGCCCAGCACCTTGAAGGTCGGCTCGAACTTCAGCGCTGCGTGGATCACGTGCATGCCGCGACGGCGGGCCTCTTCAAGGATGATTTTCGAATTGGCGATCGCGGTGTCGACCTGCTCCCGGTCCTGAAACACCGGATAAATGCCGCCGGTCGGGGAGAGCCAGTCGTTGACATATTCGATCAGGATCAGCGCGGGCTTGGATGGGTCGGTCATGATATCACTCCTTGGAATTCTGATTGGTAAGCCGCGATCATCGCGCCTTGCTGGCGCAGGTGGTCGCGAAACAGGTCGGGATAGGTGTCGATCACGGCGCTCTTGACGCTGGATCGCTCGGCAAGTGCCGCGCGCCACGCCGTCACCCGTGGCAGACCAGCAAAGATCGGGTCCGCCACTTGCCGATCGATGATCCCGAAATAGCGGAAAAGCGGTGCGTAGACCGCATCGACCAGGCCAAAGTCCGCCCCGGCGAAATACGGGCCGTCGCCCAGTTCGGCCTCGATCTTGCTCAGCCGATCACGGAAGGCGGCCCGCCTGGCGTCGGCGGTCGCCATGTCCTTGGCGTGGAGGAACTGCCAGCCCTCCGTAAAGGTCTGGGTGGCGAATTCGATCCAGGCGCGATGCCGTGCACGCAGCAATGCATCGTCGGGATACATCGCCGCGCCGCCTTGCGTCTCGTTCAGATATTCGCAGATGACCACGCTTTCGAAGAGGTTCGCCTCCTCACCGTTCGGCTGGCGCACCTTCAGCACCGGCACCTTGCCCGTCGGCGACAGGTCCAGAAACCAGTCGGGCTTGGCCGATAGATCGACGTTGACCCGGTCGAACGCCACCCCCTTTTCGAGGAGGACGATCGCGGCACGCTGGACGAATGGGCACAGCGGGTGGCTGACGAGAGTGAGGTTTTGCTCGGTCATGGTGTTGTCTCGATGTGCTGGAAATGAGATCAGAGCGACTGGCCGCCCGACACGTCGAAGGTCGTGCCGTTGGCCCAGCCGAAATCGTCTGACAGGATCGCTGCGACCGCGCCGCCGATGTCGTCGGGCTGACCGACGCGGCCTAGCGCGATCTTGCTCGCGACGAAGGCATGAGCCTGTTCGTCATCGCGGACCCTACCACCGCCGAAATCGGTGGCGATGGCACCGGGCGCGATGGCGTTGACGCGGATCTGCCGCGCGCCGAGTTCCAGCGCCATGAACCGGGTCAGCGTCTCGAGCCCCGCCTTGGCCGCCGCATAAAGGCCGAAGCTGGCCATCGACGTGCGCGTGAAGCCCGACGAGACGTTGAGGATGCGTCCGCCATCGGCGATGATCGGTAGCAATGCCTGCGTCAGGAACACCGGTCCGCGCAGGTGCATGTCGATCATCATATCGAACTGTTCCTCGCTTGCGTCAGCGACCTGCACGTGGACGACCGCACCGGCGTTGTTGACCAGATAGTCGAACCGGTCGCTGCCGAAGCGGCTTCGAAGCGTCTCGGCGAAGGATGCGGCGAAGGCCGGGAAGCTTGCTACCTTGGTGACGTCGAGCGCGAGCATCGCCGCTGTGCCGCCCAGCGCCTCGATCTCGCTTACCAGTTTCTGGGCTTCCTCGGCGCCCTGGCGATAGGTGCCGACGATGCCGACGCCGCGACGGGCGAGGTGCAGCGCCATGCTGCGACCGAGGCCGCGGCTGGCGCCAGTAATAAGTGCGATCTTCTGAGACATGGCTACATTCCTTGTGATTCTGATTATCGGATGGCACGCCGCTGAGGCGTCGCGTTCGCTGCCAGTCAAATAGGCGATCGCTGTGTCCGACACCCCGCCTAATGCTCTCAATTGTTTGCCTGATTGTCTCAAGCGCTTTGCAGATGGGAGAAATGGTGTCATACTCCTTGGCATGACCGACGACTTACAGCCGCATCGCGATATCGCGCTCCGCCACGGGCGGACCGGAATGACCCTGACGCCGATCCCACGCCTGGAAATCGGCGTAGGAGGACAGGCAACCTCGGGAACGTCACCGTGTCTCTACCGCTCGATGATCTGCTTCATTCTGCAGGGATCGAAAGAGGTAGTCATCCACGACGACCTGCTGCGCTACGACGCGTCTCAATATCTGGTCAGCGCACTCGATCTACCCTTGAGCGGCCAGATCCATGACGCTGGCGACGGCAGTCCTTATGTGGCGATTTCGTTAGTCCTTGACCCGGCACTTCTCGCCGAGGTCGCATCGACGATGCCGGCAATGCGCGACGCGGACGCGCCAGGCAGCGGCATCGCGATCAATCCGATGACGCCTCCGCTGCGCGACACGCTGCTGCGACTGCTGGCGTTGCTCGACACGCCGGCGGACATCCCGGCGCTCGCACCGATGGCCGAACGCGAATTGCTTTATCGTCTCCTGCAGGGCCCGCAGGGGCGACTGTTGCGCCACATCGCCCGCCCGGAAGGCGCGATCGGCGGCATCCGCCGCGCAGTCGAGTGGATCCGCGACCGCGGTAATACGCGGCTGCGGATCGAGGCTCTGTGCGAAGCCGCTGGCATGAGCCGCGCGAGCCTGCATCGCCACTTTCTTGCGCTGACTGGATTGAGCCCGATCCAGTATCAGAAGCAGATACGCCTTCAGGAGGCGCGCCAGTTGCTGCTCGCCGGCGACCGTAGTGCATCCGACGTCGCCTACGCGGTCGGCTATGAAAGCGCCTCTCAGTTCAGCCGCGAATATCTGCGGCAGTTCGGGGCTCCGCCCGTCCGCGACGTGCGCAAGCTCAGGCAGTCGATCGGCGACCATACGATCTGTTAGACGGCTGTTATCGCCCATCCGTTTGAAGCGCATCCCGTTGTGTCCGGGTATCGAAGAGAACAGGGCTATATTAAGTGGTCCGAACACGCCATGGACACGAAGGCTGGGCGAGCGATCCTGTTTGGACTCGCGGAACGCGAGAGTTTTTGCGCGCGTCGGCCGTGAGAGATCTTCAGGTTCCTCAGTTTGCAGCTTAACCGCAACGTTTTCGACGGTCCGACAGTCGAGTTAGTTCAAGGCGACGAAGCTCGACTGTCAGAAGAGCCCAACCCGAACTGCACTGCGTTGGTATCGATCAGGTTTTTCAACAGCAGCGGCAGAATTCCACCCGCCTTCAACATCTCTACCTCAGCGGCGGTTTCTATGGCCGTCGTTGCTCTGAAATTGGTGATTTCGCCGTCGCGTCTCCGAAGGACAACGTCGATCGGACAACGCGGAGCGATCAGGCCCATATCGGCATGGATTTCGATGAGATCACCCGACTTCAGAGCGAGTTCCTCGGGCCCTAAACCTTCCGGCAATCTCATTGGCAAAATGCCCATACCGATAAGATTGGATCGGTGAATCCGTTCGAAGCTCACCGCCAGGACCGCGCGCGCGCCGAGAAGGGATGCGCCTTTCGCTGCCCAATCTCGCGACGACCCCATTCCGTACCGTTCGCCGGCGACAATCACGACGGACTGCTTGCACTCCCCGTAGCGTTTGGCGGCTGACCAGAGCGGGAGGACTTCGCCGGAAGGCGCGTGGATCGTCGATCCTGGTGGGATTTCGCTGCCCAGAAGGTTTTGAACGGTTCGGTTTGTGTACAGACCCCGAACCATCGCTTCCCAGTTGCCCCGCCGCGAAGCGTGAACATTGAGGTCGGTCGGCACCTCTCCGTGCTCAACGAGATAACGGCCGGTTTCACTTTGCGCCCGGATCGCCCCGGCTGGCGAGATATGGTCGGTCGTGATGTCGTCACCGACAACGATCAGTGGATGTGCATCGTACGTGCCGAGCAAGCTGCCTTTTCCGAAGCCTGCGAACGGTGGCCTGCGGATATAGGTCGACCTCTCGTCCCATGGAAACAAGGTCGTCGTCGGCGCCTCGAGTTCGCGCCAAGCCTTGCTGGCCTCGGCTTCGTCATAGGCCGGCTTGAAATCCGCCGCATCCGATGCGACCGCGACCGCCTCGTCGATTTCCTGGCTCGTCGGCCACAACATCGACAGGGTCACAGCCTGCCCATCGGACGAGTGCCCGATCGGGTCCGCCAGAACATTCAGCTCGACTGTTCCAGCCAGCGCGAATGCCACGACAAGCGGAGGCGATGCAAGGAAGCCTGCCTCGAGCTGCGGGTGTACGCGGCCGGGGAAATTGCGGTTGCCCGAGAGAACGGCGACGGGAAGGATTCCCCGGTCCTTCATTGCGACGGCGATCGGCTCGGTCAATGGTCCGGAGTTGCCGATACAGGTCGTGCAGCCATAGCCGACGATCCCGAATCCGACCGCTTCGAGATCCTCCAGCAGCCCTGACCGCCGCAGGTATCTTTCCGCTGTCGGTGATCCCGGCGCGAGCGACGTCTTCACCCAAGGCGCCGGATGCAGACCGAACGATCTCGCTTTTCGCGCCAGCAAGCCCGCGGCAACCACGAGCCGCGGATCGGAGGTGTTGGTGCAGCTTGTAATGGCTGCGATGGCGACCGCGCCATCGTTCGGTTCCGAAATGTCGGCACCTGCGACCGATCCGCGTTTCATCGACGCAATCGCCGCAGCCGTGTCGCCCACCGATATCCTGTCCTGAGGGCGCGTTGGTCCGGCAAGGCTGGGTTCGATCGCCGACAGATCGATCTCGACGACGTGCGTGTATCGGGGTGTCTCCTCCGGATCTAACCAAAGTCCGACGCGTTTGGTGTAGGCTTCGACCAACTCGACCTGCTCCGAGGTTCGTCCCGTCGTCCGGAGGTAGTCAAGCGTGTGGCCGTCGATCGGAAAATATCCGGAATTGCCGCCAAACTCAGGCGTCATGTTTGCAACCACCGACCGGTCGCCGGCCGTCAGGGCTGACACACCGGGACCATAGAACTCCACATACTTATCCTGAAGATCGATCTTTCGAAGGATATGGGTCACCGTCAACGCCAGATCGGTCGCTAGCACCCCATCGCCGAGACGTCCGGTGAAACGGACACCGACCACATCCGGTACGCGGAGCGAGACAGGCATGCCGAAAAACACACTTTCCGCTTCCAGTCCGCCGACGCCCCATGCAAGGACGCCAATGCCGTTGATCATCGGCGTATGGCTGTCGGTCCCGATCAACGTGTCGGGTGCAGCCCAGCGCCGACCGTCTTTCTGGATCGTCGCGACGACTGTCGCGAGGCGCTCCAGATTGAGCGTGTGCATGATGCCCGTACCAGGCGGATGCACGCGAAACCCAGTCAGAGTGTTGGTCGCCCATTTCATGAACCGATACCGCTCGGCATTGCGCTCGAATTCGCGTTTCATGTTAAGCTCAAGCGACGCAGAGCCGCCAAAGGCATCGACAGCCAGGGAATGATCGGTGGAGACGTCCACTGGGACAACGGGATTGAGAAGTGCGGGATCATAGCCCGCCTCTGCAAGTGCCGACCTCATTCCCGCGATATCCACAAGGGCAGGACCGCACGTGGTATCGTGCATCATGACACGATTGGGAAGAAACGGGATCTCCAACTCGCTCGAACCGGTCGCAAGCCAGTCGATGATTGCAGCCTTGGCTCTCGCAGCATCTTCGCCGGCTGTTCTCAGCACGTTTTCCAACAGGATACGATGGATATAGGGAAGCAACCGAAGCTGATGTCCAACCTCCGCTGGCAGGTCTACGACGTCGTACACCACCTCGTTTAACGTGATTTTCGATATGACCGTCATCCCAAATCTCTCATCGCAGGTCCGTTTTAGAAGGGCATAGTCGGGGACGAAAGGTGTCATCGGACCCACGTCACATCACATCTTATTATAACAAAATGCAATGTTGCGGCGGCCACGTGTTTTCGCCTGCTAATCCCCTCCTGATTACACTTTCGGTGTCTTGATTCTGCTCGCACCCATGATGTGGGTGTAGAGGAAGGCGGCCGCTTCTGATCGTCGATCACTCTCGAGAAGATCGAGGATATGCAGATGCTCTGCCGTCTGTTTCGGTAGGCGGCTGCGATCGATGGTGATCTGGTACTCCAGAAGGCGTCGCAATCTATTGATCCGCTTTATCGCATCCAGGAAGAATTCATTTCCGGAACAGGCGACAAGCATTTCATGGAAGTCGTTATTGGCTTTGAAGATCTCTGCCCGCGACCAATGTTCGTATCCACCGTTTCCAAGCGCTGTCTGTGTCTCTCGCGCTCGTCGGAAACCGTCAGCATCCGATTGGAACGTCGGCAGCAGCATCGCCTGCTGTTCGATGACGGCGCGGAAGACATATCCTTCCTCATAGCTCTTCTTCGACATGAGGGTCTGCTTGAACGCCCATCCATTGCCCGGAAGCCGCTCGATCCAGCCCTCGTCGGCGATCCGGTGAAGGATCTTCAACAGCCGGGTTCGTGGCACCTCGTAGAGCCGCATCAACTCATTCTCGCTGACGCGCTCGGCAAACTTCCCGGACAGGCGATCGTCTGCGATCCTGAGATAGACCGCATCGTCGCCCTCTGCAGCACTGCCATTCCCTGACACAAGATCGTCAATTGCCTCGCCGTTCACAGCAAGGAAGTATCCGCGGTTCGGCTCGGCTCGCACGATGCCTCTCTCTTCGAGCTTCTGGAGAGCGCTCATGATCGGAGCACGGGACACACGGAAGTTGTCCGCCAGCATCTGTAGAGGCAGATGATCTCCCTTTCGCATCGCGTTGGATTTCACGAACTCGATGATGTCCGTGCTGATCCGGGGTGAGAGACTATTCCTGGCCATGCCGTTTCCGTGTGTCCCTGTTCTTTCAGTTCGAATTGCCACAGTGATCTGCGCCGCCCGGCACAGTCAAACAGATTTGCGCCATCAATCCTCGTCCTGGCGGAACTTCGCGAGACCTCTGAAGATGAATGGAGCGACCAAGGCAACAAGAGCAATGCCGATCATGATGGCCGAGCTCGGGTGCTGGAGCAGGATCATCGGATCGCCAAGGCTCATCTGCAGCGAGCGGCGCAAGGCACTGTCTGCAAGTGGCCCAAGGATCAGACCGACAACTGCCGGAGCGATGGGATAGTCGTAGCGGCGCATGACAAACCCGGCGACGCCGAAACCCGTCAGCAGCAACAGTTCCGTCACCGAAGGGTTTGCCGCAATTGTGCCCATCGAGGCGAACACGAGAATGCCTGCGTACAACCAGGGCAACGGAATTTTGAGCAGCTTCACCCACATCCCGACCAAGGGCAGGTTGAGAACAAGCAGCATGACATTGGCGATGAACAGACTGGCGACGAGTCCCCAGACGAGGTCGGCGTGCTGGGTGAACAACAGCGGTCCCGGCTGGATGTTATATTGCTGGAAGCCTGCAAGCATGACAGCCGCGGTGGCAGACGTCGGCAATCCAAGTGTCAGCAGCGGAA
>NZ_AHZC01000428.1 GCF_000247475.1 Rhizobium sp. PDO1-076 | reverse complement strand
CCGCGCCATGATATGGAGCCGCCCATGACACACAGCACTCTNTCCCCCATCCACATCATCGGCGGCGGTCTTGCCGGGTCGGAAGCGGCCTGGCAGGCAGCACAGGCCGGTGTCCCGGTCGTTCTGCACGAAATGCGCGGCGTGCGCGGTACCGATGCCCACAAGACCGACAGTCTGGCCGAACTGGTCTGCTCCAATTCGTTCCGTTCCGACGATGCGACTGCCAATGCCGTCGGCGTCATCCATGCGGAAATGCGGCTCGCCGGATCGTTGATCATGGCCTGCGCCGATCGCCATCAGGTTCCGGCCGGTGGCGCGCTTGCCGTCGACCGCGACGGATTTGCCGAAGCCGTGACCGCCGAGATCGACAAACATCCGCTGATTACCGTTGTGCGGGAGGAAATCGCCGGTCTGCCGCCGGAAGACTGGGACCAGGCGATCATTGCCACCGGCCCGCTCACCTCGCCGGACCTTGCCGAGGCGATCCGCGCCAAGACCGGCGAGGATGCGCTTGCCTTCTTCGACGCCATTGCGCCGATCGTGCACCGCGACAGCATCAACATGGATATCTGCTGGTACCAGTCGCGCTACGACAAGGTCGGTCCGGGCGGCACAGGCAAGGACTATATCAACTGCCCGATGGACGAAGCGCAGTACAATGCCTTCCTCGACGCCCTGATTGCCGGCGATGCGGTCGGTTTCAAGGAATGGGAAGGAACGCCCTATTTCGACGGCTGCCTGCCGATCGAAGTGATGGCCGAGCGAGGCCGCGAAACGCTCAGGCATGGGCCGATGAAGCCGATGGGCCTGACCAACGAGCACAATCCGACCGTCAAGGCCTATGCCGTCGTACAACTGCGCCAGGACAATGCACTGGGCACGCTCTACAATATGGTCGGTTTCCAGACGAAGCTGAAATACGGCGCTCAGGCGGAGATCTTCCGGATGATTCCGGGTCTGGAAAACGCCGAGTTTGCCCGCCTCGGTGGCCTGCATCGCAATACCTACATCCACTCCCCGACATTGCTCAATCCGACCCTGCAGCTGAAGAACCGTCCGGGCCTGCGCTTTGCCGGTCAGATCACCGGCTGCGAGGGCTATGTCGAGAGTGCATCGATTGGCCTTTTGGCCGGGCGCTTTGCGGCCGCCGAGCGCAAGGGCGAAGAAATCAGCCTGCCGCCGGCAACCACGGCGCTCGGCTCCCTGCTCAACCACATCACCGGCGGCCATATCGTCTCGCATGATGAGCCGGGCAAGCGGTCGTTCCAGCCGATGAACATCAATTTCGGCCTGTTTCCCGAACTGGAACCGGGCTCGATCGTCAAGCCGGAGGGCGTCAAGCGCTTTCGCGGCAAGGACAAGACGGTGATGAAGCGGCAGCTTGTGGCTCTGCGCGCGCTTGCCGACTGCAAGGCATGGCTCGGTCTCGCATAAAAAGACCGTTCAAAGCGGGCTGTTGCCGATCAGGTGGTCGGCAGCCCGTTCGGAGCCGGATCAAGATCGGCCGGCCCGACATAGTTTCCCAGCAGCCAGAGTGACACTTCCGCCGCATCGGCCGCCGAAGCGAAGGTGAACTCGCCGTTGTGGGCGGGCGAATCGAGAAACTCGACCGCAAAGCCCTTGCCATTGGCCAGGTTTCGAACGCGCACGGTTCCCGGCTCGATCAGGTGGCAGGCATAGTGGTTGCGCAAGGTGCGCATGATGCCGGCCTTGTTGTCATGCAGGCGGACAAAGACAGCCTTGGCGTCCGCAGTCGCGTGAAGGCTGCGAATGGCTTCCTGCGGGAAGGCGCGGCCGAACTCGAGGATCGCCAGGCCCGTGTCCTGCAAACCATCCTCTTCCTTATGCCTGGCCATACGGGTGGAATAGAATGCCAGAGCAACCACTATTCCCAACAGGACCGCCCAAGTTACCACGCTCACCTTGTGTCTCCCGTCGAGGCAATTTCATCATATTTGAGGATCTAGCAGCCGAGCCTTGCGTGAACGTGTTGCGTTCCGGCTGACCAGCCTTTGACGGGAAAGGTAGATCAGATCCGCCCGGAGACAAGCGTTGCCATCATCCGCAACTGTCGGCGCCATTGCGGCGGACGGATGTCGTGGTCGAGGATTGCCGCCCCCCTGCTACGCGCGGACAGCAAGACACGCCGGGCCAGCGTTGCCGGCAGATAGGCCGGCAGTATGCTGCGAGAAGGCGTACCGGAACGCCGGGCCTTTTCCAGATGATCGAGACCGAGACCGGCAAAGGCTTCGATCGCGGCCGACAGCCGGGCCTTGTCGGCTCCCTTGAGCAGGTCCGGGCCTTCCAGCCCAACGGCACGCAGAATTTCCAGCGGCAGATAGACCTGCCCGCGTGCCCGATGAATGGGCAGCAGCAGAAGGCAGCCGGCAACCGCCTGGGCAACGCCCGCATGGCCGGCCGTGTCGGCGGCTGATGCCGCGGCGGCCGGATCGAGAACCAGACTTGTAAGCTGGATCAGCGTCGCCGCGGTCTCGCCAGCATATCCCTCGAACATGACAACGGTTTCCATCGGGTCGTCATAAAGGTCGAAGATGCGGGCATCGGCCATGGCGGCCAGCGGCCCGACCGGCAGTTGGTAGGTCCGCGTCGCCTGCAACAACTCGGCTGCGACCGGGTTGGCCTCATTCGCCCCGTGGCCGGCTCCCTGCAGCAGATCGCGCCAGTATTGCAGCCGGACCTCACCTGGAAGCGGCTCGCGAACAAGTTCTCGCACACGGGCAAGTTCCGCATTGTAGGCATAGAGTGCCGCGACGCCCGCGCGGCGGTCGGCTGGCGTCAAGAGTGCAGCCAGATAGCGATCACGATCATGATCGCGCAATGCTGCCAGGCACAGCGCCTCGTTGGCCGGTTTCGTTTCGCTCACGGCATACCTATCTGGGTCAGACCGCAATCAACGCGGCGGCGACCGGCCGTTGCTCGGCCAGCATGATGTTGTATGTGCGCACGGCAGCCCCGGTACCCATCGGATCGGTGGCGATGCCGCGCTGCTTGAGGGCCGCGCGAACATCTGGATCGACCAGGCGCATTTGTTTGCCCGTGCCAAGCAGCAGAAACTCGATGCCAGTCTCCGCCAATACCCGCTCGAAGACAGCAAGCGTCAGGTCGTCGCCGTCGTTGACATCCCAGCCATAGACGCCGGACGGCAGCAGCAGAAGCGAGCCGCGATGCGACATGTCGGCAAAGCGGAAACCACCATTGCCATAGGCATCGATCGGCGCCCGGCCGGGGAAATGAGCCTCGCGGATAACGATGCCCTTGTCTCCAAAGCCGAACGCCATTCGATCAGGCTCCCGCCTTGGCGGCCGTCTTCATAGACTTGTCACCCTTGTCGTCGTCCTGCTGGAAGCTTTCAGGGCGCAGCTTGAACGCAATCAGAACCGGTGCGGCGATGTAGATCGACGAGAAGGTACCGATCAGCACGCCGAACAGCATGGCCAGCGTGAAGGACGAAATGACCTCGCCGCCAAACAGATAAAGCGCAAGCAGGGCGAGCAGCGTCGTCGAGCCTGTGAGCACGGTACGCGACAGCGTCTGGTTGATCGAGATATCGATCAGCACATTGAGCGGCATCTTCTTGTAGCGCCGCAGGTTCTCCCGCATTCGGTCATAAACGACGACGGTATCATTCAGCGAGTAGCCGATGATCGTCAGGATCGCGGCAATGCTGGTCAGATTGAATTCCAGCCCGAGGAAGACAAACAAGCCGATCGTCAGGATCACATCATGCATGGTCGCGATGATCGCGCCGACGGCGAACTGCCATTCGAAGCGGAACCAGATGTAGATCAGGATGAAAAGCAGCGAGACGGCCACGCCAAGCGTTGCACTGAATGTCAGGTCGCTCGACACCGAAGGACCAACGACTTCCACGCGCCGGAATTCATACTGTTCCTCCAGCTCGCCACGCACCTTGCTCAACGCGGACTGCTCCGCGTTTTCGCCGCCCTCTTGCGCCTGCAAGCGGATCAGCACACTCGAGTCATCGCCAAAGCCCTGGGCCTGCACCTCGCCAAGATTGAGCTGGCTCAAGCGTTCACGGATATCGGAAATATCCGCCGCACCGCTGCGCGCCTTGGCCTCGATGATCGAGCCACCCTTGAAGTCGATGCCGAGATTCATGCCAAGCGTTGCGAAACCAGCCAGCGATATGAAGGCCATGGCACCGGCAAGCGCAAACGTATAGTTGCGGACTGCCATGAAGCGAATGTTCTGCGCGTCGAACATGCCTGTGCGCACGCTCTTCGGCACATGCTTCGGACGCTTCCAACGGAACCACATGGCCATCAGCCACTGGGTCATGGTGAAGGCGGTAAAGACGGTGGTCACGATACCGACCGCAAGCGTCACGGCAAAGCCGCGCACCGGGCCGGATCCAAGGAAGAACAGAACCACGGCTGCAATCAGCGTCGTTAGGTTGGCGTCGACGATGGTGGCAAAGGCCTTGGTGAAGCCGGTGTCGATCGCCTGGTGCAAGGGTCGGCCTGCCTTCGCCTCTTCGCGGATGCGCTCGTAGACCAGAACGTTGGAATCGACCGCCATGCCCATGGTCAGCACGATACCGGCAATGCCGGGCAAGGTCAGCGTCGAGCCGATCAGGCTGAGTACCGCCAGGATCATGGCAACGTTGGCGGCCAGGGCGATATTCGCCATGACGCCCCAGGAGCCGTAGAAGGCGATCATGAAGAAGACAACAAAAAGTGCGCCAATGCCGCTGGCGTAAACGCCGGCATTGATCGAATCGGCACCGAGGCCTGGTCCGACGGTGCGTTCTTCGACAACGGTAAGGGTTGCCGGCAATGCACCTGCGCGCAACAGCACGGCGAGGTCGTTTGCGCCTTCAACGGTGAAGTTACCGGAGATCTGGCCGGAACCGCCGAGGATCGGCTCGCGAATGACCGGAGCCGAAATCACCTGCTGGTCCAGCACGATGGCGAAGGGGCGGCCGACATTCTGCTGCGTTGCCTGGGCAAAGCGCTGGGCGCCGCGGCTGTCGAACCGGAAGCTGACAACCGGTTCGTTGCTGCGCTGATCGAAGGATGCCTGGGAATCGACGAGATTTTCGCCGGAGACCAGCGCACGCTTCTCGATCAGATAGGGAACCGCCGGATCGTCGGTGGAATAAAGAATTTCAGACGACGGTGGCGGACGATTGTTCATCGCCTCGGTCACCGGCATCGAGGTGTCGACCATGTGGAAAGACAGCTTGGCGGTCTGGTTGAGCAGCGACTTCAGGCGCTGCGGATCGGTTAGACCCGGAACCTGGACGATAATGCGATCGTCACCCTGCCGCTGGATCAGCGGTTCGGTCGTCCCGAGTTCGTCGACGCGGCGGCGAACCACCTCCATCGACTGGGTCAACGCCGACGACACACGGTAGTCGATACCGGCATCCGTCAGGTTCAACCGCAGAAGGCCGCCATCCTGTTGCTCAAGCGTGACTTCGGTAATCGATCCGCCCGTCAGGCCGCCAGCGCTGACGGGATCGGTCAGTGTGCGCAGCGCCTCGACGGCCGCCTCGACCTTGTCTGCATCCGTGATGCGGACCTGGACCTGCTGGCCGACGCCGGAAAGACCTGTGTAGCGAATGCTCGCGTCGCGCAATTGCGCGCGGATATCGCCGACCACTGTTTCCAGACGTTCCTTGACTATGTCGGCATGCTCAAGCTTGAGCATGATGTGCGACCCGCCCTGGAGATCGAGACCAAGGGTTACCTTGTTGGTCGGGAACCAGGATGGGAAGGCCGACAATTCTTCATCGCTGAAGGCGTTGGGCAAAGCCAACAAGACGCTGACCAGGACGGTCAGCCAGATAAACACTGTCTTCCAGCGAGAAACGTATAGCATGGCACTCTCAGAAATGAGGCGTCGAACAAAAACGCAAAGGCCGGCGCAAGGCCGGCCTGGCGATGATTAGGAGGCCGCGTCCGTCTTGACGGGCTCGCCCTTGACGCGGACTTCGGCGATGTAGGTGCGCATGGCACGAACCTTGACGCCGTCGGCGATTTCAACTTCGAGCTCGTTGTCGTCGACCACCTTGGTGACCTTACCGACGAGGCCGCCGCCGAGAACAACCTGGTCGCCGCGACGAATGGCAGACAGCGATTCCTGGCGCTTCTTCAGCTGGGCGCGCTGCGGGCGAATCAGGAAGAAATACCAGACCACCATCAGCGGTGCGAACAGCAGCAGCATTTCGAACCCGGAACCCATCGCGCTCGGAGCTGCGGTCGTTCCCTGGGCAAAGGCCTGCGTGATAAACATGAAAAACTCCTATGAAGACAAGCGGCAGGCTTCACGGCCCCCGCGTTCAGGTCGCCGGAATATAGTGACCAAGCCTGCGAATGCAACAAAAACAGCGCGCCTGCGTACCATTTTCCCGGCTCTTACCCTTTCGGTGGAAAAATCACCATGTTACCCGGCGGACAAGGGGCCTTCGAGGCCCGATGAATGCAGATCGCAAGGAGGTTGCCATGAGTGATGACACGACGCTGGCTCTGCTGGGTGAAGTCAAACGGCTGGCCGACGCCATCGAGCGGCTGGCCGGACCACAGCCGGTGGTCAACGATTGGAGCGCCGCCGACTGTTTTGTCTGGAACGCGGCGCGTCATCATCTTCAGCCTGTTGTGCGGCCCAACCGGGTCGAACTGCAGTTGATCCGCGGCGTCGATCATGTGCGCGACATCCTGCAGGACAACACGTTGCGCTTTGCCGAAGGCTTTCCGGCCAACAATGTCCTGCTCTGGGGTGCCCGCGGCATGGGCAAGTCATCGCTGGTCAAGGCGGTACACGCCGATATCCGCAAGACAACCGGTGTTTCGCTGAAGCTGGTCGAGGTGCATCGCGAGGATATTTCCAGCCTGCCGGGCCTGCTCGACATCCTGAAAGTGGCCGATCACCGGATCATCGTTTTCTGCGACGACCTGTCCTTCGACCATGATGATACCGCCTACAAGTCGCTGAAGGCAGCGCTCGACGGCGGCATCGAGGGACGGCCGGACAATGTGCTGTTTTACGCAACCTCGAACCGTCGTCATCTTTTGCCACGCCACATGATGGAAAACGAGCAGTCGACGGCGATCAACCCTTCGGAAGCGGTCGAGGAAAAGGTGTCGCTGTCGGACCGGTTCGGCCTTTGGCTCGGCTTCCACAAATGCAGCCAGGACGACTATCTGACGATGATCGATGGCTATGCCGACTATTTCAAGCTGCCGCTTGAACGGGAAGTACTGCATCACGAGGCGCTGGAATGGGCGACGACGCGCGGCGGTCGCTCCGGCCGCGTCGCCTGGCAGTATATCCAGGATCTCGCCGGGCGGATGCGTATCCCGGTCGACCGTCCGCAGGCCTGAACGCAAAAAGGCCCGGGTTCCACCGGGCCTTTCTCGCTACCTGGTACGCAAAACCTATTCCAGGAAAGTCATTGGATTGACCGGCGACGCGTTCTTGCGCACTTCGAAATGCAGCATCGGCCGCTTGACGTTGCCGCTCATGCCGGACGTGGCGATCGTCTGACCGCGCTGCACCTTCTGGCCGCGCTGAACGTCCAGAGCATCGGCATGACCGTAGACGGTGACGGTACCGTCGTCGTGACGAACCAGAACGGTATTGCCAAGTTCCTTCAGGCCGTTGCCGGCGTAAATAACCACGCCATTTTCAGCTGCCTTGACCGGGGTGCCGGTCGGGACCGAGATCGAGATGCCGTCGCTGCGCTTGCCATCGACATTGGCACCGAATCCGGCAATCACCGCACCGCGGGCGGGCCAGCGATACTTGCCGATGCCGGTTGCTTCCGGTGCTGCCGACTCGGTATCGACGGAGGCGACTTCGCTGACGGACTTGGTCGCGGTCGGCGCCTTGTAGCCTGCCGGCTGGTTTGCGGCAGGGACGGATGCCGTCTTGACCTGATCAGTCGCCGGAGCTGCCTTGGCAACGGCTGCGCCGTTTGCCGGGATCCTCAGTGTCTGGCCGATACGGATATTGGCGGTGGTCAGGCCGTTTGCCTTTTTCAACTGGTCAACCGGCGTACCGGTCGCCTTGGCAATACGGGCAAGTGAATCGCCCGGCTTCACCACGTAGCTGCCGGGAGCATCGCCCTCGCCTGCGCCGGAGAGAGACTTGCCATTGGCGCTGGCGGAAGCCGCCTGCTGCTTGTCACGCGAATTGAGCGAGGTCGGCAGAACCGCCACGTTCTGCTGTTGGTCGGGCAGGATCGGCTTCTTGCCGTCGAGCGGCACTGCGGACGAATCCGAGGCTGCGCGGGCAGCATTGGCGCCGCCTCCGAAGGTCGGGATGATGACCATCTGGCCGCTTGCAGCGTCGCTGGACTTGGTCAGGCCGTTGACCCTGAGGATCTCCTTCTGCGGCACGCCGTAGCGATCGGACAGCGTGGCAATGGTTTCGCCCGGCTTCAAAGTGACACGCGCACCATTGGTCGCGCTCCAGCCGGCGGTCTTCGGCGTGGTGCCTGTTGTTGCCGGTTCGGCTAGGTTCCGCGCAGGGGCCGCCAGTGCAACGGTCTCGTTGCCGGTCTGCGCCGGAGCACTCGGGAATGGTTGGGCCAGCGCTTCCGCACGCGCGGCGTTGCGATTGGCGCCAGCAGACGGTGCGGCGCCTGCCGGCGCGGCAAGCTCGGTCCGCTGGACGGCGACCGGCGTGCTGGCGGCGCGCGCCGAGGCCGGCTGATAGGTGCTGGCGGCCGGCATAGGCTGCGCCATTGCCTGCTGCTGATTGTTGTAGTTGTAGTTCGGCTGCGATGCGACGGAGCCACTGCCGATATTCTCGGCGGGCATCGGCGCCTGGCCGTTCATCCCGGCCTGCTGGCGCGGGATCGATGCCGTGGTGATATTGTCCGTGGAAAACAGCGAACTGAAACGGGTCGCATCGGAACTGCACCCTGCCGCGGTACTGGCCAGAAGAATGGCACCGCAGAGACGGGCGAAGGGCAATCCGGCTTTCGGCGATACACTTTTACGCATGACTCGACCCACATATGACGCAACGAACTATGGGTTTTATTAAAGCGCGTTAGTGTTACCGGCCGGTTAACCGCTCGGAATCGTTGTGAACTATTTCGAGATTACGCATGTAAGAGCTTGATCGCCGGCAGGCCGGCAACACTGTGCCGCCATCCGAAAACCTCTGCCAGACAAGCGATGCGGCCAGGCAGCCGACTTCCGGCTTGCGTCAGATATGCAGGGCAATTTTCGGCTGCATCGGCAGAAAAGGCACTTCGAAGAGGTCTTCCCGCTCGAAACGGCTGCCGGTCTTGGTCAGCCGAACCATGATGCAGCGCTCTGCGTCGACCATGATCGGCACCAGCAGCATGCCGCCCGAGACCAGCTGTTCGGCAAAAAAACGCGGCATGGACGGATAGGCGGATGCCGCGAAGATGCGATCGAACGTGCCCTCGCCCGGCAGACCGTTGCTGCCATCGGCCTGCCGCAAAATTACATTGCGCAAACCAAGGCTGTCGAGCCGGCGCTGTGCATTGCCGACAAGCGTGCGATACCGCTCGATCGAAATGACGCGCTCGGCAAGGCGCGCCAGAACGGCGGTGACAAATCCGCTACCGGTGCCGATTTCCAGCACCCGCTGGCCCGGCTTGACCTGCAGAAGCGACAGAAGACGCACGGCGAGATCAGCCCCTTCCATGAACTGCCCGCATTCGATCGGGATCGAGCGGCTGGAATAGGCATTCTCAGCATAGTCGGGAGACACGAACAGCGAGCGCGGCGTCTGCTCGACGGCGGTCAGCAGATCGATATTGCTCAAGCCTTCGGCCCGCAAACGCAGGACCAGCGCGGCAAAACCCTCCTTCTCGAGCAGTGCAGACTTCACGCGCCGCTCCCGAAGCCTAGCGCTGCCGCCACACGGTCTTGGACCGCATAGTCGGTCATATCGAGCTTGAGCGGCGTGACCGAGATCTTCTTTTCCCGCATCGCCTGGAGATCCGTGCCGGCGCGGAAATCTCCCTTGCGGTCACCGAATTGCAGCCAGAAATAGGGAACGCCGCGATTGTCATGCCGCTCTTCGACGCTGAGGCCGAAATCGAGTTTGCCCTGCCCCGTCACCTCGACACCCTGAACCTCGCTCGGCTTGGCGCAGGGAAAGTTCAGGTTGAGAAAGGTGCCCGGCGGCAGGTCGACGGTCGACAATTTGCGGATCAGGTCCGGCGCATAGGCTTCGGCCACGTCCCACGGAACCGGCGTGCGGGCGACATAGTCGTAGACCTGGGACAGTGCGAAGGAACGCACGCCATGCACGGTGCCCTCGATCGCGCCGGCCACCGTGCCGGAATAGGTGACGTCATCGGCGATGTTGCCGCCGGCATTGACGCCGGACAAGACCAGATCCGGTTTGCGATCGAGCACCTTGCGGATCGCCATGATGACGCAATCGGTCGGCGTGCCGCGCAGGGCAAAGCGCTTTTCGCCGACTTCGCGCAATCGGAGAGGCTCCGACAACGTCAAAGAATGGGCAAGGCCGCTCTGGTCGGTTTCGGGGGCGACAACCCAGACGTCATCGGAGAGCTTGCGGGCGATCCGCTCGAGAACGGCCAGACCCTCGGCATGGATCCCGTCGTCATTGGTCAGCAGAATGCGCATCGCCCGTTTCCTCTTGCGGCTCAGTTGGCCTTTTCGATTTTCGTCAGACCGCCCATGTAGGGCAGCAGGACGTCAGGAACAGTGATCGAGCCATCTTCATTGAGATAGTTTTCCATGACTGCGATCAGGCAGCGACCGACCGCCGTGCCCGAGCCGTTCAGCGTGTGCACGAAGGTCGTGCCCTTGCCGTCCTTGCCGCGGTAGCGCGCGTTCATGCGCCGCGCCTGGAAATCGCCGCAGACCGAGCAGGACGAAATTTCGCGGTAAGTGTTCTGGCCAGGCAGCCAGACTTCAAGGTCGTAGGTCTTGCGCGAACCAAAACCCATGTCGCCGGTGCACAGCGTCAGCGTGCGGAAATGCAGGCCGAGGCGCTTCAAGACTTCTTCGGCGCAGGCCGTCATACGCTCGTGCTCGGCAATCGAGCTTTCGGCATCGGTAATCGAGACGAGTTCGCATTTCCAGAACTGGTGCTGGCGCAGCATGCCACGGGTATCACGACCGGCAGACCCGGCTTCCGACCGGAAAGACGGGGTCAGTGCGGTGAAACGCAGCGGCAGCTTTTCCTGATCGAGAATGTCACCGGCGACGAGGTTGGTCAGCGTCACTTCGGCCGTCGGGATCAGGTAGCGACCGTCGGTGGTCTTGAACAGATCTTCCTCGAACTTCGGCAGATTGCCTGTTCCATACAGCGTTTCGGCGCGCACCATCAGCGGCGACGACACTTCGGTATAGCCATGTTCGCTGGTGTGCAGGTCGATCATGAACTGGCCGAGTGCGCGTTCCAGTCTTGCAAGCGGACCGGTCAACACGGTGAAACGCGAGCCCGACAGCTTGGTGGCGCGTTCGAAATCCATGTAGCCGAGCGCTTCGCCGATCTCGTAGTGCTCCCTGGCCGGATGGTTCCAGCCCGGCTTCTGGCCGGTCATGCGGGTAACGACGTTGTCGTTTTCGTCGCGGCCAACCGGCACATCGTCATGCGGAACGTTGGGGATGCGCGACAGCGCATCCGAAAGCTCGGCGTTCAGCCGGCGCTCGTCTTCTTCGGCGACCGGCATCGTGTCCTTCAGGTGGGCCACTTCGGCCTTCAACTTATCGGCCAGCGCCATGTCCTTCTGGCCCATGGCAGCACCAATCTCCTTGGAAGCAGCATTGCGGCGCGACTGCATGTCCTGCAGCGCCTGGACCACCGAGCGGCGCTTTTCATCCAAAGCGATCAGGCTGGCAGACAGCGGTTCTGCACCGCGCTTGGCCAGCGCAGCATCGAGAGCCTCGGGATTGTCACGGATCCACTTGATATCGAGCATTGTCGTTCCAGGTCTTGATTTGGACCGGGATCGGATCTGGCCGACGGCCTCGTCCGGCCCCATGTCGGCATGGGTTAAACCGGCGGCGGGAATGGCGGAGAACCGCCTATTCCGTCTCGTTCAAGGCAGCCTCGACAGCGGTAGTCTTGGCCCGATTGCGCTCGACGATTCGCGCCGCATAGATGGAAATCTCGTAGAGAAGGATCGTCGGGAGTGCAAGACCGATCTGGGAGAGCGGATCCGGCGGCGTGAGCACTGCTGCCACGACAAAAGCGATGACGATGAAGTACTTGCGCTTCTCGGCCAGCCACTCGCTTTCGATGATGCCGACACGCGCCAGAAGCGTGGTCACCACCGGCAACTGGAACACCAGACCGAAGGAAAAGACCAGCGTCATGATCAGGCTCAGATATTCCGAGACCTTGGGCATCAGCGAGATCGCCACCTCGCCCTCACCCGGCGCCTGCTGCATGGCGAGGAAGAACCACATCACCATCGGCGTGAAGAAGAAGTAGACCAGCGATGCTCCCAGCAGAAACAGCACAGGTGAAGCAACAAGGAAGGGCAGGAAAGCCTGACGCTCGTTCTTGTAGAGACCGGGCGCGACAAACTTGTAGACCTGGGAGGCGATCACCGGGAAGGCAATGACCATGGCGCCGAAGGCTGCGACCTTGACCTGGGTGAAGAAGAATTCCTGCGGCGCCGTATAGATCAGCTCCGCCTTGGACAGGTCGAGGCCTGCCCAGAGAACAGCCCATTTGTAGGGAATGACCAGCAGATTGAAGAGCTGCTTGGCGAAGAAGAAGCAGACGATGAAGGCGAGAAAAAAGGCGCCGATCGCCCAAATGAGCCGGGAACGCAACTCGATCAGGTGTTCGATCAGCGGCTGCGGCTTGTCTTCGGTTTCGCCGCTCATGCACGGTCCTCACTCTTGGTCTTACGTGGCTTGCGCGGCGCAGCAGGCGCTGCAACCGTTCCGGCTTGCGTCACGGCAGCGACGGGCTCTGCCGTCTTTGGTCCGGCAATCTCGGGTGAGAGCGCCTTGGTTGCAGCCTTAGACGCACCCTTGGGGGCCGCCGCTGCAGCGGATGGCGAAGCAGTCGTTGCTGCGCGCTTTACCTTAGGGGACTTGGCGACCGTAACGGAAGCCTCGGTCACGTCGGTCGTTGTCGGCGCTTTCTTCCGGCTCACCGTCTTCTTCACCGGCTGATCGATGCCGGCCGGAGATGATGTGGCCGGCGCTGTGGCGGTGGCGGCAACCGGAGCCACTGAAACGAGATCGGCAGGCGGCGGCGTCGGCGCGACCAGATCGGGCAGGATCGAATGTTCGACAACGGGCGTGCCGGCCACATCACTTGCGGTCGCAGGTTTCTGCGAGACGGCGGCGGGTGCATCGACTCGGCTCGCCTTCTGCAAGTCGGACTTGATGTCCTGGCCCATCTGACGCAGCGGGTTGATCGCTTCCCGCAACGAATTGGTCGGATTGAGCGAGCGGATATCATCGACCGATTTCTTCAAATCGTCGAGTTCCGCCTCGCGCAGCGCTTCGTCGAACTGCGAGCGGAATTCGCCTGCCGTTTGGCGAAGGCGCTTGGTCATCTTGCCAAATGCACGGATCATCGGCGGCAGGTCCTTGGGACCGACCACCACGATCAGGACTACCGCGATGACGAGCAGCTCGGTCCAGCCAATATCCAGCATTCAACGGCTCCTGATGCCATAGTCCGGCGACGCGACGATACCGCGCCATTCGATCCCGTATCCATGCACAATGCTGTCCCGGCGGCATGGCCGCCGGATCCGGACACGGGATCAGTGTTGTTACTTGGTCTCGTCGGCCTTGTGGTCGACAGTCTTCGCGGTGGTTGCACCGGGCGTGGTCGAGGTCGAGGATGCCGTATCCTGCTCGTCCTCGTCGCTGATGCCCTTCTTGAAGCTCTTGATGCCCTTGGCAACGTCACCCATGAGTTCCGGAATCTTGCCACGACCGAACAGCAGAAGGACAATCGCCAGAACGATGATCCAGTGCCACAAGCTGAAAGAACCCATTACCTGCCACTCCTTAGATTTGCGTTTCCCCGATGTAGGGGTTTTCTATCGGTTTTTCAAACACCAAAATGTCACGCGGATCGACTGTGATCGTCACATCTCGTATAGCTGGCGACAACAGATCGGCGCGGATGCGGGCACGCACGGGACGTTCGGTGCCCGGTATGGCAAGGTCAAGGAGTTCGACCACGCCGAGGAACCTCCGGGCAAGGATGCGCGCCGGGATGGCGCCGCCGCTTTCGCGGACGGAGAGCCCCGACAGCCGCACAGCGATCGAGACCTCGCACCCCTCGGCAAAGCCATTGGCCGGAGCTGTTCCAAGTGGCGTCTCGACCCTGCCACCCGTGACGGTCCCTGAAAATTCGTTGATTTCCGAGAAAAAGGCGGCGGCAAACAGGTCGCGCGGTCGCCGATAGAGATCGTCGGATGTGCCGACCTGCACCAATTGGCCGTCACGTAGCAAAGCAATGCGGTCCGCCATGCGCATGGCTTCCTCGGCATCATGGGTGACGACGACGGCGGTTGCCCGACTTTCGCGCAGGATATCCAGCGTGTCGGCCCGGATCGTATCCTTCAGCCGCGAGTCCAGACCGGAAAAAGGCTCATCCATCAACAGCACGCTTGGGCGCGGGGCGAGCGCCCGGGCCAGCGCCACGCGCTGTTGCTCACCGCCGGACAGTGAATGCGGGTATTTCTCGGCATAGTGGGACAGCCCCACCCGCTCCAGTGCCAGCATCGCCTCGGACACCGCATTCTTAGACGGCATGGCGGTCAGGCCGAAGCGGACATTGTCCAGCACGCTCATATGGGGAAACAGGGCAAAATCCTGGAACATCAGCCCGATACCGCGCTTTTCCGGCGGTACGAAACCGGACGGACCGGCCACCTCGCTGTCATTGATCAACAACCGCCCGCTGGTCTGCACCTCGATGCCGGCCGCAATGCGCAGCAGCGTCGTCTTGCCCGATCCGGACGGTCCGAGCAGGCATAGAACTTCACCCGGCTCGGCCGTCAGCGTGACGCCGCGGATCGTGTCCTTGCCGTGATAGCGGTGGCGGATATCCTCAAAGGTCAGACGCGCGGCAAAGGTCACGCCGGCCGTGCGCTGTCCGTCTCCATGCTGGCTTCTCGCTGGGTTCATTCCGTCGTCCGCACGGCCTCTTATCCGCTGGATGCACCGCCGGGACTGAATTCCCACCGGGCATCCGGGGGAACTGCCGGTTACCATTCAAAAGCTGACCCTATTCCTCTGCTTCACCGCCCGGAGTCAAGAGGCCGAGTTCCTCGAGATCAAGCTGGGTGATCGGATCCTCGTCTTCCGTCAGGTCATCACTGCCGAAGGGGAGCGGGATATTGAAATTCGACGGGATGCGCCCGGACAGCAGTCCAGCGCCCTTGAGTTCCTCGAGACCCGGCAGGTCGCGTAGTTCCTCAAGACCGAAGTGATCGAGAAAATCACGCGTCGTGCCCAGTGTCACCGGACGCCCCGGCGAGCGGCGACGGCCGCGAAACCGCACCCAGCCGGCCTCCATCAGCACGTCCAGCGTGCCCCTGGATGTCTGGACGCCGCGGATATCCTCGATCTCCGCCCGCGTCACCGGCTGGTGATAGGCGATGATCGACAACACTTCCAATGCCGCGCGCGACAGTTTCTTGACCTCTATCTCTTCGTTGCGAATGGCAAACGAGAGGTCGGCTGCCGTCCGGAAGGCCCAATAGTCGTCGACCTGAACCAGATTGACGCCGCGGCTGGCATAGTCGTCCTTCAGACGATGGAGGATCGTGGCCGCATCGATATCGCGCGGCAGGCGCTCGGAAATGAAATGGGTCGACACCGGCTCGGCAGAGGCAAACACCAGTGCCTCTGCAATCCGCAGCGCCTCGCGCTCGTCGAACGCCCGCTGCGGATCGGTCGGCGCCTTGCCGGTCTCGAAATCCTGGTCGTCGATGACGTCGTTTTGATCACTGCCGCTCATGCGCGCCTCACTCCACCGACTTCAGGGCTTGGGCCTTGGGTCCGCTGCGCATGAAGATCGGCTGGAAGGCGCCTTCCTGGCGGATCTCCAGCCGTCCTTCGCGCACCAGTTCCAGCGAGGCGGCAAACGAGCTGGCAATCGCCGTCACGCGCTCTTCCTCGCTCGGCAGGTAGCGCAACAGATAATGTTCCAGGGCCGTCCAGTCATCGATTTCGCCGATCATGCGGGTCAGCATGCCGCGCGCATCGACAAGTGACCATACCTTGCGGCGCTCGATGGTCACCTGGGTGACAGCCTGGCGCTGGCGCAGCGACGCATAGGCGGTCAGGAGGTCATACAGCGTCGCCTCATAGGCGCTTTCGCTGCGACGCGGCACATGCTCCGGCGCGCCGCGCGCAAAGACGTCGCGACCAAGCCTGTTGCGGTTGATCAGGCGCGTGGCTGCATCGCGCATCGCCTCCAGTCGCTTCAACCGGAAGGCCAGCGTCGCGGCCATCTCTTCGCCCGATGGTCCATCGTCCTTGGCTTGCTGCGGGATCAGCAGCCGCGACTTCAGATAGGCAAGCCACGCCGCCATCACCAGATAGTCGGCCGCCAGTTCAAGACGGATGCGCCGCGCGCTTTCGACAAACTGCAGATATTGCTCGGCCAGCGCCAGCACGGAAATGCGGGAAAGGTCGACCTTCTGGTTGCGTGCGAGGAACAGCAGAAGATCGAGCGGCCCCTCGAAGCCGGCGACATCGATCAAAAGCGCCGGATCGGTGACGGCGCGGTCCTCGGCATTGTCCTGCCACAGACTGTCCATCGGCATCGGCGCCGGGGTCTCGGCGTTCGACGGACGATTGACGATCGTCGGGAGGACCGGGCCGCGCACCATCAAGCAACCGCCAGAAGCGACGCGAACTCGTCGCGCAAGGCCTGCTCGTCGCTGTCATCCGGCAGCGTGAAGGCGGCCTCGACCGCGTCGGCCCGCCGCCTTGCGGCGCCCGACAGTTCGGATGCAGCGGCAGAAACCGCCTGCATTTCGTCCATGTGACCGTGGCAATGCAGGATGACGTCCAGAACGGCGGCAATGCGCTCGGCCCGCTCGCCGATCGTGCCCTTCAGGGCATTCATCGAAATATCGTCCGACATCAGCAGCCCTTCAAAACCGATAGACCCGCGAATGATCTCGTCGGTGACGATCCGCGATGTCGATGCCGGATGCTCCGGATCGATATCGGAATATACCACATGGCAGCTCATGGCCATCAACTCGTTGCGCAAGGCCCCGAACGGCAGGAAATCATGCGCCTCCAGGTCTGCCCGCGGGACCGTGACCACCGGCAGATCATGATGGCTGTCGGCCATGCCGCGGCCATGGCCCGGAATGTGTTTCATCACCGGCAGCACACCGCCGGCCTTCAGGCCATCGGCCGCCGCCTGCCCGATGGCGGCAACGATCCGAGGGTCGGTTGCGTAGGCGCGGTCGCCGATCACGTTGCTGGCACCCTCGACCGGTACATCAAGAACCGGCAGGCAATCGACATTGATGCCGAGACGGTAAAGGTCGAAAGCGTGAAGACGCGACAGCAGCCAGGCGGCCCGCAACCCCTTCTCCGCGTCGGCGCGATACAATTCGCCGATCATGGCGCCGGACGGGTAACGCGGCGCGATCGGGTCGCGAATGCGCTGAACGCGTCCCCCCTCCTGGTCGATCAGCACCGGCGCGTTGCGCCCGCCGACCGTCTCGCGCATCTCCGCAACGAGGTCCTTGATCTGCGCTGCCTCGCCGATATTGCGGCCGAACAAGATGAAACCCCAGGGCTGTTCGTCGCGGTAGAACGCCTTTTCATCTGCCGTCAGGCGTTGGCCGAGGCAACCGAGGATCATGGATTTGGCAGGGGCATTTGTCTGGGTCATGGCTTGAATCATAGTTCCGGAGGGATGAAAGCCGAAGCGGGGGATCTTGCGAGGACGGGCCTCATACACAGAAAAAGAGGCGGAACCGTCGGTTCCGCCCCCTGAATTACGCAATCGAAGATGCCAGGATCATTTCGAGACCAGGCAACTTCCGCCGGCTGCACGATATTTCTCGCACAGTGCCACGGCTTCGGCCTTGCTGCCTGCGCCGACCCGAACCCGGTAGAACGTGCCCTTGCCAGGAATATCGGCCTTGCGGATCTCGAATGGCTGACCGCCGAGCACGCTGGCAAACTTGCCGGACAGGTTTCGGTAGCTCTTCTGCGCATCGGCTTCAGACGGCAGCGAGGCGATCTGGATGGCATAGCTGCCGGATGCGGAAGAAGCCGCCGGTGCTGTCGCTGCCGGTGTCGAGGGCGCGACAGCTGCCGTTTCCGTCGGCGCAGCCTGCGCCTGGGTTGCGGCGGGAGCAGGTGTCGGGCGCACATTGCCCTGATCCGTCACCGTGCTGACGACATTAACCGGCTGCTGCGCCGGGCGGCTGGTCGGAATGGGGGCCTTCGGATCAGGCGTACCGGTCATTTCCGCAACCGGTGCCTCGACAGGAGCGACAGCCGCCGTCTCGACCGGTGTGGATGCTGCCGGCGTTGCAACAGGCGGCACGACGCTGGTCTCGATCGGCTTGACGACATCCGTCGTGTTGACCGGCTGGCTAGGCGCAGCCAGCACCGGGGTCGCGGACTGCTGGCCGGCCTGCGTTGCGGCTGCAGTCTGTGTCGCTGTTACCACTTCCGGAACATCCTGGGCGACCAGGGTGCCATCCGGACGAACGATCATCGTGCGGACCTTGCGCGGCGTGATGGTGCCCGGATCATCGGCCGCAGTAGCGGTTTCCGCCGTCTGGCCATCCGGCAGCAGACGCGGATCTTCCGTCTCGCCGACCGGGGTGGCAATCGCGCCATCCTGGTCTTCGTTTTCCATCGGTAGGTTTTCCGGAATAAGGGTCCGCTGAACCACGTCCATCGGCTCTTCTTCAGA
>NZ_AHZC01000429.1 GCF_000247475.1 Rhizobium sp. PDO1-076 | reverse complement strand
ATCAGAGACGGTGAGGCAATCAGCATCATGGAGATCATGATGCGCTGTCCCATGCCGCCAGACACCTCATGCGGATAGAGATCGAACACCCGCTGTGGGTCGCGGATCTTGACACGCTCGAGCATGGAAATGGTCCGAGCGCGCGCTTCCTTCCTCGATACCTTTTCGTGCAGGATCACTGTCTCTGAGATCTGTTCGCCAACCGTCATGACCGGATTGAGCGAGTATTTTGGGTCCTGCAGGATCATGGCGATCCGCCGGCCGCGGACCGACAGCATCTGGTCTTCTGTCGCGGTGAGCAGGTCGACATCCTCGAATTGCATGCGGTCGGCCTTGACGATCGCTTGTGGCGGTTGCAGCCGCATGACGGCGCGGCCGGTGGTGCTTTTGCCCGATCCGGATTCGCCGATGATGCCGACTTTTTCTCGCCCGACGGTGAAAGAGACGTTGCGAACGGCTGTGACCACGCCGGACAAGGTCGGAAACTCGACCGACATGTTTTCGACGGTCAGGATGGGATCGGATATCTTATGCATTTCGAGGATCCAGTATGTCGCGCAGCCCATCGCCGAGCAGGTTGAAGGCAAGGCTTACCGTCAAGATCGCAACGCCGGGGATCGTGGTCAGCCACCACGCATCGAGAAGATACTGGCGACCGGAGGCTGCCATGGCACCCCATTCCGGCATCGGCGGCTGCGCACCAAGGCCGAGAAAGCCCAGACCAGCGGCCGTCAGGATGATACTCGACATGTTCAGTGTCAGGCGCACGACGACCGATGGCGCGCAAAGCGGCACGATGTGGCGCACAAGGATGCGGATCATGCCGGCGCCCTGCAGTTCGGCGGCAACGACAAAATCGGCATTGCGGAAGGTCAGCGTTTCTGCGCGCGCCAGTCGCGCGATCGGTGGCCAGACGGTCAGGGCAATCGCGATCACGGCATTCTCAATGCCTGGGCCAAGGCTTGCCGAGAAAGCGAGCGCCAGCACCAGGCTCGGAAACGACAGAAAGATATCGGTGATGCGCATCAGCACGATATCGACCCAACCACCGAGATAGCCAGCCGTCGCGCCGATCAGAAAGCCGATCGGTGCGACGATGATCGTGACGAGGATGCTGATATAAAGCGTGGTGCGGGCGCCATAGACCAGTCGCGTATAGACGTCGCGGCCGAATTCGTCGGTGCCGAACCAGTGCTGCCATGACAAGGGCTGCAATGCCCGGGACAAGTCTTGGCTATAGGGGTCGTAGCTCGTGATTGCCGGGGCAAGAATGGCAACGACAATTAAGGACAGAACAACGAGGAAGCCGGTAAAGGCAAGCGGATTGGCAAGCAGGCTCAGCCAGGCGACATACATCTTGTGCAGGCGCGCCTGACGGGTGGAGGTGAATTCCTCGTTGATCAGCCAGTTATGCAGTGAGGTGAAGGAACTGTTCTGTGTCATGGCGATCACCGCGTTCGTGGGTCGATGAAGCGATAGACAATGTCCGAAAGGAGATTGATCGCGATGGAGATCATGCCGATCAGTAGTACGCTTCCGAGCACGGCATTCATGTCGGCGAAGAACAGTGCCGAAGTGAGATACTGGCCAAGACCCGGCCATGCAAAGACGGTTTCGATCAGCACTGTGCCGTCGAGCAGACCGCAATAGGCGAGCGCCACGACCGTCAGCAATTGCACGCGGATATTGCGGAACGCATGCCGCCAGACCACGGCGCGCTGGCCGAGCCCCTTTGCCCGGGCGGTCAGGATATATTCCTGGCGCAGTTGTTCAAGCATGAAGCTGCGGCTCATGCGGCTGAGATAAGCCATCGCGGCATAGCCGAGAATAAGAGCGGGTGCGATCACATGATGAAGGGCGCTGAAGAAGACTTCCCATTCGCCGGCCAAGATCGAATCCAGCAAGAGTGATCCTGTCGGGCCTTCGACAAGCCCTTCATTGTAGATGTCGATGCGTCCACCACCGGGGATCAGTCCGAATTTTGCATAGAAGATCAGGATGACGATCGTGCCCAACCAGAAAATCGGCGTCGAATAGCTTAGCAGGCCGACCACACGACCGAGATGATCGACCCAGGTTCCCTTGCGAACTGCCGAGATGACGCCGAGGGGAACGCCGAAACCGGCACCGATCAGGGTCGCCAACGTTGCCAGTTCGATCGTGGCGGGAAAGACGCGGGCAAGGTCGCTCGATACGGTGTTCTTGGTGATGTGGGACTGGCCGAAATCCAGCCGGACGACATCGGCGAGATAATGCCCGAACTGGACATAGAGCGGACGATCGAGACCCATCTCCTTGTAGACACGGTCATAGGTCACCTGATCGGCCTGATCGCCGATGGCGGCAATGACCGGGTCAGCGGGCACAAGTCGGCCGATCACGAAAGTGATGACAAGAAGGCCGAGCAGGGTTGTGAGAATGACGGCGAACGAAGTCGCGATCTTGCGGGCACCGGACAGCAGCTTCTTGCCGCTGCCCGGGCCCTTCACGGTGGTCGCTTGGGAGGAAATCAAGTCAGGTGTCCTTGCTGCAGGCGATCATTCGCCCTTGGTCACGGTGTCCCAGCGGGTGAGCCAGGTCGAGTGTCCGGTGTAGCCCTTCACTTCCTTGCGAACGGCCTTTGCATCGGTTCTCTGGAACGAGGTGACGAGTGCCGGGGACGAGGCCAGATAGGCCTTGTTGATCTGCGTATAGAGATCGGCGCGCTTGGCCTTGTCCGTTTCATGCGCGGCGGCCAGCACCATATCCTGGATTTCCTTCGGCACATCCCAGGCCGAACGCCATGCCAGAAGACCGGTGAGCTTGGCTTCGTCGGCATTGTTGGCATTGGTGGCATAGGAGGCAAGGACCGAATGCGGATCCGGCAGGCGCTCGCCTGAGCGGGCAGAGAAAATCTCGAAAGCCCGCTCGCGGAACTTGCCGATATGGTCGCCGCCCTGCAGGTCGAGCTTGATGCCGGCCTTGGCTGCATTGGCCTGCAGCGTCTGGGCCACTTCGTATTCCGGCGTGACCGGAGTAGCGAAATAGACCTTGGAGAAACCATCCGGATAGCCGGCCTCAGTCAGCAACTGCTTGGCCTTGTCGATGTCCAGCGTATAGGGATTATCTGTGATCGCGCCTGGCAGTCCGGCCGGAATGATGCTCTGCTGCTGTGTGCCGTAGTATTTCATCACGGTCTTGGATAGGCCGTCATAGTCGATCAGATAGCGGAAGGCTTCACGAACCTTGGGATTGGAGAGGATCTCGTCCTTCTGATTCAGCGCAACGTAATAGAAGCCGAAGCCGGGTGTCTTTTGAATGTCGACCTTGCCGCCAGTTTCGAGCGCGGACAGGTCTGTTGACGACAGGCGGGTCGCGACATCCATGTCGCCGGCCTCGATCTGAAGGCGCTGGGCGGACGATTCCGGCATGTGGCGCAGGATGACACGACGCATGGCCGGTGCGCCCTGCCAGTAATCGGCATAGGCTTCGGCGATCAGGGTCTCATTGGCACGCCAGGTGCGCAGCGAATAAGGGCCGGAGCCGGCGTCAGCCGTTTGCAGGAATTCCCGGCCCATGTCGCCGTCCTTGGCCTTGTCTGCCAGGAACGCACTGTCCAGCACCGAGGTGGAGAAGCTGGCGAGCGATAGCAGGATCAGGTCCGCATTCCAGACTTCCGGCGTTTCCACGACCAAGGTCTGTTCGTCGGTGGCGCGGATCAGGCTGTCGACATTGTCAGCGGAAAAGCCCCATTGGCGAAGGTCGGTGGACGGTGCGAGGCCGAGCTTGACGAGGCGGCGGAGCGACCATTCGACATCCTTGGCCGTCAGAGCATTGCCGGAATGGAAAGTCACGCCGGAGCGGATCTTGAACGTGAAAGTCTTGCCGTCGTCCGAGATGGTCCAGCTTTCGGCGAGCCCCGGCTGCGGCTCGTTGATCTTGTCCGCCGGAAGGACGATGAGGCGCTCATAGAGGTTGGCGACGACTTCGGCGGCCTCCAGCTGGTTGAGTTCATGCGGATCAAGACCGCGCATAGAGGACATGTTGGTAGCGATCACCAACTGATCCTTGGGTGTGGCGGCAATCGCCGCAAACGGTAGCGAAGTCATGATGGCAACTGCGCTAGCAAGCGACAGGAAGTGGCGTCTCAGCATGTTCATTCTCCTCCGGTGAGGCTCCTCAACCTCTAAGTTTCATCAGATTTCATATCGACATTCACCTGAAATCTGGTATATCAGATCTCATAACTCGAATAATTCGTCAACAGGATTTTGCAGCAATGGCTGATGAAACAAATCGACAGGGTGGCGTAGGGGGGATTGAGAAACTCGATCCGCAGCTCCAGTTGACGGTCCGCGATCACGTTCACCGCATTCTTCGCGGATCCATTCTTGCCGGCCGGTTCCAGCCGGATCAGAAGGTGAATGAGCGTCAACTGGCCGAGCAGTTCGGCGTCAGCACGACGCCGATCAAGGAAGCGTTGCGGCTGCTGGAGGCCGAGGGGCTGGTGCAAGCCCTGCCGCGCAGGGGTGTGCTGATCCGCTTCAACATGAACTGGGCCGAGGAGATGATCCTTGCCCGCGCAGCGTTGGAATCAATGATCGGTCGGCTCGCCGCAAGGCGTATTGCCGACGACAGCAAGTCGGCACTGACGGCGACGGTCAAATTGATGGAGGCGGCGACGTCCAGCGGCAATGCGGACGAACTGATCTTGCTCAACGAAACCTTCCATGAGCAGATCCACCGCGCCTCGCGCTGTCAGTATCTGGCTCGGTTGATCGAACGTCAGCAGTTCTATGATGCCAGCATTCGCCGAATCATCCATTCCGATCCGGCCGAGCGTGAAAAAGCCCTGCACGAACATAGCGCCATTGCCGCAGCCATCATCGACGGTGATGCCGAGCGTGCGGAAAAGCAGATGCGTGATCACGTCGTGCGCTCTGGTGATACCTATCTGTCAATCGTTTTCGGGAACAAAGAGGATGCCCAAGGTGAGTGAGAAGCTCGAGACTGTAAGAAAAGCACTGATTGGAATCTCCGGCGTTCCGGTCACGCCCTATGGCACCGACGGCAGCATAGATGTGGCAACGCTTGATGCGCTGATCAGGGACATGGCTGCCGCCCGCGTCCACAACCTGATGGCTGCTGGCAATACCGGCGAATTTTTTACCCTGACCATGGATGAAATTAGTCTTGTGCACCGCACGACAATCAAGGCTGCTGCCGGGAAATCGCTTGTCAGCGCTGCCGTCGGCCGTTCGCTGACCGACGCCAAGCTGCTGGCCCGCGATGCGATTGCCGAAGGTGCGGATGCGATCATGGGACATCACCCGATGGACCCGTTTGCCGGCCCTTCCTATCAGGCGCGCTATTTCCTCGAACTCGCCGAGTTCTGCACAGTTCCGGTAATTGCCTATGTGCGCAGCGATGGTTTCTCGGTTGCCGATTTCCGTCAACTGGCCTTGCATCCGAACATTGCCGGCATCAAGTTCGCATCGTCGAACCTGATGCTGCTGGCCGAAGTCATCCGCTCGACACAGGACGCTCCGGCGATCTGGGTCTGCGGCCTGGCGGAAGGCTGGGCGCCGGCCTTCTATGCACTCGGCGCGCGTGGCTTCACCTCTGGCCTCGTCAACGTCTTCCCGCAGCGTTCGCATGCCATTCTTGCAGCCTTGCAGGACGGCAACTACGCCGGCGCCCGCGCATTGATCGACGGCATTGCCGAATTCGAGAGCCTTCGCACCAAATACAACAATGGCGCCAACGTCACGGTCGTCAAGGAAGCGCTTGGCATGCTGGGCAACGATGTCGGTCCCGTCCGCCTTCCGGGCGTGGTGGCACTCAATGACGCCGAGCGGGCCATCCTGCGCAGCGTGGTCGACCGCATCACCACCGAACAACGCGCTGCCTGAGGAGACGAGTTGTGCATATTACTGGTATCAAGACCTACATGCAGCGCGTCGATGAACGACCGCGCCTGCTTTTGAAGATAGAGACCAGCGAAGGCATTTCCGGTTGGGGCGAATGCTACAATCATGGCCCCGATCTCGCATTGCCGCCGCTGTTCGACTATCTCTTCCATCAGATCGAGGGTGAAGATCCCCGCCGGGTCGAATATCTCGTGCTGAAGCTCAATCAGCAATGCCGGTTCCCGCCGGGCGCGCTTGGTCTGGCCGCAATTTCCGCGATCGATCATGCGCTTTGGGACATCGCCGGCAAGGCTGCGGGCCTGCCGGTCTATATGCTGCTTGGCGGCCATGTCCGCGATCGGGTGAAGGTGTATTGCGGTGTCTACACCGCCCCCGATCCGCAGCACGCGCTCGACCAGACGCTGCAACTCAACGAAGAATATGGCTATACCGCCTTCAAGCTCAGCCCCTATCGTCGCGACCTGCATGCCAGCCGCTGGGGCGAAGTGGTCAAGGAGACCGGCGACTATTTCGGCAAGATCCGTGAGATCACCCCGTCGCATTACGAATTTGCCTTCGATGCGCATGCGAAGATCTTCGAGCCGTATCAGGCCGTTCAGCTTGCGGCAGCGCTCGCTCCCAACGACCCGCTCTTCTACGAAGAGCCGATCCGCCCGGAGCATATCCCGGCCTGGACCGAACTGAAATCCAAGGTCACCGTGCCGCTGGCGACAGGGGAATCACTCTATAACCGGTTTGAATTCCTGTCGCTCTTGACTTCCCGCGGCGCCGACATCATTCAGCCGGATATCTGCGTTGTCGGAGGCCTGAGCGAAATGCGGCGGATCGCCGCGATCGCCGAGGCGCATTACGTAACGGTGGCACCCCACAACCCGATGGGCCCGCTTGCAACGGCTGTGAATATCCATTTCTGCGCTGCCCAGCCGAACTTCAAGATCCTCGAGTTCAAGCCGCATGTTCATGCCCCATGGGCACTTGATCCCTATATGCCGGTAGACGGTCATATGGAGCTCCGTCCCGATCGTCCCGGCTGGGGCATCGAGATTGATGAGGCTGTCCTAGCCAAAGATGATTATGTACACTGGGAGCGCAAAATCACACGCAAGCCGGATGGTGCAACGGCCTATCCTTGACCGGTGAGGCCATGTAGCTATGTGCGTGGTGATTTGGCCGGTTGTTGCGTGGAGTGCAGCCCCTTTCCCGCGCAGCAACGGGCGCTATGAATTGGGACCACTTCATTCCAGCTATTGGAACAGCTATGCACTCGCTCTAGAGATCAGGCTGCCCGTAAAGAGACGACCAAGATGCTCGTCATCTGAATCTTCCAGAACCTTGACCAGATATTCAGCCATGTCCGCGAGAGGCTGTCGATAGGTTGTGAGGCGGTAATTGGGATTGTCGGCTTGGGGGACGTCATCGAAGCCCGTGATGGCAATATCTTCCGGAATGGAAAGGCCCAAGGTGTAGCGAACCGCATCGCTTGCGCCCATTGCAAGGGCGTCGTTTTCGCAAACCAGCACATCCGGCAGGTCTTCCCGCGCACAATTTCGTAACCGCTCCGTCACCACTTTGCCGGCCAGGGCCGGATCATACGTCGAAACGGTTACCAGTTCCGGCTCAACCCCGAAATGTGTTGCCCAATAGGAGAAAAAGGTTTCCTTGCGCAGGAGATGCGCCGAGTAGTTCTGCGGTCCCGCAACAAAAAGCGGGCGTCGATACCCGCGCTGGTGCACGTAGCGTGCAAGTTCGCTCATCGCACCCACATCATCGACTGAAATCGAGATGGTGTTGGCGTGCTCCGAGCTTCGGGCAAAGATGATAAGCTTGCGAAACCGGCGTGCGTGCAGCGCAGTTTCAAGCACCTCATCATCAAATTGCAGGCCAATCAGGATCACCGCGTCCACGCGCCTCTGGCTGGCATTCAGCAGGGCATGGCCGGCGTCATTGCGATCCAGCGTATTGACCAGTAGGATATCCCAGCCGGCTCGCCGCAGGTTCCGGGTGAGGCACTCCATCATGACCAGCTTGTGGGGGTTGGCGAAGTCATCGATGAGCAGCGCCACCAGATTTGACCGGTCGGACGCTAGGCTGGCGGCACGCAGGTCCGGCACATAACCCAGCCGCTCGGCAGCGATCATCACCTTTTCCAGGCTTTTGCGAGAAATGGAGGCTTCCTTGCGGAAGGCGCGGTTGACCGTCCACCTCGATACGCCTGCCGCCTCGGCAACGTCGTCCGCAGTCACATTGGTAAATTCAAGCTTTTTTCCGTCCGGCATCCCGTTCTCCCGGTCCATCCCGCAGGACCGTTCTGCATTGATAGCGTGAATATAAAGCAATCCAATTAGAAAAATTGCTCCCGCGAGCAAAATTGTCTTGCTCCCGCGAGCAAAAATTATAATAGTGCCCTCGAAGGCACCTTCAGGCTGTGCTTTGGGAGGAATATCAGTGCTTAAAATAGGATTGCTCGGTGCCGGCCGTATTGGTCGTGTCCACGCCATCAACATCGACGGTCACCCAGATAGCGAGTTGGCCGCCGTGTCGGATGTCAACGACGAAGCCGCCCGGTCACTGGCTGGAGCCTACGGCGCGATCGTTGCCGGGGCCGACGAGATTCTCGATGATCCGGCAATTGACGCTGTGCTGATTGCAACGTCCACCGATACGCATTCCGATTTCATCGAGAAGGCAACGCGGGCTGGCAAGGCCGTGCTTTGCGAAAAGCCGGTTGATCTGTCCCTAGCCCGGGCGAGGGCCTGCCTTGCGAAGGCATCGGCAACCGGTGTGCCGGTGATGGTCGGCTTCAACCGCCGCTTCGATCCGAATTTCTCCCGCATCAAGTCAGGCCTCAATGCCGGCGAGATCGGCAAGGCTGAGCTGCTTTCGATCACCTCATTCGATCCTTCGCCGCCGCCCATCAGCTATATCAAGGTATCCGGCGGCCTGTTCCGCGACATGATGATCCACGATTTTGACATGGCGAATTTCCTCATGGGGGAGGCGCCAAAAACGGTTCATGCGGTCGGAACCTCGATTGTCGATCCCGCTATCGGCGCTGCCGGCGATGTGGATACCGCTGTCGTGACGTTGGCCTATTCGGATGGCCGCATCGCCGTCATCAAAAACAGCCGCCGTGCGGTCTATGGTTATGACCAGCGCGTCGAGTTGCTGGGTTCGGAAGGATTGCTTTCGGCTGGAAACGTGCTGGAAAACACGGTCTCCAAGGCAACCAGATCCGGCGTGACGAGCGCCAAGCCCGAGTTTTTCTTTCTGGAGCGATATCTGCGCGCCTATGCGGCGGAGTGGGATGCATTCGTACGGGCGATCCTTGATGGTTCTGTCGTTCCGGTTACGCTCCAGGATGGGGTTGCTGCTCTCGCAATGGCTGAAGCGGCAACGCAATCGGCGGCATCGGGTCAGCCGGTTCATCTCGCGCCCTGAACATAGCGATGGCCTCAAGCCATCCCGCGATTAATGCCGGCGCGCACGGGAGGTGCTGCCGTCGGCTTCCAATTCCGGCTTTCTTGGCCGGATGAGAGGGCGTCGAGGATTGGCGTCCTTTGCAAACATAACTGGGAGGTTAACATGAAGAAATTACTCGCATCTGTTGCAGTGGCCGCAGTCATGGCCGTGGCGGCGCCGGCCTTCGCGACCGATATCATCGTGGTTGCGCATGGGCAGGCCAATGATCCTTTCTGGTCCGTGGTCAAGAATGGCGTCGAGAAGGCGGCCAAGGATACCGGTGTCAACGTAGAATTCCGTTCGCCGGAAACCTTCGACATGGTTCAGATGAGCCAACTGATCGATGCCGCTGTGAACCAGGAACCGGACGGTCTCGTCGTCTCCATTCCCGATGGCGATGCACTTGGCCCGGCGATCAAACGCGCGGTCGATGCAGGCATTCCCGTCATCTCGATGAACTCCGGTTCGGATGTGGCCCACAAGCTCGGCGCACTGCTGCATGTCGGTCAGTCGGAATTCGATGCGGGTAAGGCCGCTGGCGCCAAGCTTGCCGAAATGGGTGGTACGAAGGGCATTTGCGTCAACCAGGAAGTCGGCAATGTCGCCCTTGACCTTCGGTGCAAAGGCTTCACGGAAGGCTTCGGCAAGCCTGTGACCGTCATTCCGACGCAGAACGATCCCGCTGAAGTCGAATCCAAGGTTCGCGCGGCGCTCGAATCCGATCCGGCTGTCGATACGGTACTCGGCCTCGGCGCTTCACTGGTCGGCGAGCCTGCCGTCAAGGCCGTTCAGGCACTCGGGCGCGACAAGGTTCTGGTCGCCAGCTTCGACCTGTCTGCCGGTTTCCTGAAGGATGTTGCCGATGGCAAGGCTGCTTTCGCGATCGACCAGCAGCAGTTCCTGCAGGGTTACCTGCCTGTCGCCTTCCTTGCATTGAAAGCCCAATACGGTCTGGTCCCGGGCGGCGACGTGCCCTCCGGCCCGAACCTTGTGACCAAGGAAAGCGCCGCCGCGGTGATTGACCTGTCCGCCAAGGGCATCCGCTAAGACCTTAAGGCCGGGCCGCCTGTGGGAAGGGCGGCCCGTTCACGCCCAAGAGGAGGAAAACTATGTCGACCGAAATGCTGACGCACAGGGATGAACGGATCAAATCCGAATCCTTTGCCACAAAACTCATGAAACGACCGGAATTAGGGGCAATCGGGGGCGTCGTCCTTGTCACGCTTTTCTTTCTCGCCACGGCGGACCGGACAATGTTCACCCTATCCGGCATCATGAATTTCATGACCCCGGCAGCCCAGCTCGGCATTCTCGGTATCGCAGCAGCGATGCTGATGATCGGGGGAGAATTCGATCTCTCCATCGGTTCGATGGTGGCGTTCGCCGGCATGTTGTTCGGCGCGTTCACCGTCAATGTTGGCATGCCGTTGATCCTCGCCATACCCCTTACGCTACTACTCGCGGCCGCGCTCGGCGCAGCCAATGGCCTGATCGTCATTCGAACCGGCCTGCCTTCCTTTATCGTCACGCTGGCAGGCTTGTTCATTCTGCGTGGCGCAACACTGGTTGGCCTGAAGATCCTGACCGGCGGGGCCACACAGCTTCGCGGTATCCGGGAAGCCATCGGCGAAGACTTTCTCGCGCCGATCTTCTCCGGTGACGCCTTTGGGTTTCTGTTCCGATGGCTGGCAGAAGCCGGGCTCGTCGACAGCTTCAAATCCGGTGTGCCCAAGGTGCCTGGCATTCCGGTTGAAATCATCTGGTTCGTGCTGTTCGCCCTAGCCGCCACCTACGTCCTCCTGCGCACGCCGATTGGCAACTGGATCTTCGCGACAGGCGGCGACGCCAACGCCGCACAGAATTCCGGGGTTCCGGTCCGCAACGTCAGGATCACACTTTTCATGCTCACAGCCGTCGCGGCGGCTCTTGTCGCAATCATCACAGTCATGGATGCCGGATCCACTGACGCGCGTCGTGGCTTCATGAAGGAATTCGAAGCCATCATCACGGCTGTCATCGGCGGCTGCCTACTGACCGGCGGCTACGGCTCCGCCATCGGCGCCTTCTTTGGCGCGATCATCTTCGGCATGGTCACCATTGGCCTGACATACACAAAATTCGACCAGGACTGGTTCCAGATTTTCCTCGGCGGAATGTTGCTGCTTGCCGTCATTTTCAACAACATCATCCGCAGACGTGTGACGGGGGAGCGCTGACAATGACTACACCGATCATCCATATGGAAAACATCAAGAAGCATTATGGCAATGTCATTGCTCTGAACGGCGTGACCTTCGATCTGATGCCCGGCGAATGTCACTGCCTTCTCGGCGACAACGGTGCAGGTAAATCCACCTTCATCAAGACAATGTCCGGCGTGCACCAGCCAACTGAAGGCTCGATCACCTTCGAAGGCAAGCCGCTTTCATTTCAAAGTCCGCGAGAGGCCATGGAGGCGGGTATCGCCACGGTGTTCCAGGATCTGGCCATGATCCCGCTAATGTCTGTCACGCGCAATTTCTTCATGGGGCGCGAGCCAACGAAGGGCTGGGGACCGTTCAAACGGTTTGATATCGACAAGGCCAATGAAATCACCATGGTCGAAATGCGCAAGATGGGCATCAACTTGCGGGCTCCCGATCAAGCCGTCGGCACGCTGTCTGGCGGGGAGCGGCAGACGGTTGCAATTGCGCGGGCGGTTTATTTTGGTGCAAAGGTGCTGATCCTTGATGAGCCGACCTCCGCACTTGGCGTGCGTCAGACTTCGAATGTCCTTGCCACCATCAATCGAGTGCGTGCGCAAGGCATTGGCGTCGTTTTCATCTCTCACAATGTCCGTCATGCCATGGCGGTCGGTGATCGCTTCACCGTGCTCAACCGGGGCCAGACGTTGGGAACGGCCAGGAAGGGCGACATCAATGCTGCCCAGTTGCAGGACCTGATGGCTGGCGGGCAGGAACTGGCCGTGCTGGAAGGTTCGCTCGGCGGAACGATTTAAGGACTTGCCGGTCGGCTGGTATGTCGCCCCGCCATGCGTGAAACCGAGGAACAGAATGTCGTCTCCAATGCCGCAAACAGAACTTGGGATTGCCCTCATCGGAACGGGCTTCATGGGAAAGTGCCACGCCATGGCCTGGCGAAATGTCGCGGCCGTCTTTGGCGGCGCGCATCCAAGGCTTGAGGTTCTTGCAGATGTTACCGAAGACAGCGCTATGGGGTTTGCGCGCCAGTTCGGTTTTGCACGGGCAACCTCGCACTGGCAGGACGCGGTGGATGATCCGCAGGTAGACGTTGTGTCCATCACCGCGCCGAACGGCATGCACCGCCCGATGGCCGAAGCGGCGTTGCAAGCGGGCAAGCACGTCTGGCTCGAAAAGCCGATGGCGCTTACTCTGAGAGACGCCGAAGCCATGGCGGACGTTGCCGCCGCCCATCCGGGGCAGATCACCATGCTTGGCTATAATTACCTCAGAAGCCCTGCGTTTCAGGCGGTGAGAGACATGGTTCGCGCCGGAGCGATTGGCGAGCCGCTCGCCTTTCGCGGCGTTTATGACGAAGATTATTCCGCCGACCCGCTCCTCCCGTGGTCCTGGCGGATGACTCACGAGGGCGGCGGTCTGGGCGCGCTCGGTGACCTTGGCTGTCACCTCGTGAGCCAGATGCTGGCGCTGATGGGGCCGGTGGCAGAGGTCATTGCCCAAACACAGATCGCCATTCCCTGGCGCCCTTCGCCCGACGGGGCGAAGCGAGTGGAGAATGAGGATAGTGCGCTGGCACTTCTGCGCTTCACCTCTGGCGCGCAGGGTTCGTTTGCCACTTCACGCGTTGCACGGGGGCGCAAATGCCGCCTGCAGTGGGAGGTGCATGGCACGGGTGGAACAATTGTCTTCGATCAGGAAAACATGAACGAACTCTGGGTTCACCGGTCCGGGGAAGATGGTTTCGTGCGCCATCTGACGGGACCGGTTCAGCCTGATTTCTCGGCCTTCTGCCCGGCGCCAGGACATAACTTCGGTTTCAACGAGCAGAAGGTCGTCGAAGCGCGCGATCTTTTATCGGCCATTGCGGGGGCGCCGAACACCGGACCTGATTTTGCACAAGGGCTGGAGATCGAGAGGATCATTCATGCCATGGCGATGTCGAACGGCACGCGGATTGAACTCTGAATTTACCCGCATCATCTGGCCCGCCCGGGGCAGATCTAATCAACACCGATGACAATCCTTACAGGGGACTAAACGTGGAACAGCCCTTCATCCTTGCCGCCTGCGCGGAAATGCTCTGGCAGGATCGCCCGATCGAGTGGCGCGCAGCCCGCCTTGCCGAAATGGGCTTTCAGGTGGGCCTCTGGAACTGGCCTGATCATGACCTCGGCGCACTGGAACGTTCTGGAGCGACCTTTTCCATCATGAACGGCTATCTCACAGGGCGACTGGCAGATGACGATGGCGCTGACGAGCTTCTACGGTCCGCCCGCGAAACAGCACAGGTCGGCAAGCGCCTCGGGGTCGCACGGTTGAATCTGCATGGTACGGGGCTGGGTGAGGGCGGCCTTCCGGCGCGGCCTGCTGAAGTCGTGACCGGCAGCATGTGGCTGAAAGCCCGCGACACCCTTGCCCGTATCGCGGAGATGGCAGAGGAGGAGGATGTGGTCTTCACGCTGGAAAACCTGAACCTGCCGGTCGACCATCCTGGGACGCCATTTGGCCGCGCAGGGGACACGCTGGCATTGGTTTCTTCTGTAAATCATCCTCGGCTGAGGCTTAATCTGGACCTTTATCACGTGCAGATTGGCGAGGGTAACCTCATTGAAACCTGCCGCGCCTGCCTGCCATGGATCGGCGAGGTGCAGGTGGCCGATGTGCCCGGACGCTGCGAGCCGGGGACGGGCGAAATCAACTACCCGGCAATTGCCCGCGCACTTTTCGAAATGGGGTATCGCGGTCCAGTCGGAATGGAGGCCTACGCCAAGGGCAATTCGGATGCCGCACTTCAGGCCTTCCGCACCGCATTTACTCTGTTGTAGAGAGCTGGCTCAGGAAATCTGACCAGCCGGGATAATTGGAATATCTGCCTGACTTCGGTTTAGGTGCCGGGAATAGGAGATATCCTGATGAGACGGTCGCGCTGGAATGTAGCCTGGCTTTCAAGGCAAAAGTGACGCTCGCTGCCATCCGAGGCGAGCAGACGCTGGTGGAATTATCCCTGCAATTTGACGTGCACGCCAACCAGATTAAACAATGGAAAGACTAGGGCTGTGCGCACTCGAGAACAGATCGAACTGATATGTCGTAAATTGGCGTGGCATGGACATCTCCCCGACTGGTTTCATGAGAGATCAATGCTGTGCTCATGTCCGTGCCATATGCAGGAGTGCCTGCCTCTTCCCGCAACTTTGCCAACGCAAGCAGGCAAGAAAAATCGGCATATGCAATCGGCATGGCCAACCAGCGTGCACTCAGTGTTCGGTCAAACATCCACACCTGAATTTTAAGCAACCTGCATGACGTCGAACCCGAAACGCTGCGGCGAAACACAGCAGACCCTTTATCCACCAATCTATGAATATGAATAATTCGCCCAGACCAGAGATGCCACGGATGTAAAAGCTCCCGGACCTCGGTCCCGTGGGTGTTCCGTCGCCCTGTGGTACAACAGAAACTGGCCCCATGAGGCCAGACTATAAACCCGAGGCCCTCCCGATAACTGAAGGGAACCGTGTCTCGGGACACTCTCAATGCAACCCGAACAAGCCCAGCAGTTCCTCGCGCTGCCGGACGAAGCCGGGAGCGCTGCGGTCGCGCGGTCGCGGTAGCTCGATGTCGATCAGCCGTGGCTCGCCGCCCTTTTCCCGCGGTAGGATCAGGATCCGGTCGGCGAGGAAGATCGCCTCTTCGAGATCGTGCGTGACCAGTACCGTTGTCACGTCCTCGTCCTTCCAGATCCGCGCCAGTTCCTGCTGCATGCCGATCTTGGTCATGGCGTCGAGGGCCCCGAGGGGTTCATCGAGCAAGAGGATCTCCGGCTGGACGGCGAGCGCGCGGGCAATCCCGACACGCTGCGCCATGCCGCCTGAAAGCTGCCGGGGATAGGCGATCTCGAAGCCTTTCAGACCAACTAAGTCGATATATCTCTGGGCAATGAACCTAGCTTCGTCGCGCGAAAGCCCCCTGGTCTCCAGACCGAAACCGACATTGTCGATCACCGTCAGCCAGGGTAAAAGCCGCGGTTCCTGGAAGATGACGGCCCGCTCCGTGCCGACGCCACGGACGCGCCTTCCGTCAATCAGCACATCGCCGCCGTCTGCCTCTTCGAGGCCCGCCAGGATACGCAGAAGCGTTGTCTTGCCCGAACCGCTCGCGCCGACAATCGCCAGGCTTTCACCGGAGCGTATGGTAAGATTGAGGTTTCTCAGGATCGGCAGTGGCTGACCGTTCAGGGTGAAGGTCTTGGAGAGATGACGAACCGTCACCTCTCCACGGATATTGCTTGAAAGAGCCATCACCACGCCTCAGTTGCTTGCCGCATCGGCGGTGTAGAGAATGTCCTTGGCGGCCAGTTGCCCTTCCTTCAGCTTGCCTTCGCGGACCAGAACGTCGATCCAGAACTGCAGATCACGATCCACCGCCTGACCGCCCGGACGCACGCCATAGCCGCGGAAGAACTTGGCGATCTCTGGGTTTTCGCCGCGCTCGGCGAGGGCCTTGGCAAAGAGCGCCTTGGTTTCCTCCGGATGTTCGCGGGCATAGTCGAGCGCACGCTGCGACTGCTCGACAAAGACCTTCGCGGCCTCAGGGTGGTCCGCGATGAAGTCTCGGCGCAGGACGACGAAGCCGCCGGCGATGTCGCCCAGAACGTCGGTGTCATCGAAGATGGCCCGTAACCCGCCGTTCTGCTTGGCAACGCCCTCGAAGGTCGTCTGCCAGTAGCCGAAAGCCGAGACATCGACCTGGCCGGAGCGTAAGACCTGCTCAAGCTGCGGTCCCGGAACGACAATCTGGTTGGCGGCATCGCTTGGCAGGCCGACGGAGTGGAGCGCTTCGCGGATCGTGTAGTCGAGATGGGCGCCGAGCGTGTTTACGGCGATGCTCTTGTCGGCGATGTCCTTGATCTCCCTGATTGGGCTGTCCTCGAGCACGTAGAAGATCGACTGGACTTGATCGTTGATGCCGTTTGACGGATAGGCGGCGACAAAGTCGTTGCCGCCGACGATCGAGTTCAACACCGCCGATGTCGCCGCGCTGCCGATCTCGACGTCGCCGGACGCGAGCGCGATCAGCGAGGCTGGGCCGCCAGTCGCGTAGCCGACATTCTCGATGGTGATGCCGGTGCCGTCGAAATAGCCAAGTTCGGCGGCGAGTTCGTGAGCGGACAAGCCACCCTGGCTGGTGAGGTAGCGGAATTTGATTTTCTCGGCAGCATAGGCGGAACCGGACAGGCCGATGGAGATTGCGACCGACAGGAGGAGTTTGCGGGTGTGATATGTCATGGAATTTTTCCTTTTGAAGAGTGATGTCGCGTCGGGAGGCGGAGTGTTATTGGGGCAGCGCCCAGCGGCAGAGCTTGCGCTGCAGGAGAACGAGAGCGGCGTTGGCGGCGAGCCCCAGCAGGGCGAGCAGCAGGATGGCGGCAAACATCAAAGGGATCTGGAAGTTGTACTGGGCGTTCATCACCTGGAAACCGATACCCTTGTTGGCACCGATCATCTCGGCAGCGATCAGCAGCAGCAGTGCGGTGGTCGCAGAAAGCCTCAAGCCCACGAAAATCGCTGGAACGGAGGCCGGCAGGACGACGCGCCGAAAGATGGCAAGCGAACCCGCGCCATAGGTACGCGCCATCTCGATGAGCTTGGCATCCACTTCTTTTACCCCGCCGACCGTTGACAGGAGGATCGGGAAGAGTGTCGCCCAGAAGATCACAAAGACCTTTGAAGCCTCTCCAAGGCCCAGCATGAGGATGAAGACCGGATAAAGAGCGAGAGCCGAGGTCTGGCGAAAGAACTGCAGCAGCGGGTCGAGCGCCTGTTCAATGGCGCGAACCTGCCCCATGAACAGTCCGAGCGGAATGCCGAGCGCGACGGCGGCGAGGAAGGCGATCCCGGATCTTTGCAGACTGATCACGATGTCATCGACCAGTGCGCCCGTGGCGATGCCCTTCCACAGGGCGCCGAGGATCTGGTCGAGAGGCGGAAACACGGATGCGTTGACCCAGCCCAGTTTGGTCGACACCTGCCAGAAGACCAAGAAACCGATGACCAGACCGTAGCGCGACAGGATCGGAGCGGCGACCTTGGCCATCTGCACCAACCAGCGCGATGCTCGGTTTTCCGGGCGAGGGAGGCTGATCCCGTAAGCGGGACCACGTTGTATATCTTCAAATGACATGATCGGTCCTCACTCTGCAGCCTGGACGACCGACGTATCGACGGTCCAGCGGTTGACGGGGAAAGGCAGGCCGAGGTTCTCGCGCAAGGTGCTGCCCTCGTAAGCGGTGCGGAACAGTTCGCGACGCTGAAGCTCCGGGATGACGAGATCGACGAAATCGTTCAGGCCGGTCGGCAGCCATGGCGGCAGGATGTTGAAGCCGTCCGCCGCCTCGTTCTCGAACCATTCCTGCAGTGTGTCGGCGATCTGCACTGCCGTTCCGACAATGGTGAAGTGACCGCGGGCCGAGGCAACCCATTGATAGAGCTGGCGGATGGAAAAATTGTTCTCGTCGGCGATCTGGCGGATCAGCGCCTGGCGGCTCTTCATGCCTTCTGTCGGCGGTGCCGGCGGTAGCGGGCCATCCAAGTCGTAGCCGCGCAGATCCAGCGTTCCACCGGTCAGGCCATTGAGCAGACCGACTCCATCTTCTTCGAGGATCAGAGAGGTCAGACGATCATACTTCTCGCGGGCTTCGGCCTCGGTGCGACCGACGAAGGGCGAGACGCCGGGCATGACCAGAACATGGTCGGGATTGCGTCCGATGCCACGCGCGCGGTTCTTGATGTCGCGGTAGAATTCCTGCGCCGTCTCGATGTGCTGGTGCGCGGTGAAAATCACCTCGGCCGTCGCTGCCGCCAGCCCACGTCCGTCGTCGGATTGGCCCGCCTGGACGATCACCGGATGCCCCTGGCGAGAGCGGGACACGTTTAGCGGCCCTTTGACCTTGAAGTGCTCACCCTTGTGGTTTGTATCGTGAAGCTTGGCCGGTTCGAAGAAGACGCCGGTTTCCCGGTCGCGGACAAAGGCATCGTCTTCGAAGCTGTCCCACAGCTTTTTTACCACCTCTACATGCTCGGCGGCACGTTTGTAGCGATCGGCATGCGGCAACTGGGTATCGCGATTGAAATTCTGGGCGGTGGCATCGCCTGTCGTGGTGACGACATTCCAGCCAGCGCGTCCATTGGAGATAAGATCAAGCGACGCAAACTTACGTGCAGTGTTGTAAGGCTCTTCATAGGTCGTAGACGCGGTTGCGATGAAACCGAGATGGGTCGTGAAGGGCGCCAGGGCCGAAAA
>NZ_AHZC01000430.1 GCF_000247475.1 Rhizobium sp. PDO1-076 | reverse complement strand
GACGCATCGGCAGGATCGGCGGAGCCGCGACCTCCGGCGCTGCCATCTCGGGCGGAGCCTCTTGTGGCGGCGGTGCCTCCGCAGCAGCAGGCGGTGGCGGGGGTGGGGGTGGGGGTGGCGGCGCCTCCGCCTCGGCCGGTTCGGGCGGCTTTTCCTCAGGCGCAGGCTCTTCCTCTGCCGGTTCTTCCGGCGCAGGCGGCTCTGGCGGCGGCACAAGCGTTACCTCGACCACCGGCTCTTCCGACGGCTGCTCCGGCTCATCCGGCTCCGGCCAGGCGAAGTTGAACAGCAAGACCGCGGCCACGGCAGCATGGATCAGCAAGGAGATACCCAAGCCCCCGCCAAAACGCCGCCACCGCATCGATCTTGCTTCTACCATCGAGCGATACTTAGCAACGAATGAAGCGGAAACAATGGTCAAGGTTGGCTATGCAGGCAAATCCGGTGTGAACTGCCCAACAAAAAACCCGGCGTCTCCGCCGGGTTCTTCAATTCCAGATCCTGACCGCTCTTAGCTGTCCAGGAACGAGCGCAGCTTGCGCGAGCGGCTCGGATGCTTCAGCTTGCGCAGCGCCTTCGCCTCGATCTGGCGGATACGTTCGCGGGTAACCGAGAACTGCTGGCCGACTTCTTCGAGCGTGTGGTCGGTGTTCATGCCGATGCCGAAGCGCATGCGCAGCACGCGCTCTTCACGCGGCGTCAGCGAAGCAAGCACACGGGTTGTCGTTTCGCGCAGGTTCGCCTGGATGGCGGCGTCGATCGGCAGAAGCGCGTTCTTGTCCTCGATGAAATCGCCGAGATGCGAATCCTCTTCGTCGCCCACCGGGGTTTCGAGCGAGATCGGCTCCTTGGCGATCTTCAGGACCTTGCGGACCTTTTCGAGCGGCATGGCGAGCTTTTCGGCCAGTTCTTCCGGGGTCGGCTCGCGGCCGATCTCGTGCAGCATCTGGCGCGAGGTACGAACGATCTTGTTGATCGTTTCGATCATGTGCACCGGAATACGGATCGTGCGGGCCTGGTCGGCGATCGAACGGGTGATCGCCTGACGGATCCACCAAGTCGCATAGGTCGAGAACTTGTAGCCACGGCGGTATTCGAACTTGTCGACCGCCTTCATCAGGCCGATATTGCCTTCCTGAATGAGGTCGAGGAACTGCAGGCCGCGGTTCGTGTACTTCTTGGCGATTGAGATGACGAGACGCAGGTTGGCCTCGACCATTTCCTTCTTGGCGATACGGGCTTCGCGCTCGCCCTTCTGCACCATGTGCACGATACGACGGAATTCCGTCACCGAAATACCGGTTTCGGTGGCAAGGTTCTGGATCTCGCCGCGAATGTCGCGGATCGTCTGATTTTCCTCGCGGGCGAAATCCTTCCAGCCGCGCGCAGAAAGATTGGCGATCGACTTCATCCAGTTCGGATCGAGTTCGGCACCGGAATACTGCTCGAGGAACGAATCACGCTTGACGCCGTAGGATTCGGCCAGACGCAGCAGGCGGCCTTCGTTCTGCACGAGGCGCTTGTTGATGTCGTAGAGCTGCTCGACAAGGCTATCGATGCGGTTCTGGTTCAGCGACAGCGACTTGACGGCCGTGATCAGCTGGTCCTTGAGCTCCTTGTAGCGGCGCTCCTGGCCGGACGACAGCGTACCGGCACAGGCGAGACGTGCCTCCACCTGCTGGTCCTGCAGCTTGCGCAGCTTCTTGTAGGTGTCGGCGATCAGGTCGAGGGTTTCCATGACCTGCGGACGCAGTTCCGCTTCCATGGCAGCGAGAGACAGATTGCTCTCGTCTTCGTCCTCTTCCTCTTCCTCCTGCGGCATGCCTTCGCCGCCGATCGACGTGATGTCGTCATCGCCGGAAGCGACGGGGCGACGCTTGGCGCGTTCCTTTTCCTTTTCTTCGGCAGCCTTGCGGTCGGCCTCGATCTTTTCCGGGCTCTGGAACTGCGGCGCAGCCTTGGCTTCCGGACCGGAATAGGTGGTTTCGAGATCGATGATCTCGCGCAGCAGCGTCGTGCCTTCGTTGAGTTCGTCGCGCCAGATGATCAGCGCCTGGAACGTCAGCGGGCTCTCACAGAGGCCCGAGATCATCGTCTCGCGGCCGGCCTCGATACGCTTGGCGATGGCGATTTCGCCTTCGCGCGACAAAAGTTCGACCGAACCCATTTCGCGCAGATACATGCGCACCGGATCGTCGGTACGATCGGTCGGCTCTTTCTTCTTTGCAGTCGCAACGGCGGTACCGGCAGACGGCGCCAGCTCGTTGCTTTCGCTTTCGTTGTCGTCAGCGTCGTCGCTGTCTTCGCTCGCCGTCTGTTCCTCGGCGTCTTCGTCCTCGACGACGTTGATACCCATGTCGGACAGCATCGCCATCGTGTCTTCGATCTGCTCGGACGTCACTTCTTCCGACGGCAGGACCGAATTCAACTCGTCCATGGTAACGTAGCCGCGCTTCTTGGCGGCCTTGATCATCTTTTTGACTGCGTCATCCGAAAGATCGAGAAGCGGACCGTCTGTCGCGCCGTCGCGTTCGCTTTCGGCTTCTTCGTTTTCTTTGACTTTCGATGCCATTTATCTCGTCGCTTTCCCTGACGTCTGATCATGCTGCCCACCGCCGGGCAAAAGGAGAGCGGACCACTCGCCCGGGCGGATAGCTGTCACTGACCTAACGGAGTGTTGCTTAATTCCTGATTAACTAAAGGCATTGCGGCCGCAGCACCGAACTCTTGAATATCCGCATGACCGGTGATCATACCAGAGATCCGTCTGAACCCACTTCACCCTTGTGTTGCTGAATTGGTGATTCCCACAATTTTTCTTGGCGTCAAGCTTTTCCACATCGAATGCCCAGAAAAACAACAAAATAGACGCCATGCGGTGGCTTATACACCTGTTGACGGGAATGTAGGTTATCGGGCCGAAGAAACAAGGGGCCGAGGCAATTGAGCATTGCCTGATGCAAAATGCACGGGTTCAAGCCTTCACCCCGACCAAAAACCACACGCGCATCTGGCCCTTGCCCTTCACCTCGATCGGCCCGCGCAACTCGAACTCGAAGCGATCCTCGAGACGTTTCTTCAGGCAGTCCGCTACCTGGATGCGGCTGGCGACCCCCAGTGATTCCATTCGCGCCGCCGTGTTCACCGCATCCCCCCAGACATCGTAGAGCAGCTTGTTCGGGCCGATCACGCCGGCCACCACCGGTCCGGTATCCATGCCGATTCTAACTTCGACCGGCTCGCCGATCTCCTCAGAGATCGTTCGGCAGCATTCGAGCAGATCCAGCGCCATCAATGCGACCGCTTCTTCATGATTCTCGCGCCGTTCCGGCAATCCGCCCGCCACCATATAGGCATCGCCGATCGTCTTGATCTTCTCGAGCCCGTGCTTCATCGCGATGGCATCGAAGCGGCCGAAGATCTGGCTCAGGAATGCCACCACCTGCTGCGGTCCCCAGCGCGCAGCGCGCGGGGTGAAGTTGACGATATCGGCAAACAGGATCGTCGCCGAATCGACATGGTCTGCGACCAGCTGCGTTCGATGATCCTTCAGGCGGTCGGCGACAGCGCGCGGCAGGATATTCTGCAGCAAACGTTCGGAGAATCGATACTCGGTTTCCAGAGCGGTCTCCGCCTGCGCCGCCTCCTTGAAGGCGAAGAAGGAGGTGGTGAAAATGAGCAGGAACGTAAACGGCACCGTCATGTAGTACAGCACCTGCAGAAACACAGGCTCGACATGGAGGAAGGAGATCGGCTGAACGAGAACAATCTCGACCACGAGGAAAGCGCAAAGGGCAATCAGCGCGACCAGACCCGACAAGGCCAGCCGCTCGGCACCGAACACCAGGATGGAGGCAGCCGCCCCGGGCAGGAAGAAAAACTGCAGCCCCGAATCGCGGCCAAAGAACAGGCAGCTGGCGAGCCCGAAGATCAGCCACATGGTACAGAGATAGACGGCACCGGCGGTCGAGCCGAAGCGATGAAAGAACGGCGTCACCGCATAGAAGACGACTTGCGGTGCAAACGCGATGATCGCCGGCAAAAGCCCCCATCCGTCATAGAGCATGTAGAACAGGATATAGGGTATGGTGATCAGGCTATACATGGCCGAGATCACATTGGTGACCGCCAGCCGCCGGCGAATGCGCGGCGAATAGCCAGTGGTGCCGATACGCGCAATCCACCAAAGGACAACAGGCAACCGCCAGGGTGACCGACGGCCTCGTGCTCCGGGAGCTATCAGTTCGAGCTCATCTGACGACACGATGCGTTCCGCGTACAAAGGTTTGCTGATGTTCCATCCCGCATTTGCAAAACGCGCGCAACCTCGAATCCGCTACGCGGATTACGAGCTGTGACCTGTTGCCGGACCTTTGACACGGCCCGACATGACCCCGAAGCCATCGATGATCGCCTCCTGGTTCTCCATCCGGGCGACTTCGAGCTGAACCTCGTGCAGGGCATTGATCAGCTGGTCGATGCGGTCGCCGTCGTCGGCTTCGGTCGCATCGGCAACCTCGCGCTCCAGCTCGATGCGCTGGCGCTTCAGCGCACGCGCACGCTTGTAGAGCGAGAGTGCCTGACGATAACCCTCGCGCGCGTCTTCAGGTGCTGCGATCTCGGTTGCGGTCCAGAGCCGGGCATTGCGGATCTGCTGATCAAGATTGCGCAGCGTCGCGCCATGACCATGGGCGTCGAGCCGCGCCATCAGCGTCTCGCGACTGAGCGAAGGACCACCTTCGGCCACGGCCGTCAAAAGCGATGACCATAGCTTCTGCAAGGCGGGATTTTCATAGTCGACGGACGCGATCTCGTCATATTCGTCTTCGAGCAGTTGCGGGTGGTTGACCACGGTGAGCGCGAGAACGCTTTCGCGCAGGGCCGGCTGCTCCTGATGCCCCCGCACCAGCCCCGAGCGCGCCAGTCGGTCTGAAATGGCGCCACCGCCACCCGCGGAAGGCCCGGGCGTGCGGCCGCCAAACCGTCCACCGCCCTGGCCACCCTGCCTGCCCTCGCCATTGCGGCCACTGCCGCGACCACCCTGCTCATAGCCACCACCGCCGCCACGTCGCTCGTTGCGGCCAGGCTGGGTCGACTGGAAGAAGGTATAGAGCCGGTCGCGGACATCCTGCTGGTAGTGCCAGCGCACATTCTCGTCGGCGATCACGGTGACGATCTGCTTCAGCCGCGCCTCGAGTTCGGCGCGCTTTTCCGGCGTGTCGAAACCGCCACCGCCCACTTCGCGCATCCAGACCATTTCGGCCAGCGGTCGGGCCTCGGCCATTACCCGGTCGAAAGGTGCACGACCGTCTCGTTTCACCAGGTCATCGGGGTCCTTGCCGTCGGGCAGCATGGCAAAGCGCAGCGACTGGCCGGGCTTGATATGCGGCAGTGCCAGATCGACGGCGCGAAACGCCGCCCGCTGCCCGGCCCCGTCGCCATCGAAACACAAGACCGGCACCGGCGTCGTCTTCCACATCAACTGCAACTGGTTGTCGGTCAAAGCCGTGCCCAGCGGCGCCACGGCATTTTCGATACCAGCCTGATAAAGCGCGATGACATCCATATAGCCTTCGACGGCAATCAACGTCTCGGCCCCACCCGCCCCCTGCATCGACCGGCGTGCACGCGAGAAATTGTAGAGCACGTTGCCCTTGTGGAAGAGCTCGGTTTCATTCGAGTTCAGATATTTCGCCATCGCATCCGGCGACATGGCGCGACCACCGAAGGCGATTACCTTATCGCGCGACGACAGGATCGGGAACATGATGCGATCGCGGAACCGGTCATAGGAGACTGGAATATCGGATCCATGCACGACCAAGCCACAGGCCTCGATCTGCTCTTTCGGCACGCCCTTGCCCGACAGATACTCCTTCAGCGCATTGCGGCTCTCCGGCGCGTAACCCAGCCGGAAGGTCTCGATCGTCTTGCCCGACAGACCCCGTTCGCGCAGATAGGCGCGTGCCCGCGCGCCGCTTGCCGTCTGCAACTGGTCCTGAAAGAACTGCGTCGCAAGCTCCATGACATCCTGAAGCGTCGTGCGTTCCTTCTCCCGCCGCTCCGCCTGCAGATCCGGCTGCGGCATGGCAATGCCCGCCATGTCGGCGATCTGCTGCACCGCCTCGGGAAAGCTCAAGCCCTCCATCTCAGTCATGAAGCGGAAATGGTCGCCCGAAACGCCGCAACCGAAGCAGTGATATCGTCCCTTGCGATCCTCGCAATGGAAGCTCGGGCTCTTCTCGCCATGGAACGGGCAGCAGGCCCAATAGTCACCCTTCGGCGCATTGGTCTTCTTGCGATCCCAGGTCACACGACGGCCGATCACGGCCGAAATCGGCACGCGGTCACGGATCTCGTCGAGAAAGTCGTTGGAAAAGCGCATAGTCGTCCCTGCTGGCTGAGTTTCATATAGGCGCGCGCTCGACCCAACGCCACGCCTTTCGCGCATGATGCCCGCTATTCACAGCCATTGACGAAAATGACAAGTGTATATACAATCCATCCTAAGCGATTGTGAGCGGAATGGCACATGCAAAGCTTGGATGACGTGCCCATTGAGGACTGGGACTTCGAATGGGATGAAGACAAGCGGCGCTCCAACATCCGCAAGCATGGAATCGACTTCGAGGACGCCATGCTGGCATTGTCCGGCCCGCGGCTCGAACACCCCTCGCCGAAAGCGGGCGAACATCGGATAGTTGCAGTCTGCCCATTGACCGGCAGATTAATCGCAGTGGTCTACATGATGAGAGGACACGTATGCCGGATCATTTCCGTACGCGCGGCAGGAAGCAATGAGCGAAGAAAATATCACGCGCATTACTCTACATGAGCTTCTCGAAAAGCGCGCTCGAGGAGAAAAAAGCCTGACCGACTGGGCGCGGGTTAACGCGTTGACCGACGAGGACATCGAACGCGCCATGCGCGACGATCCCGACTGGCAGGACTTCATCGACATCGACTGGTCGAAGGCCGTGATGGTCATCCCCCAGAAGAAGAAGGCGATCTCCATTCGCCTGGATGAAGACATCATCGACTTCTTCCAGCAGACCGGCAAAGGCTACCAGACCCGCATCAACGCGGTGTTGCGACATTTCATCAGCGAGCAGAAGCGCTCCAAGGGCTGAAATCCGGGGACTGGAATACGGGGCCTGAAACGCGAAACGCCGCCCGAAGGCGGCGTTCGTCAACTCCATGCCGAAAGGCAGATCTATTTGAGCAGGTCCTTGACCAGGCCCGAAGCCTTGGCAAAATCCATCTGACCCGGATAGCGGTCTTTCAGCGTGTTCATGCATTTGCCCATGTCGCGCAGACCCTGAGCACCGGTTTCGGTGATGACGGAGGCGCACAGTTCACGCACCTTCTCTTCCGAGATCTGCTCGGGCATGAAGGACCGGATGATCTCGATTTCCTCAAGCTCCTGGGCAGCCAATTCCGGCCGCGCATTCTCGGCATAGATCCTGGCCGACTCGTCGCGCTGCTTGATCATCTTCATCAGGATCTGCATGATCTCGTCATCACTGACGGCATCCTTGCCCTGTCCCCGATTGGCAATGTCACGATCCTTGATCGCCGCCTGGATCAGGCGCACGGTCGAGGTGCGGCGAACATCCTTTGCCTTCAGGGCTTCTTTCATCGTATTGGCGAGTATATCGCGTATCATTTCTTTCTCCGCGGAAAAGCCAGTGCGGACGGTGTCGAATTGTGGCTTTTCCTTGTTTTCTGAGCCGTTTCATAGCCAGACATCCTCGGCAGTGCAAACGAATTGCACAAACCCTTGAAATGGCTTGGGAGAAATCCGCAAGCCTTCAAACTCAAGAATTGACCTGACGGATCGATCCGTCTATTGCTCGGCACCTGCACGAAATTGTCATCAGGGCCGAACACGCGCGACTACGCGCGCCCTCGATCTGCAACATAGATGGCCCTTGGAAGCTGCCCTGACAAGTGGGCTGCCGCGAGGGCGAACAAGGAACGACCATGACCGCGACAGCCCCCTGGACCACCCGCAAGCCGACAGCCCTTCTCGTTCTTGCCGACGGGACGGTCATCGAAGGTCACGGCATCGGTGCGACCGGCAAGGTTCAGGCCGAGGTCTGCTTCAACACGGCTCTGACCGGTTACCAGGAGATCCTGACCGACCCGTCCTATCTCGGCCAGATCGTCACCTTCACCTTCCCGCATATCGGCAATGTCGGCACCAACGAGGAAGACATCGAAGACCTGACGCCTGCTGCCCGCCACGGCGCCGTCGGCACAATCTTCAAGGCTGACATCACCGAGCCATCCAACTATCGCGCCGCCTCGCATCTTGATGCCTGGCTGAAGGCCCGCGGCATCATCGGCCTTTCCGGCGTCGACACACGCGCGCTGACCGCCTGGATCCGCGAAAATGGCGCTCCGAATGCGGTCATCGCCCATGACCCGAACGGCGTATTCGACATCGAGGCGCTGAAGGCCGAAGCCAAGGCCTGGAGCGGTCTCGAAGGGCTCGACCTCGCCAAGGTCGCCACATCCGGCCAGTCTTCGGTCTGGAGCGAAAAGGACTGGTCCTGGGAGCACGGCCACACCACGCTCGGCGAAGCCGATGCCAAGTACCACATCGTCTGCGTCGACTTCGGCGTGAAGCGCAATATCCTGCGCCTGTTTGCCGGCCTGGATTGCAAGGTCACGGTCGTGCCGGCCTCGACCTCGGCTGAGGATATCCTGGCACTGAACCCTGACGGCATCTTCCTGTCCAACGGCCCGGGCGACCCGGCCGCGACCGGCGAATACGCGGTTCCGGTCATCCAGAACCTGATCAAGAGCGAAAAGCCGCTGTTCGGCATCTGCCTTGGCCACCAGATGCTCGGCCTGGCGCTGGGCGGCACAACGGAAAAGATGCACCAGGGCCACCATGGCGCCAACCATCCGGTCAAGGACTTCACAACCGGCAAGGTCGAGATCGTCTCGATGAACCACGGCTTCGCGGTCGACTCGAAGTCGCTGCCGGAGAGCGTTGAAGAGACTCACGTTTCCCTGTTCGACGGCACCAATTGCGGCCTGCGTCTCAAGGGCAGGCCGGTCTTCTCCGTCCAGCATCACCCGGAAGCATCCCCCGGTCCGCAGGACAGCCACTACCTGTTCCGCCGCTTCATCAATATGGTGCGCGAGAACAAGGGCGAGCCGGCTCTGGCCGAGCGTTGATCCCAACATCGGCAACGCTTTGCCGGTAGACTATTTAGACGGCCCGGATCAGATCCGGGCCGTTTTCATGTCATGACGGACCCTGTGCAGAAACCGCGCGCAGAGCAGCACGGACGAACTTGTCAGTCCGACCAGAAAGCCGATCCAGATGCCGATCCCGCCGAGACCGAGCGGGAAGGCCAGGATCCAGGCCAGCAGGAAGCCGATCGGCCAGTAGGAAATCAGCGCCAGGATCATCGGCACACGCGCATCCTTCAGGCCGCGCAGCAGGCCGCTGGCAACCGCCTGCACGCCGTCGACCAGCTGGAAGATCCCGGCGATCGCGATCAGCGGTCCGGCATAGCTGAGAACCGCCGCGGCATCCGCCGTGCTCTTGTTGATGAACGCGCTGCCAAGCAGGTTCGGGATCGCCATGAACAGGATGCCGCCCGCAAGCGAGATGACACTGGCAAGTACCATGACCGCCACCGCCGCCCGTATCAGCTCCGGATAGTTGCCGCGTCCATGCGCCAGTCCGACACGCACGGTCGCCGCCTGCGCCAGGCCGAGCGGGATCATGAACGCGATCGAAGCCAGTTGCAGGGCAATGCCGTGCGCGGCGAGTTCGATCGTGCCGATACGGCCCATCAGCAGCGATGCTGCGGTGAACAGGCTGACTTCGGCAAGAATGGTGACACTGATCGGCACGCCAAGCATCAGGACCTCGCGGAAGGCATGCCAGTCCGGCCGCCAGAAGCGGACGAACAGCTCATAGGCGCGTGTTTCCGGCCGGGTCTGGATATAGAGGACCATAAACAGGAAGCTCGATACATGCACAATCACGGCAACGATTGCCGCACCCGTCATGCCGAGTGCCGGCAAGCCGAAATGACCAAGCACCAGCGCATAGGCAAGGATTGCGTTCATCGCCAGCATGACCAGCGTGACGTAGAGAATGATCCCTGCCCGGCCTGTCGCACTGACGAGGGCGCGCAGGACTGCAAACAGCAGCGCCGGCAAAAGGCCAAGTTGAATGATCTGCACGTAACTGGCAGCCAGAGCCGCGACTTCCGGCTTCTGGCCAAGGGCCAGCAGGATGGCTTCCGCATTGTAGAACAGCGGCGCCGTCAGCAGCGTATAGAGGATCGACACCCACATGCCCATGCGGATCGAACGACGCACGGAGACGACGTCGCCGCGGCCATAGGCCTGCGCCACCATCGGCACGACCGCAATCGAAAAGCCGGAACCGAAGACGAAGATGGTGAAAAAGAACTGTCCGGCAAGCACCATGGCCGCCAGCGCCTGGGCGCCGAGCTGGCCGACGATCACCACATCGGTCGTGTGGATGGCCAACTGTGCCAGCTGAGACCCGATCAGCGGAATCCCGAGCGCGAACGTCGCACGGAAATGCGAGCTCCAGCTACCGCCGGCATCGTGGGCCGCAAGGGATCGGACGAATTGTTGCATGACAGATATCCAAGACGAAAAAAGCCGCTTCCAGTTTTGGCTGGCGAGCGGCGCTTGACCTTGACTAATTGATGAAATTTTAGACTGCAAGCCTAAAAACAGATCAAGAAATATTATTGGTCGGATCATCAATCTGATTGATGCCTGGCTCCTGCCCACGCCCTCGCCCTCGCCGGGACATACCCGCCCAACAAGTCACGAACGCGTGAGTTTTAACTTGACTCATTTTATCCTGTTTGAATAGCTTCGCGCCAACGGAGCTGGATCGGGATGCCAGCCTCGGTAGACACGTGATCAGCAAGGAATGAAATGATGGTGGGTAGACAGGCAGGGCTGCAGATGTTCGCAAGACACTTGATTGCGAGCAGCGCCATGGTGACGGTTTCACTGGCAATTGCAGGCGCCGCCGGGGCACAGGACAGCGTCACGGAGGATGCGACCCAGCTGCAAACGATCGTCGTCGATGGCAAATCGGATCGTGCCGTCGGTCCGGACGCCACGATCGTCGGCAAGAACTCTGCAACCGGCACCAAGACCGATACCCCGGTCATCGACGTTCCGGCCTCGGTCTCGGTGATCACCCAGAAGGAACTGGAGCAGCGCCATGTCGACAGCCTGCAGCAGGCGGTTGCCTACACGTCCAGCGTCTTCACCGATGAATTCGGCAGCGATGATCGCTACGACTACATCCGTATCCGCGGTTTCGATCAGACGACGCTCGGCACCTATCGCGACGGCCTGGCCGCGCGCATTCCCGCATGGTTCACCGCCAGCCGTCTCGAGCCCTACGGGCTTCAACGCGTCGAGGTGTTGAAAGGATCGACATCGACACTTTTCGGCCTCAACGGCCCCGGAGGCCTGGTCAACGCTATCACCAAACGCCCGCAGGACGAAAAGCATGGCGAGGTCTACACCTCCTACGGCGACGGAACCAAGGAGATTGGTGCCGACATCGGCGGACCGCTCGACGCCGACGGCGTCTGGAGCTACCGGCTCACCACGCTTCTGAAAGACGGCGACCTCGGGTGGGATTATTCCAAGGATGATCGCATTTACGTCGCGCCGGCACTGACCATCAAGCCGCAGGAAGGCACGTCGCTGACCATTCTGACCGACTACTACAAGCGCAATGGAACAGGTGCGCGCGGTTTCCCAGCCGGTACCGGTACCGACATCGACATCGACATCGACATCGATACATTCCTCGGCGAGCCTGACTTCAACCGCTTCAACACCGAGCAGGCCGATATCGGCTACCAGTTCGAGCACGAATTCAACGAGAACCTGACCTTCCGCTCGAACGCCCGCTACACGCATCTGAGCCTCGACTATGCCGAGATCTATGGTGCATCGACCGACCCGACTGCCGACCGCACGGCGTATTCCGTCGATGGCATGTCGAACCGCTATGCCTTCGATAACCAGCTGCAATACGACGCCAGCTGGAACGGGATCGAAAGCAAGACATTGCTCGGCGTCGACTACACCGACGACAACACCGTTGAAGAGATCTTCTACGGCACGGCCGACGGCATCGACATCAACAACCCGACCTATTGCGGTCTCTCCTGCATTGACCCCGGCTCCGACCCCTGGGTGGACTGGAAAGTCAGACAAAAGGCGCTGGGCATCTATGCCCAGGAGCAATTGACCTTCGACGATCGCTGGATTGTCACGCTTGGCGGGCGCTGGGATCATGTGAACACGGTCGCGGACTATTTCAACACGGGTTTGCAGGACGACGATACGGCATCCGCCTTCACCAAACGGGCCGGCCTGACCTACAAGTTCACCCCGGATTTCGCCGCCTATGCCAACTATTCGGAGAGCTTCCAGCCGCTGGTGACGCCGACCGGCAACGGATATGCCCTCGAAGGCACGCTCAAGCCTCAAAAAGGCGAGCAGTATGAAGTGGGCGTCAAATATAAGCCGGAAGGTTTCGATGGACTGTTCACCGCCGCGCTCTTCGACCTGACCCAGACCAACGTGCCAAGCAATGTCAGTCCGACAGTGCAAAGGCAGATCGGCAAGGTTGGCGTCCGTGGCCTCGAGCTCGAGGGCAAGGCTGCAATTGCCGATAACCTCAACCTGACGCTGGCCTATTCCTATTGGGACGCGGAGATCCAGGAAGCCGGCTCGACCAGCGGCAATATCGGCAACAGGCCGCAACGCGTCCCTCGCCACCTGGCATCGGCCTGGCTCGACTATACGTTCCTGGGAGACGGCGAGCGTGGCGACCTGACCGTCGGCGGCGGCGTACGTTATATCGGCCAGTCCTACGGCGACGACGCCAACACCGTATCAGTCGGCGGATATGCGCTGTTCGACGCCATGGCCTCCTACAAGGTCACGAAGGACGTGACCCTGTCGGTCAACGCCACGAACCTGTTCGACAAGAAATATGTCGCCTCCTCCTACTACGGCACGGAATATTACGGTGACCGCCGCAAGATTGTCGGCACGCTCAAATATACGTGGTGAGATTGCCAACCATAGTTCGCAACGGCAAGGACTGGTAAAATCGACATAGCCAAAACAATGCCGCATGGATCGGGCCATCCCGGTCCGGCGGCATTGCTGCTTTGTTCCCAGCGTCGAGAAATGTCAGGACTACTCGGCTCCTCGCCCCTCGGCCCCTCTTCCCTCGGCACGGACAAAATCGACAAAGGCACGAAGCGGCGCCGGCATGTATTTGCGGCTGTGGTAGTAGAGGAACGGCCCGGAAAACGATTCCTCCCATTCCGGCAAGACCTGCACAAGATCACCCGAGGCGAGCGCATCCCGCAGGAAGTCCTCGAACGTGAAAATCATCCCTAGCCCCGCCTTGGCCGCGGCGATCTCCATGTCGATCGAATCGGCAATCATCCGCCCCACCGGCGTGACCGACACTGTCTCTTCACCCCGTTCGAAGGCCCATGCCTGCATGCGACCGCTGGCAAAGCGGTGCAGGATGGCGGGATGATCGACAAGCTCGCGCGGATGCTGCGGCGCGCCGTGCAGCGCGATGTAGCCAGGCGATGCGGCTCCGACATAACGCTGGCTGCGTGGTCCGATGGGAAGCGCAATCATGTCCTGCTGCAAGGATTCTTCGTAGCGGATACCGGCATCGAAGCCCTGCGCCAGCACATCGACCAGCGCATCATTGCTCGTCACTTCCAGCACGATCTCCGGATAGAGCTTGAGGAACCGGCAGGCGATGTCCGGCAGCACGCAGCGCGCGACGATACCTGGAACATTCAACCGCAGCCGACCCGCCGGCCGGTCGCGGACACTGTTCAGCCCGTCGAGCGCCGCCTCGATCTCGCCCAGCGTCGGAGCCAGACGATCGAGCAGCCGTTGCCCCGCATCGGTCAGTGTCACGCTGCGCGTCGTGCGATTGAGAAGCCGAACGCCGAGCCGCCCCTCTAGCCGCCGCATTGCTTCGCTGAGCGAGGACGCGGAAACACCGCGCTGCTTTCCCGCCGCACGAAAGCTGCGCAGCTTTGCGATCGCGGCGAAAGCATCGAGTTCGGCCAGGGGCAGATCACTCATTGTTCTGATTTCCAAACAACCTGTACGCTAACGAACGGATTATCGCACAAAGAGCATCGAGATAAAAGCATCCCAACGCCAGCCGCGCCGCTGCAGCTGGCGAAGACGGGAGAATGACAATGCAAATGATGAAACTTGGAAAGACCGGCCCGGAAGCCTCGCGCTTTGGACTGGGTTGCATGGGCATGTCCGGCATGTACGGTCCCTCGGACCGCAGCGAGAGCCTGGCGACCATCGCCGCCGCGCTTGAAGCCGGGATGACGCTGTTCGACACCGGCGACTTCTATGGCATGGGCCACAACGAGATACTGCTCTGCGAGGCGCTGAAAGGCGGCAAGCGTGACAAGGCGCTGCTCAGCGTCAAGTTCGGCGCACAGCGTGATCCCGGCGGCAACTGGATCGGCTTCGATGGCCGGCCCTCTGCCGTAAAAACCGCCCTCTCCTACACGCTCCAGCGCCTCGGCACCGATTACATCGACATCTACCGCCCGGCGCGCCTCGATCCCAACGTACCGATCGAAGATACGATCGGCGCGGTGGCCGACATGGTCAAGGCCGGCTATGTGCGCCATATCGGCCTGTCGGAGGTCGGCGCAGAGACCATCCGGCGGGCGGCGGCGGTCCATCCGATCGCCGACCTGCAGATCGAGTATTCGCTCGTCTCGCGCACCCTCGAAGACAAGATCCTGCCGGCCTGCCGCGAACTCGGCATCGGTATCACCGCCTATGGCGTCCTGTCGCGCGGCCTGATTTCCGGCCATTGGCAGCCTTCAAAGGGCAATGTCGCCGGAGACTTCCGTTCCCATGGCCCGCGCTTCCAGGGTGACAACGAAGCCCGCAACCTGGCGCTGGCCGAAGCGCTCAGCAAGGTTGCCACCGCCAAGGGCATGACCACTGCCCAGGCTGCCATTGCCTGGGTCATGGCTCAGGGCGATGACATCATGCCGCTGATCGGCGCCCGCCGCCGCGACCGCCTCGCGGAAGCGCTCGGCTCAGCCGCCTTTACGCTCACGGCCGGAGACCTCGCCGAGATCGAGGCGGCCGTTCCGAAAGGCTCCGCCGCCGGCAGCCGTTATGCCGAGGCGCAGATGGCCCATCTCGACAGCGAGAAGTAACCAGCGCGGCAAGACGATGCGGCCGGATTTGGCCCGCAGCGGACTTCAGACAAACAAAACAACATTGCATTTGCGTTGGGAAATTAAGAGGTTGCCAGAACAAGCTCCGCTATCCTTCGCGAACGAATTTTGCGGAGAGTGTAATGAGTCGATTTGCTTTTACTCTGCTTGTTGCTCTGGCGGTCGCGGCAACTGGAATTGGCGCAAGACATTATGTTCAAGCGTTGGGACCCTATGGGCTTGTCGCTGTGATGTGGGCAACCATTGCGATCTTCATGATGATCTGGCGTCAGCTTTCGGTCTCAGCGTTTGTTTCAAGCATCACTATTTCCAGCGCGATCTGTCTGCCTATCGTTGCATACCTGATCAACAAGTGGCTAGGTTTTGGAGTAGGTGCGGTAATTTTCTATCTAGCCTCTAAATGGGCTGAAAAACTGAAAGATCGGTCGTCACCAAACGCTGGTCAATGACTGCTGATGGCGCGAAGCGGAAGACAGCAGTCGGGGAAGACCGAACCCGGTCGTGATCGACGCACCTTTCCTTGGGGAATATCCGACACCCTCTTCCGTTTCCCCGGAGGCAGCGTTTAATGTGCGGCGTGTTTCCTCCTTCAAGAACGGCATCTCATGTTTGAACTGATCTGGCGCGGCGTGATCATCGGTGCGGGCGCAACAGCATTGATGGACATCTGGGCGATTGTCCTGTGGCGCGTATTTGGCCAGTCGAAAGCCAATTGGGCGCCGGTCGGTCGCTGGTTCTGGCACCTGAAAAACGGCAAGGTCTTCCACGACAATATTGCCAATGCCGAACCCTACGCGCATGAACTGACATTGGGCTGGATCAGCCACTATGCCGTCGGCATCCTCTACGGTATTCTACTGGCGGTTCTGGTTGGGCCGGTCTGGTTTGCAAATCCCACCTTCCTGCCCGCCTGGATCCTCGGCATCCTGACTGTCGGCGCGGGCTGGTTCCTGCTGCAGCCAGGCCTCGGTATCGGCTGGGCCGCGTCGAAGACGCCCAATCCCACAAAGGTGCGCGCCCTCAATCTGGTGGCGCACACGGTATTCGCCATCGGTCTCTGGGGTACGGCTCAACTGATTGGCTGACCCGCATATCGCCGGGACTTGAGAAACAAAAATCGGCGTTCAGGCTTGCGAACAAGGTCTGAACGCCGATCTACATCAGAAAAAACCTTAGATATTTCCTGAAAACGTGTCGCAGGACCCGACGCTGCCGCTGTCGTAACCCCGCTTGAACCATTTCATCCGCTGCGCCGATGTGCCGTGGTTGAAGGCATCGGGCACGACATAACCCTGGCTGCGCTTCTGCAGCGTGTCGTCACCGATCTGCTGGGCGGCATTCAGCGCCTCTTGCAGATCGCCGGCCGAGAGGATGCCTTCCTTGTCGGCGCTCTTCGCCCAGATCCCGGCATAACAATCCGCCTGCAATTCGACGCGCACCGACATCTGGTTGGCTTCGCGCTCACCCATTGCCTGGCGCTGGCGATTGAACTCCGGCAGAACCCCGGTGAGGTTCTGCACATGATGGCCGACCTCGTGCGCTATCACATAGGCCTGGGCGAAATCGCCGGCCGCATCGAACTGCTGCTCAAGCTGGCGGAAGAAGGACGTGTCGAGATAGACCTTCCTGTCGCCGGGGCAATAAAACGGACCGGTCGCAGACGATGCCTGACCGCAGGCAGAACTTGTTCCGCCATCGAACAATACCATCGTCGGCTTCTGATAGGTCTCGCCGGACGCCTTGAAGATTCCGTCCCAGGTCGTCTCGGTTTCCGCAAGCACCGTGCGGACAAAGGCGGTCATTTCATCGTTGGCCGGCCCCGACGGAGCCTCACCGACCTGTTGTTCATAGCCCGAGCCGGAGCCGGACATGTTGCCCTCGCCCAGAACCTGCAGCATGTCGATGCCCATGGCCTTGAGGATGAAGTAAACTACGACCAGGAAGATGATCATGCCGAAGCTCAGGCCGCCACCGCGCCTGCCGCCCATGGGGATCTGGATCCCCGAGCGGCCGAAGGGATTGCGCCCCAATCCGCCGCCGCCGGAGGAATTGCCGCGGCGATCCTCGATATTGTCCGATTGGCGTCGGCCCTTCCATTCCATGCTGTCCCCTCCAAGGCTTCAATTCGCCTACTCAACGTCACATTAGGATAAAGCGTTCCATCACGCCATTGCGGATTAGCTTTTCGCGTAGCGATATTCGCCGCCGCGCGTCAGGGCGCGCTGGTAGGCAGGCCGGGCCCGGATCGCTTCCATCCATTGCCTGAGCACTATGGTGTCTCGTTCGTGCCCGATCGCGCTCATTGCCCCTTCGACCGGAAAGCTCATGGCGATGTCGGCCGCCGAAAACTGCCGGCCGGCAAACCAGCCATCGCGAGCAAGTTCTGACGTCCACAGCGCCAGATGATCGGCCATTTGCGGATCGATCAGCTTGCGGCGCACCCCGTCCGAAATCATCCGTGCCACCGGCCTGATAAAGAATGGCACCTGGCCCGGAATGCGAGCGAAGACCAGTTTCATCACCAGAAGCGGCATCGCCGAGCCTTCAGCATAATGCATCCAGTAACGATACCGCAGGTACTCGTCCGTGCCCGCGGGCGGCAGCAGTTTCTTCCCGTCATAGGTCTCGATCAGGTAGTCCATGATCGCACCGCTCTCGGCGATCACTTTGCCATTGTCGACGATCACCGGCGATTTTCCGAGCGGATGGACCGCCTTCAGGTTGTCGGGAGCTCGATATTCGGATGTACGTTTGTAGGTTTTCACCTCGTATGCGAGGCCCAGTTCCTCCAGCAGCCAGAGAATGCGATGTGCGCGGGAATTGTCGAGATAGTGAACGGTGATCATCAATGGCTTCCGGTTTCATCTGTCCGCTGACCATCTAGGGCACGCAGCGCCAAGGTCGAACAAATTTCTCAGAACGGCTATCCTACGCGCATCGAGCCTCGGCGAAGACGCTGGCCCGCCGCGGGTGCCCGTGCCACTATCGCGCCGACAAGACTGAATCACTTTGGGAGGAGTGACCCATGAAGGCCATGCGACTGGAGGGCGTCGGCCAATTGTTCGTCCGCGAGATCGACCGGCCGATCCCCGGACCGGATGACCTTCTTGTCAGGGTCGAGGCCTGCGGCGTCTGCGGCACCGATCGGCATCTCTTTCACGGCGAATTTCCCTCCACCCCTCCCGTCACGCTCGGACATGAATTCGGCGGCATCATCGAAGCCACAGGCACGACCGTGACCGGCTTTTCCGTCGGAGATCGTGTCACCGGCGATCCCAACATCGCCTGTGGCCGCTGCCCGCAATGCACCGCCGGACGCGTCAATCTCTGCCGCAATCTGCAGGCCATCGGCATTCATCGGGACGGCGGCTTTGCCGACTACGTTCTGGTTCCACAAAAGCAGGCGTTCCTCCTGCCGGCCGGCCTCGACCCGATGCATGGCGCCTTCTGCGAACCGCTCGCCTGCTGCCTGCATGGCATCGATATTGCCGGTATCAAGGCCGGCGCCTCCGTCATCGTGCTCGGCGGTGGCGTCATCGGCCTGCTGACGGTGCAACTGGCGAAACTGGCCGGCGCAACCACGGTGATCCTTTCAACCCGTCAGGCGTCGCGTCGCAGGCTCGCCGAGGATCTCGGCGCCACGGCAAGCGTCGATCCAACCGCAGCTGACATCATCGATCAGATCGCCGGGCCGGATGGCCTGGTGCCCGGCGGTGTCGACGTCGTCATCGAATGTGCCGGTGTCGCAGAAACCGTCCAGCAATCGTTCCGCCTGGCAAAAGCCGGCGGTACCGTTGTCATCCTCGGCGTTATGCCACAGGGGGCAAAGGTCGAGATCGAGCCCTTCGACATCCTGTTTCGCGAACTGCGCGTCCTGGGCTCCTTCATCAATCCCTTCGTCCACCGCCGCGCAGCCGATCTGGTCGCATCGGGCGCGATCGAGATCGACAAGCTGATCTCGCGAAAGGTGTCGCTCGACGAGGCAGCCCGGGTCGTTTCCCATCCACCGGCACCAGGCGAGGTCAAGGTCCTGGTCGTACCGGGGCTGACTAGCGGTTAGTGGCGGTCAGACAGGTGGCGCGAAATGAGGATCTGCAAAGATGTCCCCCTATGGCCAAAAGTCAGGAAGCCTCAGACGGCGGGGGTCAGTGTCTCAGGAGAAAACACCAGCAATTCCTCGAAATGGTTCATGTCGTCGAAGGCGCAGAAGGCCGGCGCCTTGAGCTCGATGATCGGGGCACGTTGCCGGATGTCAGCGACGATCTGATCCAGAAACGGCTGCCAGCGCAGAATTTCGGCATCGTCGAAATATCGCAGCATATAGGCGAAAGTGATGTGAAACACGTAAGCGTCGTGGTCTGGATGCCGGTAGCCCAAGAGGTCGGAGAGACGGTCGCGCCAAGCCTTCAGTGCTGCACGATCTTTCATCGACACGCCATCGAGAACCAGACCGAGGGGCGTCGCGTGTGTGACCTCCATCTGAAACACCGGCCCCGGCTCGAACCCTGCCAGCCGATCGATGAAGATTGCCGTCATGTCGTCGACCGGGGTCTCGACAGGCACGTCATGCGCCCAGAAAGGCCGTTCCCGACGGCTGTCGATGATGCCCTTGAACAGGGTCATGTGCAGGCTGGTCTCAGCGGTGAAAGCAAGGTTTTGCGCTTCGGCGGTTTCCAGATAGCGCTGCCGCGCCGCGGCGATTGCCCTCTCGCTTTCCGATCCGGAAGCCAGATGGCAGACCACCGTATTGCCCCGCTCCGTCAGGAACCGCCCCGAGCTGTCATATCGACGACCCAGGTGGCTGGGCACTCCGTCGCGGAAGTGACTTGAGCAGGGCCGCAGGTGGTCCGGTAGAATCTCGATGGTCATGGCGCGCCTCTCGTTGAATGAGGCGGCGCTACCAGCGCGATGTAATGACAATGTGACACCGGCTCATCAGCCCGCAGGACGATGCGGCCAGACCAGTATCAACAGGGTCGCGCCGAGAAAAAGCGGAGCGATCGGCAACCCGAACGACGCGCTGAGGACAAAATGCAAGATTGGCAGCAGTGCCACGCCGCGTAGCAGCCGCGTGTGAAGAGCGTGCCGCGCCCAGGGTGGCTCACTTCGATAAACTCCTATCGCCGCAACCGCCGACAGGGCGCCCATATCGTAGACCAGACTGTAGGGCGAAATCAGGAAGCTCGCGACAAGCAGTAGCAGGCTTCTCGCGAAAGCATCCTTCAAACGAACGAGGCCGATCAGGAACAGGATGAACGCCACGGAGGCGAACACGAGGTGAAGTTTCATCGCAACCGCTGAATCAATTCCGAGGCTGCGCAGGGAACCGAACAAGGACGGCATCATGAACAGAAAAGTCCCTGAAAAATCCGTCATCACGCTCGCCTGATAGGGCAGATTGAACTGGGCATATCCTCGCCAGCTGTCGATTCCGAAAAGCAGGACCGAAGTCGCGGCAAGCAGAAGTGCCGTGATCGCAGCGGAACCGATGACCACCCAGTTGCTCCCGAACAACAACACGATTGGAACGAGAATCCCGAGCTGCGGCTTTACCGTCAACAGTCCAAAAGCGATACCCGCCCATATCGGCGACCGGTCTCTAAGGCCCAATCCGTACAGCATCAGCGCAGCCATGAGGAAACCATTCTGCGCCAGCACAAGATTGCAGATGATGAATGCGACGAGAAGTGCGGCAACGGGTGGCGCAATTCGCCTCTCGAAAACAGAAACGCTGTGCAGGAAGACAATCGCCGTCAGAGCGAGAAAGATCACCATGGACGTGGCATGCGGCAACAGGCCAAGCGGCCAGATCATTAGAAGAAAAGACGGTGGATAGCTCCAGTTGTGCCAGGGGTAGTCCTCCCCGAATGCTGCGAGCATATGGCGGAAATAATTGTCCTGACCAGTGAACAGATCAAGCACCTCTCCCTCCAGCACGAGACGCGAGGCAATCCAGTAGTTCGAAAAATCGGTGTTGGTCCATTTAAGCGTACCCGTTTCCAGGTTCCCCAACCACACCGCCCCGAGAATCATTGCAGCAAATACAGCGATGACCGCCGCCAGCCACTGAAGTGATTTCGCCGGAGCCCTCGTGTTTTCTTCTGTTGTCATGGCTCCGTCCCGAGGCCGTGGTTGCTGGTGGCTGCACGACTTTGCTTCAGTGGCGGTAAAGCAAGCCTTTACTGCCACTGACAAGTTTGAGGGTGGTCTCCCACGCACCGACCCGTCGGCGCAAAATAGAACCGGAGATCCCCGAAAAATGTGTCGATGCACTGCGTTTTGGGGTTCCTTCCGCCGGTACATTTCCCTATAAGCCGCTTCTAGCCTGAAAAGACCATCTATCTGCGCCCGGCCGGTGACCTGATCACCTTGGCCGGTTTTTCGCGCAGGTCACAGAACGGATAGAGCCATGCCCAAGCGCCAAGATATCAAGTCCATCCTCATCATCGGCGCTGGTCCGATTGTCATTGGCCAGGCATGCGAATTCGACTATTCCGGCACCCAGGCCGTCAAGGCGCTGAAGGAAGAGGGTTACCGGGTCATTCTGGTCAATTCCAACCCGGCCACCATCATGACCGATCCGGGCCTTGCCGACGCAACCTATGTCGAGCCGATCACGCCGGAAGTCGTCGCCAAGATCATCGCCAAGGAGCGCCCGGACGCGCTGCTGCCGACCATGGGCGGCCAGACGGCGCTGAATACCGCGCTGTCCCTCAAGAGAATGGGGGTGCTCGACCGCTACAATGTCGAGATGATCGGCGCAAAGCCGGCCGCAATCGACATGGCCGAAGACCGCGCCCTGTTCCGCGAGGCCATGACCCGCATCGGGCTGGAAACGCCGAAGTCGATGCTGGCCAACGCGACCGAAATCAAGGACACCGACCGCAAGACCCATGAGGCTGCCCGCGCCGAGATCAAGACGAAGCTGTCAGGCGCAGACCTCGACAAGGCGCTCGACGAGCTGGAAAACCAGTGGAACCTCGGCGAGACCGACCGCAAGCAGCGCTACATGAGCCATGCCATGGCAATTGCCGCCCAGGCGCTCGACGTCGTCGGCCTGCCGGCAATCATCCGCCCCTCCTTCACCATGGGCGGCACCGGCGGGGGCATTGCCTACAACCGCTCCGAATTTTACGAGATCATCAATTCCGGCCTCGACGCCTCCCCGACGACCGAAGTCCTGATCGAGGAATCTGTTCTCGGTTGGAAGGAATATGAAATGGAAGTCGTCCGCGACAAGGCGGACAACTGCATCATCATCTGCTCGATCGAAAACATCGACCCGATGGGCGTGCACACGGGTGACTCGATCACGGTCGCGCCTGCCTTGACCCTGACGGACAAGGAATACCAGATCATGCGCAACGCCTCGATCGCGGTTCTCCGCGAGATCGGCGTCGAGACCGGCGGCTCGAACGTGCAGTTCGCCGTCAACCCGGCCGATGGCCGCCTGGTCGTCATCGAAATGAATCCGCGCGTCTCGCGCTCGTCTGCTCTGGCATCAAAGGCCACCGGCTTCCCGATCGCCAAGGTCGCCGCCAAGCTCGCCGTCGGCTACACGCTGGACGAACTCGACAACGACATCACCGGCGGCGCGACCCCGGCATCGTTCGAACCGTCGATCGATTACGTCGTCACCAAGATCCCGCGTTTCGCCTTCGAAAAGTTCCCGGGCGCCTCGCCGGTCCTGACCACCGCCATGAAGTCGGTCGGTGAAGTCATGGCCATCGGCCGCACCTTTGCCGAATCGCTGCAAAAGGCTCTGCGCGGCCTCGAAACCGGCCTGACCGGTCTCGACGAGATCGAGATCCCCGGCGTCGAAGGCAATGGCACCAGTGGCGACGACAAGAACGCCATCCGCGCCGCCATCGGCACGCCGACCCCGGACCGCCTGCGCATGGTCGCCCAGGCTCTGCGTTTCGGCATGACCGAAAAGGAGGTGCATGACGGCTCCAAGATCGACCCCTGGTTCATCGCCCAGTTCAAGGCGATCATCGACATGGAAGCCCGCGTACGCGAACACGGTCTGCCGACAGACGCCGAAAACCTGCGCACCCTCAAGGCCATGGGCTTCTCCGATGCCCGCCTCGCCTCGCTTTCCGGCAAGCGCCCGAAGGAAGTCGCCGAACTGCGCAACGGCCTAAACGTCCGCCCGGTCTTCAAGCGTATCGACACCTGCGCTGCCGAATTCGCCTCGCCGACCGCCTATATGTACTCGACTTACGAGACGCCCTTCGTCGGCGAACTGCGCTCCGAAGCCCAGGTGTCCGACCGCAAGAAGGTCGTCATCCTCGGCGGCGGCCCGAACCGGATCGGCCAGGGCATCGAATTCGACTATTGCTGCTGCCATGCCGCCTTCGCGCTCAAGGATGCCGGCTTTGAAGCGATCATGATCAACTGCAACCCGGAAACCGTGTCGACCGACTATGACACCTCCGACCGGCTCTATTTCGAGCCACTGACGGCCGAAGACGTGATCGAGATCCTCCGTGCCGAGCAGGAAAAGGGCGAAGTCGTCGGCGTCATCGTCCAGTTCGGCGGCCAGACCCCGCTGAAGCTTGCCGAAGCGCTGGAAAAGAACGGCATCCCGATCCTCGGCACCGCGCCGGACATGATCGACCTTGCCGAAGACCGCGACCGCTTCCAGAAGCTTTTGATGAAGCTCGACCTCAACCAGCCGAACAACGGCATCGCCTATTCGGTCGAGCAGGCCCGCCTGGTCGCAACCGAGATCGGCTTCCCGCTGGTCGTGCGCCCATCCTACGTGCTCGGCGGCCGCGCCATGCAGATCATCCACAATGAGAGCATGCTGCAGAGCTATCTGCTCGACACCGTTCCGGGCCTCGTTCCGGAAGACATCAAGCAGCGTTATCCGAACGACAAGACCGGCCAGATCAACACCCTGCTCGGCAAGAACCCGCTGCTGTTCGACAGCTACCTGACCAATGCCATCGAAGTCGATGTCGATGCGCTCTGCGACGGCGAGAATGTCTTCGTCTCGGGCATCATGGAGCATATCGAGGAAGCCGGCATCCATTCGGGCGACAGTGCCTGCTCGCTGCCGTCGCGCTCGTTGTCCAAGGAAATGCTCGACGAACTGGAACGCCAGACAGCCGCCATGGCCAAGGCGCTCAATGTCGGCGGCCTGATGAACGTTCAGTACGCCATCAAGGACGACGTGATCTACGTGCTCGAAGTCAATCCGCGCGCCTCGCGCACCGTGCCCTTCGTCGCCAAGACCATCGGTGCGCCGATCGCCAAGATCGCCGCCCGCATCATGACCGGCGAAAAGCTCGATGTAGCGATCGCCGCCTATGGCGAAAAGCCTGACCCGCGCAATCTGAAGCACATCGCTGTCAAGGAAGCGGTCTTCCCCTTCGCCCGCTTCCCCGGCGTCGATACGCTGCTCGGTCCGGAAATGCGCTCGACCGGCGAAGTCATCGGCCTCGACACCGATTTCGCGCTCGCCTTTGCCAAGAGCCAGCTCGGCGCCAGCGTCGAACTGCCGCGCGACGGAACCGTCTTCGTCTCGGTCCGTGACGAGGACAAGGCCCGCGTTCTTCCGGCCATCATGATCCTGACCCAGATCGGCTTCAAGGTCATGGCCACCGGCGGTACCCAGCGCTTCCTCGCCGAAAACGACATTCCGGCGATCAAGATCAACAAGGTGCTGGAAGGCCGCCCACATATCGAGGACGCCATCCGCAACCGCCAGGTCCAGTTGGTCATCAACACGACCGATGGCAACAAGGCGATCTCGGATTCCAAGTCGCTGCGCCGCGCCGCCCTGATGCAGAAGGTGCCCTACTATACCACTATGGCCGGTGCACTTGCTGCCGCCGAAGCGATCCGGGCCTTGAAGAAGGGCCAGCTCGAGGTTCGTCCGCTGCAGAGCTACTTCTGAGCGGACAGACCGGCGTCATCTGAACAAGCCCCATAACGCGTTGCGTTATGGGGCTTGTTTCGTTATGATAGCCCATGATCCGGAGTTTTGCTGACGCAGAAACCAGTCTTGTTTGGTCCGGGCGCCGAAGCCGAAAGCTTCCCTCGGACATGCAGGCCGTGGCGCTTCGCAAGTTGCGCATGATCAATCAATCGAGGGTACTTTCCGACCTGAAGGTACCGCCAGGAAATCGACTGGAGCTATTGCGCGGCAATCGCTCGGGCCAGCACAGCGTCCGCATCAATGACCGGTGGCGGATCTGCTTTATCTGGAAAGACGGAGGTGCAGAGAATGTCGAGATCGTCGACTATCACGAGTGATGACGAACTGCTTCAGAACCCGACACCCGGAGAAATCCTGGCCGAAGAGTTCATGAAACCAATCAAGCTGAGCCAGAATGCCTTGGCCCGCGCGCTTGGCGTTTCTCCGCGAAGGATCAACGAGATCATTCTCGGCAAACGGGCGATTACAGCCGACACAGACCTTCGCCTCGCACGCTATTTCGGCACTAGCGAGGGCTATTTTCTCGGCCTTCAGGCGGATTTTGATCTGATGGAGCGCCGACGCATCATCTCCAGCGAACTCAACGCCATCACGCCCCGTGCGGCCTGAAACAGCCAATGCTTCGCGCTGGAGCCGTAGCCTTGACTTGACTTGACTTGATCTGCTTGCAGTACTATTTATCCAATCGGTTAATTAACCAATCGGATAATCAATGTCGCTGGACCCGCTCTCAGAAACGCTCTTCGCCCTGGCCGATCCCACACGCCGGGCGATCCTGGCGCGCCTGTCAAAGGGCGAGGCGACAGTCAACGAACTGGCGGCTCCGTTCGACATCAGCCTGCCGGCCGTCTCCAAGCATCTGAAGGTTCTGGAGCGCGCCCGGCTGATCTCACGCGGGCGCACCGCCCAGTGGCGCCCGTGCCGGCTTGAACCGGAACCCTTGAAGGCCGTTGATGGCTGGCTCGGCGATTATCGCACGCTTTGGGAACACCGCCTCGACCGGCTGGAGGACTATCTCGCCACGCTTCAGGCAGACCACGACCACCAGGAGGACAAAAATGACTGAGAAGATGGAAATCCTCAACAATCGGCTGTTTGCCGTCGATCCGTCCACGCTGTTCAATGCCTTTGCCGACCCCGAAAAGCTCAAGCATTGGTGGGGACCGCATGATTTCACCAACCGGATCGACGAATTCGATTTCCGTGAAGGTGGCAGTTGGCGCATCACCATGACCGCGTCCGACGGCACCGATTTCGACAACCATTCGACCTTCAAGGAAATCGTCCCGGCCCGCCGTATCGCCTTCCTGCATCACGAGCCGATGCACATCTACACGATGGAAATGACCTTTTCGCCGGAAAGCAACGGCACGCGGCTCCATTGGCGCATGCTGTTCGAGCCGACGGAGGAAAATCGCGCACTCGAAAAATTCATCACCGCGGCCAACGAACAGAATTTCGACCGCCTTGAACAGGTGCTCGACCAGCACGCGGGAGCGCTGTGACATGCCCCTCGAACTGGACCCATCCCGCATCATAGAGGTCGACCGCCTCGTCGGCGCGCCGATCGATCTCGTTTTCACGATGTTCACCGAGCCCGGCCATATAGACCAGTGGTGGGGGCCGGACGGGTTTCGTAACGAGACCCATGAGATGGACTTCGCCGTCGGCGGTCTCTGGCGCTATACGATGCATGGCCCGGATGGCAAGGACTGGCCGAACTGGATCCGATACCAGGACATCACGCCCCCGACCCGCATCGCCTATCAGCACGGCGGCGAGATGGGCGAACCCGCCCATTTCGAAGGCGTCATCACCCTGCAGCCGGAAGGAGACCGCACCCGTGTTACCATCACACTGATCTTCCCGAGCCCCGAAGCACGCGACGCGACGATCAAGTTCGGCGCCGTCGAAGGTGGAAGGCAAACCCTGGCGCGCCTGGATGCCTATGTCGGCGGCCAACGGAAACGGGTCTGAACAACGCCTGCGCAATGCCGTTTTGTCGTACGTTCGGATTTGACGCTTGCCAATTCTGAGAAATCGCGGAACTCTCCGCCAGCCTTTGGGGGAGACGACATGGAAGTGCCAAACCGGATCGGTGAACATGCGACGCGCCGCGAATGGATCGGCCTTCTGATCCTGTCGATCGCCTGCCTGATCTATTCGATGGACCTCTCGGTCCTGTTTCTCGCCATGCCGGCCATTGTCGCCGATCTCGATCCCTCGGCAACTCAGCTTTTGTGGATCAATGACATCTACGGCTTCATGGTCGCCGGCTTTCTTGTGACGATGGGCACGCTGGGCGACCGGATCGGTCGCCGCAAGGTCCTGCTCATCGGCGCCTTCTTCTTTGCCGCCGCCTCGGCCTTTGCCGCCTTCGCCACGACGGCCGACATGCTGATCGTCGCCCGCGCCCTTCTCGGCATTGCCGGCGCGACCATCGCACCCTCGACACTATCACTCGTCGTCAACCTGTTTCGCGACGAGAGCGAGCGCAATCGCGCCATCAGCATCTGGGGCACCGCCTTTGCGCTTGGCGGCCTTGTCGGCCCGCTGATCGGCGGCGTGCTTCTGGAATATTTCCACTGGGGTTCTGTTTTCCTGATCAATGTACCGATCATGGCGCTGCTGCTCGCCACCGCGCCCTTCCTGTTGCCGGAATATCGCGACGAGCAGGCGTCCCGTATCGATCTGCTCAGCGTCGGCCTGTCACTGTTGACCGTGCTGCCGATCATCTACGGCTTCAAGAAAATGGCGGCCGACGGCTTCATGCCGTACCAGTTGATACCGATCGTAAGTGGATTGCTGGTCGGCTATATCTTCGTTCGTCGTCAAAAAGCCCTCAGCCACCCGCTGATCGATCTCGCCCTGTTCAAGATTCCCGCCTTCACAGCCTCGCTGTTGGTGAACCTCTCGGGCGTGTTTTTCATCTTCGGCATTTTCCTCTTCCAGAACTTATACCTGCAGTTGGTCATCGGCTTGACACCACTAGAGGCAGCGATTTGGTCGATCCCTTCATCGCTGGTCTTTACCGTGATGTCCTTTCAGGCATACCGCGTCACCAATCATCTCGGACCGGTTCGAACCGTGCTTCTCGGCCTTGTGGTCAACGCGGCCGGTGCGGCCTGCATGGCCATCGCCGCCTATCATTCGAGCCTTGTCGGCGTCCTGTTCTCCAGCATGATCATCGGCCTCGGCTTCGTGCCGGTCATCCTCACCACCACCGGCCTGATCGTCGGCACGGCGCCGCCGGAACGCGCCGGTTCTGCCTCGGCGATTTCTGAAACAAGCGCCGAGTTTGGCGGTGCTCTGGGCATTGCCGTGCTGGGCAGCCTCGGAACATTCGTCTACCGCATGGCCATGTCCAGCGTCGATCTCTCCGGCCTTGACGGCCAGACCGCTCTTGCTGTTTCGTCATCACTCGCCAGCACGGTCGAGATAGCGCAAGCGCTCGGTGGCCCGGCTCCCGAATGGCTCATTGAGGCCCGGGCAAGCTACGCCCTCGGCTTTGCCGTCTGTTGCGCCGCTGCGGCGGTCACGCTTCTGTTGCTCGCGTTGGTCGCCAAGCGTGTCTACGACACCGCGCATCTCGACGAAAAAGCCCTTCAAGCACATTAGAGCCACACATTCTGATTGGGTACTGGATGTGCACGCCAAGCGTCAGCACGCGCGCAATACCTTATGCACGGCCAGCATATCCGAGTGAAAACGCGCAATCTCTTGGCGTCTGCGCGCCTCGTCCGGGATGCGCAGCAGGTAGGAAGGATGCACCGTGACGAACAGGATTTGGCCATTGGCGAGCGCAAGAGGATGGCCACGCACCTCATCAAGCGCCTTGCGTTCGCCGGTCAGGGCAAAATAGGCGCTACCGCCCATGGCGACCACGATCTTCGGCTTGACGATGTCAAGTTCACCGGCCAGCCACCAGCGGCAATGCTCGATTTCTCCGACATTCGGCCGCTGATGGATACGGCGCTTGCCGCGCATCTCGTATTTGAAATGCTTGACCGCATTGGTCACATAGGCCTGCTCGCGCACGATCCCGGCCGACGTCAGCGCATGGTCGAACACGTTGCCGGCCGGCCCGACGAACACGCGGCCGGCCAGATCCTCCTGATCGCCGGGCTGCTCGCCGACGAACATCAAGGCAGCATCGATCGGCCCCTCGCCAAACACCGTCTGGGTGGCATGACAATGCAGCGGGCAGCGCTCACATGTTGCAGCGTCCTGCCTCAGGCCGGCAAATGCATCGTCGGGCCCGCCATCCTCGTCCTCCGCTTTTTCCTGCCATGCGGCTTGCAGCCTTTCATGAAAGGCCGGCGGCTGGCTGGCTTCGCGCGCGGCCATCTCCGCCACCCTTTGCTCCGCATTGGCGATCAGGCCGGGGATCAGATCGGCCTCCGGCATGTTTTTCCAGTATTTCTTCGGCATCTCAGCCTGCATGGCTTTGATCTTCAGCCGTGCCGGATTGAAGATATTGGCGAAATAAGTCCGCCACAGATCATCCGTCGCATCCTCTGCCTGCGGCTTTTCGGCAGATTCCGCCGATATCTCCAAGCTGCGGCCATCCCAGATCGCCGAGCCCTTTGGCGTGGCGATGACCCAGTCCATGTCGGTAAACCGCCTCTGGAAGAACGGCGCGGTCCGGGCAACGATGTAGTGCTCCGGCTCGAACCACGCGACAAAGCAGCGGCGCTCCTCGACACGCCGGTCGGGAACCTCGCGAAACCGCACGAAAGCGGTCATCTTGTGTGCATCGCGACGAACGTTCTTGATCAGTGCCCGCAAATGCACAATGTCCCGATCGGCTGTATCTCCCAGCAGCGACCGATCGGCCTGCAGCCGCCAGAGAATCCGGTAAAGCAACGCGAACCGGTCCGGCTCGCAATGACAAAGCGCAGCATTCGCTGCCTCCACAAAGGCGCGCGGCACGCTGAACGCCTGGACACGGTCACCATACTGACCCTGATTGTGCGCGGCGGCATCTCGACCGAACAGATCGTCCGCCCCGCCTGAAACGATCCATCGCACGTCATCCGGATGCACATGCGCGCTCAGAAGAGACCGCGCCGCATCGCGCCATTCCCCGAAATCGCCGCGCCCCTCCAGTGACACAACCGGCATCAGAGTAATGACAACTGTTCGGGCTGCGGTGCGAAGACAGCCCGTAGGTCGGATCGCTCCAGGGTCCTGTGCGGCGACCAACCTTCGGCAACAATGAAAGGCCGCACCTTCTTGAGCACGACGCCGAGGCGGGCCAGATCCTCCAGCCGAACCGTGCGATGCTGGCGGGCCGCCAGCAGGGCTTTCACCGTCTTGGTGCCGAAACCCGGCACGCGCAACAGGCTCTCCCGATCGGCCGTGTTCACATCGACCGGGAAATCCTGGCGATTGGCGAGCGCCCAGGCGAGCTTCGGATCAAGCTCCAGGTCGAGCATGCCGTCGGCACGTGCCGACGTGATCTCTTCAACCGAAAAGCCGTAGAATCGGTAAAGCCAGTCAGCCTGATAGAGCCGATGCTCGCGCACCAGTGGCGGCTTGATCAGCGGAAGATTGCGCGAACTGTCCGGAATGGGGCTGAAAGCCGAGTAGTAAACCCGCTTGAGCGAATAACTGCTGTAGAGCCTAGCGCTGGAACCGAGGATCGTCGCATCGTTCGCCCCGTCGGCACCGACGATCATTTGCGTACTCTGGCCGGCGGGGACGAACCTCTTGCGCCGGCCGGTATGCGTCGTCTCGCCCGCAGCCTCGATCTTCAGACGCAGGTCGCCCATCGAGCGACGAATCCCGGCCGGGCGTTTTTCCGGCGCATAGTGCTGCATGCCCTGATCCGTCGGCAGTTCGACATTGATCGACAGCCGGTCGGCATAAAGCCCGGCCTCCTCTACCAGTCGCGCCGAAGCCTCCGGGATCGTCTTCAGATGGATATAGCCGCGAAAGCCATGCTTGATGCGCAGGTCGCGGGCAATCTGTACCATTTCGCCCATCGTGTCGTCCGACGACCGGATGATGCCCGACGACAGGAACAGCCCCTCGATATAGTTTCGACGATAGAATTCGATTGTCAGCCAGACGACTTCGTCCGGCGTGAAACGCGCCCTTTCGACATTGCTCGATGACCTGTTGATGCAATAGGCGCAATCATAGATGCAGAAATTGGTCAGCAGGATCTTCAGGAGCGAAATGCAGCGTCCGTCCGGCGCATAGGCGTGACAGATACCCGAGCCTTCCGTTGAGCCCAGCCCGCCGCTCGCCGACGAATCGCGGCGGGTCGTACCGCTCGAAGCGCATGAAGCATCGTATTTCGCCGCATCCGACAAAATGGCGAGGCGCTCTTTCAGAGATTTCTTCATAAGCATGTTCACTATATGTTCTGCCTGCTTGCGTCAAGGCATCGGCACGGCGGAGTTGGTCGCGCCTGATGCGAAAACGCCGATCGACGGCTGCGGCAAAGGCTAAATTTTACCGCCTGAAATTGAGACTTTCGCATCAACTCAACCGAAACCTCTGCCTTTTCGATATGGCCAAAGCCGACATTCATATTCCAGTAAAATTAAATATACATATTAATCACAGACACTTAGCGGCAATCCTGCATTCGGAAATACACCCTCCGAATCCCTCCTGTCGAAATGTCTGGAATTTGCGTCAGGCAATCTGCTATAGTTGGTTCAAATTTGATTTGTGACACGGTTCCGTAGCTTTGCTTCGGAACCTGTTTTCTTTTGTGCCCGCGCTCGCGGATAAAAAGACCAAAGGAAGAGGTAATGGTAGATAAAGTACCGATGACGCAGAACGGCTTCGTCAAGCTGAACGAAGAGCTTCGCTGGCGCCAGCAGGAAGAGCGTCCCCGCATCATCGAGGCAATCGCGGAAGCGCGCGCTCATGGCGATCTCTCCGAAAACGCGGAATATCACGCGGCCAAGGAAGCCCAGAGCCACAACGAAGGTCGGGTCGGTGAACTGGAAGACCTGATCGCCCGCGCGGAAGTTATCGACCTGTCGAAGATGTCCGGCTCGAAGATCAAGTTCGGTGCCACCGTCAAGCTGGTCGATGAGGACACCGACGAAGAAAAGACCTACCAGATCGTCGGCGACCAGGAGGCCGACGTTAAGGCCGGCCGCATATCGATCTCTTCGCCGATTGCCCGCGCCCTGATCGGCAAGGAAGTCGGCGACAATATTGAGGTCGTGGCACCTGGCGGCTCCAAGGCTTACGAAATCCTCGCCGTTCAGTGGGGCTGAGCACCGAGGAGAGGCATGTGGCACCCGAACCGATAGCTTACGTGGATCCATCCGAGATCCACGTGATTGCGCCAAACTTCAAGCAGCGTCTTTCGGGCGTCACATCGACGATCATCCAGCTTGTTCCGGTTCAAAACAGGCTCGGTCACCGCGTGGCGGTGATCGGCCCTGGCTTGCCGGCGCACCTGCCACATATCCGGTTTGCCGATCTGTGGAAGCTCTGGCAGAAGCCGAAAGACGGCAATGTCCGCGTATGGCATGCCCGCCGCAACATCGAGATGCTGCCGGGCCTCGTGCTCCGGGACATTCTCCGGATGCCGCTCAAGCTCGTCTTCACCTCCGCCTCGCAGCGCAAACATTCCCGCTGGACCAAATTTCTCGTCTCGCGCATGGATGCGGTCGTGGCGACAAGTGCCAAGACGTCGAGCTACCTAACAGTCCCTAACGCGGTGGTCATGCATGGCATTGACGAGCAGCGTTTCCGTCCTGCTGATGACAAGATTGCAGCCAAGCAGACCCTTGGCCTTGCCCCGCAGCAAAAGCATGTCGGTTGCTTCGGTCGAGTGCGTCACCAGAAGGGCACCGACCTTTTCGTCGACGCGATGATCGAACTTCTGCCAACGCGGCCGGACTGGGTCGCGGTGATCGCCGGACGTGCCACCGCCAAGCATGCGGAATTCGAACGCACCCTGAAGGACAAGGTCCGGACGGCAGGCCTTCAGGACCGTATTCTGTTTGTCGGCGAGCAGACCAATATCAACGACTGGTACCGCGCCCTTGATCTCTTCATCGCGCCGCAGCGCTGGGAAGGTTTCGGCCTGACCCCTCTCGAGGCCATGGCCTCGGGCGTGCCGGTGGTAGCAACCGATGTCGGCGCATTCCGGGAACTGATCGCGGTTGGCGAAAACGAAACCGGCGTTGTGCTTGCAGACATCAGCACGACGGCGATGGTAAATGCCACCAGCTTGCTGATGGATGATGAAGAACGCAGACACGCCGCAGGCCGGCGTGCAATCGAGAGAGCCCATGGCACCTTCTCCATTGAAGGCGAAGCAGAAGGCCTACGGCGCATTTACGACCGACTTTCACGCGCGGGCGGCTGAGCCGGCAATCGCCGCCGAACCGTCAGAGACGTCATCAATCGAGAGCGACAAGACACGCCCATGAATTCGCCAAGCTCCGCCGCTCCCGCCGCCTTTCCGGTGCCCACTGCCTCTCCGGTGAATGTCATCTGCATGAAATGGGGCACGCTTTACGGCCCCGAATACGTCAACAATCTCTGCCGTGGTGTGCAACTCCACCTGAAGCGCCCGCATCGTTTTGTCTGCTTTACCGATGACACGACCGGATTAGACCCGGTAGTGGAGACCGCCCCCCTTCCCGCGTTGAAGATGCGCGATGGAGAAACCGATACACGCTGGAGAAAACTGTCGGTGTTCGCCAGGGACCTTGCCGGTCTGTCGGGACCAACGCTCTTTCTCGACCTCGACCTCGTCGTCGTCGGCAGTCTCGATGCCCTGTTCGACGCGCCAGGCGAATTCCTGGTCATCCGCGACGACGACCTTTTCCGCACAAAGCCCTTCCGCTGGCTCAACCGCAAGCGCGATGCATTCCTCGCGATGGTCGGCAACAGTTCCGTCTTCCGCTATGAATTCGGCGCCCATGCCGACGTGCTTGAAGACTACCTGGCGGATCCTGCGCAGGCCGCCGTAGACTACGAGCACGAACAGCAATTCCTGAGCGACCATATGTTTCGCGCTGGCAAGCTGCGCTACTGGCCGCGCCAATGGTGCGTCAGCTTCAAGAATGACTGCGTACCAAAGAACCTCGCCAGTTTCCTGCGCGATCCGTCGCTTCCCGAAGACGCCCGGATCGTCGTCTTTGCCGGCCATCCGAAAATGGGGGAAGCGTTGAATGGCGGCGGACAGAAATGGTACCGCCGCATCGGTGACGTCACTTGGCTACGCAAGGCCTGGTACGGCGCTTAGAGCCAATCACATCTAAATTTGGTGCGGTTCGTCGCCGGCCAGGAGCCTCGGCTCTCAGACCTCCACCAGTCCAAGCTTCTTCACCTGCCGGATCGTCAGCATGGTGCGAACCGTATCGACATGCTCGTTCGCCGTCAGAACCTCGATGACGAAATCCTGGAACTTGGTCAGGTTGGCCGCAACGCAATGGAGCAGGAAGTCGCTGTCGCCATTGACCATCCACGCCTGCCGCACGATCGGCCAGCCGTCGGTTGCTGCGGAAAAGGCCTTGAGATTGGCTTCGGACTGGTGCTTCAGGCCAACCATGCAGAAAGCGACAAGATCGTAGCCGAGCTTGGTTGCGCTCACCAGCGCATGATAGCCCTCGATCACGCCGGCCTCTTCAAGCTTGCGCACGCGGCGCAGGCATGGCGGTGCGGAGATCCCGACCCGCTCCGACAATTCGACATTCGTCATCCGGCCATCGCGCTGCAACTCCCGAAGGATTCGAAGATCGATGGCGTCGAGTTCCACTTTCAGCACGGGCGGGCCTTTCCCAAATCAGCCTCAGTTATCTAGCGGAAACGTCAGAATACGCAATAATCTGTCCGGAATGCGCACAAATATTACACTGCCTCTGAAAGCCCTGTTGCTAATGCAAAGCTCCCCTTGAATAAACATGGGGAGCGTTCATAAATGAAGCGACAAGCGGGAGCGCGCTCCACGGTTCGAACGCAGCTCTCTATTGGTCGTTTTGAAAGGATCCATCATGTCTGCCCGCCACACCAAGGTGCTGATCATCGGCTCCGGCCCCGCCGGTTATACCGCCGCGATCTATGCCGCCCGTGCAATGCTGAAACCGGTCTTGATCGCCGGCATGGAACAGGGCGGTCAGCTGATGATCACCACGGACGTGGAGAACTACCCGGGCTTTGCCGATCCGATCCAGGGCCCATGGCTGATGGAACAGATGCTCAACCAGGCGATCCATGTCGGCACTGAGATCGTCAGCGATCTGGTCACCGAAGTCGACACCAGCCACCGCCCCTTCACCATCAAGACGGACAGCGGCCAGGTCTGGACTGCCGACAGTCTGATCATATGCACCGGCGCCAAGGCAAAATGGCTCGGCATCGAGAGCGAGCAGCATTTCCAGGGTTTCGGCGTATCCGCCTGCGCGACCTGTGACGGCTTCTTCTACCGCAACAAGGATGTCATCGTTGTCGGCGGCGGCAATTCGGCCGTCGAGGAAGCGCTTTATCTGTCGCATATCTGCAAATCGGTCACGGTCGTGCATCGCCGCGACTCGTTTCGTTCGGAAAAGATCCTGCAGGAAAGGCTCTTCGCCAAGGACAATATCCGCGTGCTGTGGAACACCGCCGTCGATGAAATCACCGGGGCGCCTGCCAAGCCGCCGATGCCGCCATCGGTCTCCGGCGTCAAGCTGCGCGACACGCTGACCGATGCGATCACCGAAATGCCGATCGATGGCGTCTTTGTCGCGATCGGTCACGCGCCGGCCGTCGAACTGTTCAAGGATAAGCTGAAGCTGAAGTCGAACGGCTATTTGTGGACCGCGCCTGATTCGACCGCAACCGATGTCCCCGGTGTGTTTGCCGCTGGCGATGTGACTGACGATATCTATCGGCAGGCGATCACGGCCGCCGGCATGGGCTGCATGGCGGCGCTGGAAGCGGAACGCTTCCTGTCAGCCGCCATCGCTCCCGTCCAGCAAGCGGCGGAATAAGCGATGAGAGGGGGCGGCATGCCGCTGGACTGGGACAAGCTGCGTATTTTCCACTCGGCCGCTGAGGCCGGGTCCTTCACCCATGCAGCCGACAAGCTTCATCTGTCGCAGTCCGCGATCAGCCGCCAGGTCTCGGCGCTGGAGCAGGACATCGGCGTCAAGCTGTTCCATCGCCATGCCCGTGGCCTCATCCTTACCGAACAGGGCGAACTTCTGTATCGCACCGCCCATGACGTCCTGCTCAAACTGCAGACCGTCAAGATGCAACTGACGGAGACGACGGAGAAGCCGAGCGGCAAGCTGCGCGTCACTACCACCGTCGGCCTCGGTCAGGGATGGCTCACCGACAAGGTGCAGGAATTCCTGCAACTCTATCCGGACATGTCGATCCAACTTCTCCTCGACAACGAGGAACTGGACGTCAACATGCGTCATGCCGACTGCGCCATTCGCCTGCGCCAGCCACAGCAGTCGGACCTGATCCAGCGCAAGCTATTCACCGTGCACATGCACGTCTATGCCGCGCCATCCTATATCAACCGCTACGGCGAACCGCAGTCGATCGAGGATCTGGACAGCCACAAGATCATTTCCTTCGGCGAGCCGGCGCCCAACTACCTGCTCGATGTCAACTGGCTCGAAACGGCAGGCCGCTCGTCGGACAATGCCCGCATGCCGCATCTTCAGATCAACAGCCAGACATCGATCAAGCGCGCCTGCCTTCTCGGCATCGGCATCGCCATGCTGCCGGACTATATTGTCGGCCGCGATCCGGGTCTGGTCCAGTTGGCCATCCCCGCCGACATTCCATCCTTCGACACCTATTTCTGCTACCCGGACGAGATCAAGAACGCGGCAAAACTCAAGGCTTTCCGTGACTTCATCGTCGCCAAGGCGCGCAACTGGAACTTCTGATCAGCCAAGCAATGCAGTCGTTTTCAGGCTGAAAAGTTAAGGCCTGCGCTTGACGCATGCCTGACATGCACAAAAAAGCATTGTTCACTGCACAAAAAACCACCATATCGCACTCAGCTGATGCATATGGTGGCTTTTTCCTCCCAGTTCCACCGCAGCAGCTGTTCCCCTCTGGAGGTTTTTGACCTTCACACTTTAAAGGGCCCTGGATTTTTCCAGTGGCCCTCTTTTTTTGCCAAAATTTTAAGTGATCTGTCTGGCGGCATTGCCGCTTGCGTTCAACCTCCCGCCTTTGGCAATCTACAAACTTGACGATAGTCAATAATCCCCTATTTGACTTTCGTAACATACACTGAGGAGAAATCTCTTTGGAAGACGTCATGAAAGCGCTGGCCCATCCGGCGCGACTGGAAATGCTCATCTGGCTGAAGGATCCGCTCGAATATTTCGGCGTCGCACGAGAGGAAGCCTCGGAAGGCATCAGTGCGGGACAATTCGAACGCTCGGGCCTGTCGCAATCAGCGGTCTCTGCCCACCTCGCGACACTCCAGCGCGCTGGCTTGATTGCCTCGAAGCGAGTAGGACAACGCGTCCTGTATCGTCGCAACGAACAGAGCATTTCCGAATTTATCCAGGACTTGAACAGCAAGCTTTGAGACCCCAAATGAGAAATTCCAATGCGCTTTCCTCCCCATCATTGGAAAACTCCCGAGAGGTTTCATGTCCAAGCTTTTTCAATCGACCACCGTGGGCGATATCGCCGTAGCGAACCGCGTTGCCATGGCACCGCTGACCCGTAACCGTTCCCCGGGCGCCGTTCCCAACGATCTCAATGTCGAATACTATCGCCAGCGCGCCGGCGCCGGCTTGATCATCACCGAAGGCACGGCCATCACCCACCAGGGCCAGGGTTACGCGGATGTGCCGGGGCTCTATCTGCCGGAAGCCATCGAAGGCTGGAAACGCGTCACCAGCGCTGTACATGAAGCGGGTGGCAAGATCGTCACCCAGATCTGGCATGTCGGCCGAATTTCCCACACCTCGCTTCAGCCGGACGGTGGAAAGCCTGTCGCCCCGTCTGCGATCCAGGCGAAGTCCAAGACCTATATCCTCAACCCCGATGGCACCGGCGCATTTGCCGAAACGTCAGAACCCCGCGCCTTGGAACTGAACGAGATTCCGGGCCTGCTCGAAGACTATCGCAAGGCCGCCCGTGCCGCGATCGATGCCGGCTTCGACGGCGTCGAGATCCACGCTGCCAACGGCTATCTGCTTGAGCAGTTCATGCGCTCCAGCAGCAACCAGCGCACGGACGCCTATGGCGGCTCGATTGACAACCGTATCCGCCTGACTGTGGAAGTGGCTGAAGCCGTAGCCAAGGAAATCGGCGGCGGTCGCACCGGCATCCGCATTTCGCCGACCACCCCAGCCAATGACGTATCCGATCCCGATCCGACGGCTGTCTACACGGCCCTGGTCGAGAAGCTGGCGGCCCATGACCTGGCCTTCATCCACGTCGTCGAAGGCGCGACCGGCGGCCCACGTGACGTTCTGCCCTTCGACTGGGCAGCCCTCAAGGCAGCCTACCGCGCCAAGGGTGGCAAGGGTGTCTGGATGGTCAACAACGGCTATGACCGCGAAACGGCGATCGAAGCCGTTGAAAGCGGTTATGCCGACGTCGTCGCCTTCGGCAAGCCATTCATCGCAAACCCCGATCTGGTTCGTCGCCTGAAGGAAGAAGCGCCACTCAACGAGCTGGATGGATCCACGCTCTATGGTGGCGGTGAGCAGGGCTACACGACCTACCCGGCGCTTGCCTGACGCCACGCCTGGCCGCGGCATTCGATAAAAGCCACTGATGGAATGAGAAACGCCCACCGAATGTCCAACATTCGGTGGGCGTTTTGCATTGCGAACGAAAAGACCATTGTCGAGGCACACCGGCGATCACAATCAACCATGCCCCGCTCCGACCTTCGGCGGGAGCAAAACCCCCAATCACTTGATTCAAAACATTAACGCACGGCCCAAGCGTGAAGAAGGCCCGCTAGCCGGTTGATCGGATTCACGAAACGACTGCCGCCATCGGCATCACAGCTGTGAAGGCGCCTCGGGAACGTAGGCATCGACGACCTCGATTTCAGGGCGATCGCCACCGTCACTGTATTCCTCCAGCCAGCGACCGCTTTCGTCCTGAAAGCTGATCGTCACCGGTTCGTCGCCGACCTGCTGCTCGGCCACCACAATCCGGACCGCCTCAAGCGCCTGATCATGTGTCGCGAACGATTCGGAATAGACTGTGCCCAGCCGATAAGCCCAGCCCCCATCATGGGGCACGATCTCATAGACAATCTTCACCATGGCCTTCTCCTCTCACGGTTTGACGATTATTCCATCAAAGACGATGCTTCGCAAATGTCATGCGGTCACAGCCGCTTGAGCGGGAACCTCTGAATGCTTTCGCCGTTCCGCAATACAACCGTGAGGAATGCAAGTATGTCGCTGATCCGCCAGGAACGATCCCTGTTCATTCCGATTGTCATGGCAATCCTCGCTTATCTTGTCGAACACGCGGTCTCGGAGGCAGGCCAGGCAGCATCCCTCATAGGTGCGGCCCTGTTGATCGGTGCGATCGTCATCGCCTCGATGCGCGTGGCCCATCACGCCGAAATCCTCGCCCACAAGGTTGGCGACCCCTACGGCACGATGATCCTGACCCTCTCGGCAGTCGCAGTGGAGGTGATCATCCTGGCGATCATGATGAACAACGAGGCCTCACCGACCCTTGTACGCGACACCATCTATTCCGCGGTCATGCTCGATATAAACGGCATTCTCGGCCTTGCCGCCTTGATCGGCGGGCTCAAGCACGGCGAACAGCCCTACAATGACGATTCCGGCAAGACCTATGGCGTGATGATCCTGACCGCCATGGGAATTTCCATGATCGTCCCCGAATTCATCCCGCACGAAAAATGGCAGTATTATTCGCTCTATACGATCTTCGCGATGATCGCGCTGTATGGACTGTTCCTGCGCATGCAGGTCGGCACCCACAGCTACTTCTTCTCCTATAGTTATCCGACCCGGGAACCGACTGCCGAAGAGAGCAAGTCCGGGGCACACGACAATCCATCCCCCGGGCCATCCCCCAGGCCAACTCACGCACCAACGCATCGACAGTCCACCACCGTCTCCATTGCCGTCATTCTCTTCGGCGTCGTTCTGATCGGCGGCCTGGCCGAAGTCATGGCGGTTCTGGCAGATGCCGGACTGGAAGGAACCGGTGCCCCGGTTGCCCTCACCGCCATTCTCGTCGCGGCGATTTCCGCAGCGCCCGAAATCCTCACAGCCCTGCGCGCCGCCCTCAACAACCGCATGCAGGCCACCATCAACATCGCCATGGGTGCCTCGCTTTCGACGGTCATCCTCACCGTCCCTGTGATGGAAGGTATTGCCCTCTACACCGGTCAACCCTTCGTGATGGCGATGACCCCTGTCCAGACCACCATGGTAGCGATCACTCTGATTGCAGCGGCCATCAACCTCAACGACGGCGAGACCAATGCCATTGAAGGCATGACGCATTTCATCCTGTTCACGACCTTCATTATGCTGTCCTTCATCGGCCTCTGAGCCCCTCCAGCCTTTGTGCACCGCACACGAAAACCGAAATTCCTTCGGAACCTTTGTGGAAAACTGCCGTTCCTCCAGCGATGGTCAGCCCGCTTTGGGCCACCCGCCGCATTGTCAACACGATGCGGATGCACATCGCTCCCACAGGTTACCGGGGGGCCAACTCGGGAGTCGAACGTGAAAAGATTGGACGTGATCGACGGCATGCGGGGCTATTTCCTCGTGTTTATGCTGGTCAACCATCTGGTATTCACAGGCGGCCTTTGGCTCGTCGAAATCAACCATCGCAATCTCGCCTTTGTCGAGGATGCGCAGGGCTTCGTCTTCCTGTCCGGTCTGCTGACCGGCATGGTCTATGCCCGCAAGATGATGAAGGACGGTTATGCCGTCGGTCGCGACCGGATCTGGTCGCGGGCGCTTGAGCTTTATCGCTATGCGATGGGCATTATGCTGGTTGTCCTGGCACTGCAGCTGATCCTGCCCGGCGCAGGTGCAATCTGGCAGAACTGGCTGGGTCCGACAAAGCTCTTCGACCCGAGCAGCCTAGCGCCGGTGATCTCCTTCCTGTTCCAGCCGACCTTCATGGACATCCTGCCGCAATATATCGTCTACATGCTGTTTGCGCCGATCGTCATCTGGCTATGCCTGCGCGGTCAGTGGCTCGGTGTCGCCATCGGATCGCTGTTGATCTGGATGGCAGCTCAGCTCGGCCTGCAGCGCGCCCTCACCTATCCGCTCAACGAGTGGCTAGCCGGAGCGCCCGACAAGGAGGGCCTGCGGGTCAGCTTCAATCTGCTCGGCTGGCAGATCGTCTTCTTCGCCGGCATCATTGGCGGCAGTCTGACCTCGACGAAGCAAATCGAATGGCAGAAAATGTTCAACCCACGCAACACCACGCTGGCCTGGACCGCGCTTGCCATCTGCCTCTTCTTCATGCCACTGCGCATCATGACCGCGCATGGTCTGATGCCGGGCGTCGTGCTGGAAAAATTCGGGCTGATGGAAGTCCGCGCCGATTTTGGTCCCGTCTATCTGCTCAATTTCGCGGCTGTAGCCTATGGTCTCGCCTGGCTGCTGATCGCCGGCCCGCGCAGTGAGAACGGCACCATCCGCAAGATCGCCAACGGCCTGACCAGCCTGTTCTCGCTGAAAATCCTGCAACTGCTCGGACGCCACTCGCTGCAGATCTATGTCTGGCATGTGCTGATCGTCTATCTGGTCTACTATGTCGACGGCCGCACGCCGGAACTGTCGCAACTGACCAAGACGATGATCACTGCCGTCGCACTGGCACTCCTGACCCTGCCCGCCCTGTGGCGCGACCGCGAACGGCTGTTCGGCGACAGCGCCTTCCTGGGCCCATGGGTAAAGAACACGGCCTAAACACCCGGTTCGACTCAACAAAAAAGGCGGGACCGCGAGGTCCCGCCTTTTCGCATTTCAGATCGTGTTGCTTACTTGCACGAAGCGCAGAAGCGCTGGATGCGGTTGCAAGCCTCTTCGAGAAGCTCTTCCGAGGTCGCGTAGGAGATGCGGAAGTTCGGGCCGAGACCGAAGGCCGAGCCATGAACCACGGCCACGCCTTCGGTCTCCAGCAACTCGGTGACGAAATCCTCATCCGTCTCGATGACCTTGCCCGACGGCGCGGTTTTGCCGATCAGGCCGGCGCAGGACGGATAGACATAGAAGGCGCCTTCCGGCTTCGGGCATACGATGCCGGTGGCCTGATTGAGCATCGACACGACGAGATCGCGGCGACCTTCGAAGATCTTCTTGTTCGCCGGAATGAAATCCTGTGGACCGTTCAGCGCCTCGACGGCGGCCCACTGGGCGATCGAGCAGGCGCCCGACGTCTGCTGGCCCTGGATCATGTCCATAGCCTTGATCAGCGCGAGCGGACCGGCCGCATAGCCGATGCGCCAACCAGTCATTGCATAGGACTTCGAAACGCCGTTCATCGTCAGCGTGCGGTCATAGAGCGACGGCTCAACTTCGACCGGGGTGACGAACTTGAAGTCGCCGAAGGTCAGGTGTTCGTACATGTCGTCGGTCAGCACCCAGACATGCGGATGCTTGACCAGTACATCGGTCAGCGCCTTCAGCTCGTCATGGCTATAGGCCGCACCCGACGGGTTGGACGGCGAGTTGAACAGGAACCACTTGGTCTTCGGCGTGATCGCCTTTTCCAGATCGGCAGCGGTCAGCTTGAAATTGTTGTCCTGCGTCGTCGCGACGAAGACGGGCGTGCCGCCGCAAAGCGAAACCATTTCCGGATAGGAAACCCAGTACGGCGTCGGGATGATGACTTCGTCGCCCGGGTTCACCGTCGCCATGAAGGCGTTGAACAAGATCTGCTTGCCGCCGGTGCCGACGATGGTCTGCTCAGGTGTATACTCGAGACCATTCTCGCGCTTGAACTTGGCCGAGATCGCCTTGCGCAGTTCAGGAATGCCCGAAACCGGCGTGTACTTGGTCTCGCCACGCTGGATCGCGTCGATGGCAGCCTGCTTGATATTGTCTGGCGTATCGAAATCCGGCTCGCCGGCACCAAGGCCGATCACGTCCCGGCCTTTCGCTTTCAGCTCGCGCGCTTTCTGCGAGACGGCGATGGTGGCGGACGGCTTAACACGGGAAAGGGCGTCGGCGAGAAATGCCATTGTGTGAGATCCTGAAGCTGATTGATCAATTGGAACCCTCGACGGAGCCAAGGCTTCAGGTTCAAGCTCTATGGCGAAAATGGTCCTAGCTTTCAAGCGGAAAGCGCGTGCGTCGGGCGATTATCGCGTCACCGAGCCAATCCGCCCGGCGCACCACCTGCCCAATCATGTGAAAGCCGCGACATGAACCCGGCATCGCCATAATTCCGTCCCGCTGCCGTCGCGAAAAGCCGATTGTCTGCGCCTGCCCGGCAACAGCGTGGAAGGCCCACCATGAATACCCGCACAAAGAATCCTGTTGAGCTCGACTGCGCAACCTCCCATCGACGGTCCCGACGGCCCGCCATCAAAGCCGTCGGCATCACAACATTGGCGGTCACAGGCCTGGTGGCGGCTCTGACCTTCGGGGCAAGCGCCGAAACACCGCTCGCGCCGAGGCTCCCGACCACGCAACACCAAGCAACCGTCATGGTAGCACCACACGGCGATCCTGCCGCCAGCCCCATCGCAAGTAACCAGCCGGTCGCCCCACTGGCCGCCCCACTGGTCAGCCCGTCAGACAAGACTGACGGCGAAAAAACCGGAAGCATCGGCGGGCACAGCAGTTCCCTCATCAGCGAGGAAAGGCGTGTGCTGATCGGCCTGCTGTTTCTCTGTTTCGCGGTCATGGCAGTAGGCGGTTACGGGCTATGGCGCCGCAGCTTCAGGGATCTGATCCAAACCCGGATTGGTGTCGACCGGCCCTGAACTGACATTGACACTGCCGCGCTGTTAACGCTGCAGTTCACAATGAGGTCAACAGACGGCGGTTTTGCACCTGGCACCTGTTATAGCCCTTGTCTGGCCTCGCCAGTCCACCAAATAGCATCAGAGACCGGATTGCCTGAAAACCACCCGCTGCGCCCGGAAGACAAAGACCGTTTGGAGGATCCATGACAGCGACATCCAGCCTGAAAATGCGCCTTTCCCTCGCCGCCATCATTGCTGCGGCAGCGCTTCCGGCAGCACAACCCGTTCTGGCCCAGGAGAAAATTCAGGCCGGCGACGTCGCGATCAACGTCCAACCCATCGCAGGCAACCTTGAAAACCCATGGGCGGTCGAAGTCCTGCCCGATGGAGCATATATCGTCACGGAAAAGCCGGGCCGTATCCGCATCATCCGCGACGGCAAGACCAGCGAACCGCTGGCCGGCCTGCCGGAAATCCGCGTGACCGGCCAGGGCGGATTGCTCGACATCGCCCTGGCGCCCGACTTTGCCGAGAGCCGCGTCCTCTATTTCACCGCCGCCGTCGCCGGTGAAGGCGGACACGGAACAGCAGTTTTTTCCGCCCGGCTTTCAAAGGATGAAAGCGGTCTCGAAAACGTCCAGCGTATCTTCGTGATGAACAGGCTGACCGGAACCGGCCAGCATTTCGGCTCGCGCATCGCGATTGCCGCCGACGGCAGCCTGTATTTCGGCATCGGCGACCGTGGCGAGATGGATCGCGCCCAGGATCCGAACGATCACGCCGGTTCCATTCTCCACATCAAGCCCGATGGCACGCCCGGCGACGGCAACCCGTTTGCCACCAACGGCAAGGGTGCGGCAGAAATCTGGTCGATCGGCCACCGCAACCCGCAAGGCATCACCATCGATCCGAACGACAACCAGCTCTACACGGTTGAACATGGCGCCCGCGGCGGCGACGAAATCAACAGCCCGAATGCCGGCAGCAATTACGGCTGGCCGATGATCTCATACGGCAAGCATTATTCCGGCGCTGAAATAGGCGTTGGCCAGGCGGCAGATGGCTATGAGCAGCCCCTGCACTACTGGGATCCGTCAATCGCCCCCGGCGCGATTGCAGTCTATCGCGGTGCGATGTTCCCCGAATGGAATGGCGACTTCCTGATTGCCGCCCTGAAATATCAATTGCTCGCCCGCATCGATCGCGCCGAGGACGGCTCCATCGGCACGGAAGAAAGACTTCTGGCCGGAGACTATGGCCGCATCCGCGATGTCAAGGTGGCGCCGGACGGCTCAATTTTGCTGGTCACGGATGAAGAAGATGGACAATTAATCCGACTATCACGCGCCGATGCATCCTAAAGGCGAAAAAGGCGAACACAGAAAATTTCAACTGAAAAACACCGTGTTCGCACTTCGATTTCCGTAAATCTCCATCGCACGCGATGCAAATTTTCGCCGAAACGCCAATTCCGGCCAAAATCCTCCTCCGGAGACCGGCACATCCCTTGATATCCAAGGGCTATCGCCGTTAACCTTCGGAAAACTTTTGCTTGCCAATTCCTGATAAACCAAGCACTCTTTTCGTGTTCGGGCAAATTTGCGAGCATGGGAAGACCTAATAAACAGATGCGCGCCGGGGACGCTATAACAACTCCGGGCAGACAATCTTGAGCCGTTGGCCTCAAGGTTGCATGCGGTAACAGGGCCCCTTTCCTCACATATCGACAAATGCCTGTCGCTCACCCGTTCGCGGGAAACATTGCAATGCTGCCCCGCCGAATATGGGCAGAGAGAAAAGGACCTGACGCATGGCCGAAACTGGCACTGTAAAATTCTTCAATACCGACAAGGGCTTTGGCTTCATCAAGCCAGACAATGGTGGCGCGGACATCTTCGTTCATATCTCCGCAGTGCAGGCATCTGGGCTTTCGGGCCTGACCGAAAACCAGAAGGTAAGCTTCGACACGGAACCGGATCGCCGTGGCAAGGGCCCGAAGGCCGTAAACCTGCAGGTATCCGGCTGATTTCATCCGGTCCCTGCTTCGCATTCGCGGCCCGGCAGGTTTGCCGGGTTTTTTCGTTCAGCTTCCGTTCAGCCGGCGGGGCCTAGTGTCTCCTCATCGCTCGTTAACCAAGAGCAAAGCCGCTTTGGCATGAGGAACTGACCTTATGATGAAAATCGCAAAATACGCCCTTCTCGCGACGGTCGTCACCTTGACCCCGATCATGGCATCGAGCCAAGCCGAAGCACGGGATCGCTATCGTCACCACAGGGACAATGACGCCGTTGCCCTCGGCGTTCTGGGCCTTGCAACCGGCGTGATCGTCGGTTCGGCCATCGCCAGCCAGCCGCAGCGCCGCGTCTATGTCGAGCCGGCACCGGTCTATGACGAACCGGAATACTACGTCGACGATTATCCGCCGCCGCCCCCGCCGCGCCGCAGCGTCTACCAGGAACGCCGCGTCAGCTACGGCGTCGAGCCATGGACGCCGGAATGGTATGACTACTGCTCGAACCGTTACCGCAGCTTCAATTCGCGCAGTGGCACCTATATCGGCTACGACGGCATGTCGCATTTCTGCACCGCAGGCTGACCGAAACGACCGTTAGCCTGAACTGCAAAGCGCCGCTTCTGCGGCGCTTTTTTTCCATCCACCCTTGAAACAGACCCGTTGGATCAGAGCCCGCGCAAAAAAGGGTTATTCCGGCGTTCTTCGCCAATGCGCCCGCCCGGACCATGGCCGCAGATGAAGCCGACATCATCGCCCAGCGGAAAGACCTTGTCCCGGATCGAATTCAGCAAGGTCTGATGATCGCCTCCCGGCAGATCGGTTCGGCCGATCGAGCCGCTGAACAGCACATCGCCAAGATGGGCAAAGTTCTGATTGCGATCGAAGTAGATGACATGACCTGGTGCATGGCCCGGGCAGTGATAGACCTCGAACTCGTGATCGCCAAACGATACCCGGTCACCATCCTCGAGCCACTGATCGGGCACCACATTGCGCAGGCCCGAAACGTTATAGGTCCTTGCCTGCGTCTCGATCCGCTCGAGCAACGGCAGGTCGTCCTTGTGCGGACCGATGATCGTGAGGCCCAGCCGCTCCTTGAGCTCGGCAGCACCACCGGCATGATCAAGATGGCCATGGGTCAGCCAGATCGCCTTCAAGCTGATCTTGTTCTCTTCGATCGTCTGGATGATGACATCGACATCGCCGCCTGGATCGACAATCACGCCTTCGCGCGTTTCGTCGTCGAAGAGAATGGTGCAATTCTGTTGGAATGGAGTAACCGGGATAATGCCTGCCTGAACTTGACCCATCGGGACTGCTTCCTTTGACGCTAGGGACTGGAAGCGCATATCACGACTGTTCGACGACGGAAATCAGCGGTTGAGCCCATAGGCGCTCGAAACCGGCGATCCCGGCAACATCGTCGCCTGCGCCACCAGAAGGCTGGCCACCATCAACTTGGCCGCGACCACGACAATCACCACCGGTTTCAACGACCGTGCCGATGTGCTTTCCTCGATTTCATTGTGGAGCATGAGAGCCCGTCCCTTCCTCATTCCTGGTATCCCTAGCCGAATGTCCTTACGTGGACCTGTTCGACCGTTCTCGAAGCCCATAACGACCAAGTCGGCAAGAGGTTTCCGACTATTTCGCAAGCTGTGCGATCCGTGTAAAATCATTGGAGTTTTGCCGCACTTCCGCTTAGTTTGCCGCCAATCGAATACAGTGTCGTTTCCGGTGGCATGGATGCGCATTGAGTGATCCGGCCCAAAACGAGCGGTCAGGAACGAGCGGGAGAGCAAACGCGGACGATCGTGCCGCGGCAATCCCGGACAGCAAGCCGGCATCGACTGGGCAGAGCCCCGCGCATCTGCCGGGAAAGGCCGGAAGGAAAGGAATGACAGCGTGGTACGACAGTCTGCGGTAAAGGCTGCCAAGAAGGATCTTCCCGAATTGCCTGTGGTCGACGACAAGGCAATCGATTTCGAAACGATCGAAAGGCTGTTCTTCGCCTATCGCGATTTCGTTTCCGATCCCGATGCGATCCTGTCGAAATTCGGCTACGGCCGGGCCCATCACCGGGTTGTCTATTTCGTCAGCCGGCGCCCCGGGATGACCGTGGCCGACCTGCTGGCGATCCTGCAGATTACCAAGCAGAGCCTTGCCCGCGTGTTGAAGGAACTGATCGACAGCGGCTATATCCGCCAGATGGCCGGTCCCGCCGATCGCCGTCAACGGCGCCTCTATCCGACGCTCGCCGGCCGTGAACTGGCGCTTGCCCTGTCGGAGCCGCAATCGCAACGCATTGCCAATGCCATGCAGGGCCTGTCCATCGCCGAGCGTGAGGCGGTGCGCCGTTTCCTCGACGGCATGCAGAAACAGACAGTTGCCGTGAACCCGGATATCGACGACGGAGCCGACTGACGTGGCCAAGAAGATCCTGCTTTCAGACGATGCACCCCATCTTCTCGTCGTTGACGACGATACCCGTATCCGCGACCTGCTCCATCGGTTCCTGACGGAAAAGGGGTTTCGCGTGACGGTGGCCGCAGATGCAGCGGAAGCACGCCGCAAGCTCGAAGGCCTCAATTTCGACCTGCTGGTGCTGGACGTGATGATGCCGGGTGAATCCGGCCTGTCGCTGACCCAGAGCCTGTCGGACGCAAAAAAATGCCCGGTGATCCTGCTAACCGCCCGCTCGGAAGCGGATTCGCGTATCGCTGGCCTGGAAGCCGGGGCTGACGACTATCTGGCCAAACCCTTCGATCCGCGCGAACTGGTGCTGCGCATCAACAACATCCTCAAGCGTAACCTCAATCCGGACGCCCCGAAGATTGAGCAGGTCATGTTCGGCCCCTATACCTTCTCCGTCCTCCGCAAGGAATTGCGCAAAGGCGCGGAAACCATCCGCCTGACCGACCGCGAGCAGGAGATCATGTTCCTCTTCGCGACGCGGGCGGGTGAGACGATTGCGCGTCATGAACTGGTCGGCAATGACGCAGAAGTCGGCGAACGCACGATCGACGTCCAGATCAACCGCCTGCGCCGCAAGATCGAGGATGATCCGGCCAATCCTTTGTGGCTGCAAACCGTGCGTGGCATCGGCTATCGCCTGAGCATGGACTAGTCGGTCCGCCGACGGCAAACGGCACGTGCCGGCAAGGAAGCGATGACCAAGGACGCGAAGACGATGACGCCTTTCGAGCAGATCCGCCGGGATCAGGATCGTAGTCCGGCAACGGGCCTGCGATATCTTGCCCGTTGGCTGCGCCACCGGCTGCCGACCGGTCTCTACGCCCGCTCGCTGCTGATTATCATCCTGCCGATGCTGATCCTCCAGACGGTCGTTGCCTTCGTCTTCATGGAGCGCCATTGGCAGCTGGTGACCGAACGCCTCTCCTCCGCCGTCACCCGCGACATATCGGCGGTAATCGCCCTGATCGAGGCCTATCCGAGCCCGCAGGATTATGGACAGATGGTCCAGATCGCCAAGGAACGGCTGAACCTGACCATCGCGATGGAGCCCGGATCGGAACTGCCGCCCGCCCGCCCCCGCCCCTTCTTTTCGATCCTCGACCAGATCCTGTCCGACCAGATCGAGCGCCAGATCCGCCGGCCCTTCTGGATCGATACCGTAGGGGATTCCGGCCTCGTCGAAATCCGCATCGTGCTGGATCAGGGCATCCTGCAGATCTTTGCCCGGCGCAACGAGGCCTATGCCTCCAACACCCATATCTTCCTTGTCTGGATGGTCGGCACGTCGCTGGTGCTGATCATCATCTCCATCCTGTTCCTGAGGGGCCAGATCCGACCGATCCTGGCGCTGGCCAATGCCGCCGAGAGTTTTGGCAAGGGCCAGCGACCGCCGGACGATTTCAGTCCGCGCGGCGCCGATGAAGTCCGCCGCGCCGGTCTGGCGTTTATCCTGATGCGCGAACGCATCGAGCGGCAGATGGAACAGCGTACCGCCATGCTGTCAGGCGTCAGCCACGATCTGCGCACCATCCTGACCCGCTTCAAGCTGCAACTGGCACTCGCCGGCGACGATCCGGAACTCGACAATCTCAATCAGGATGTCGACGACATGCAGACCATGCTGGAAGGTTATCTCGATTTTGCCAAGGGCGAGGCGGAGGAAGACGTCGGCCAGATCAGGCTCGGCGAATTGTTCGAGAAACTCGCCACGGACTTTGCCCTCCACAAGAAGACGCTGACCTATACGATCGAAGGCGATGAAGCGATTGCCGTCAGGCCGAATGCCTTCACGCGCCTGGTCACCAACCTTGCCTCCAACGCCAGGCGCTACGCAACGAAGCTGAACATCGAGGCACGCCACACCGCCAAGTGGCTCGTGGTGATCTTCGACGACGACGGTCCAGGTATTCCGCAGTCTGCGCGCGACGATGTGTTCAAGCCGTTCTTTCGGCTCGATGAAGCGCGAAATCTCGACGCCTCCGGCACGGGTCTCGGATTAGCGATCGCCCGTGACATCGCCCGCAGCCATGGCGGCAATGTCACGCTCGAGGACAGTCCCCTTGGCGGTCTTCGAGCCGTGATCCGCATTCCCGTCTGAGCCGAGAAGGAAGCCGACATGACCCCGCCCGACAGCGCACCATGGAATGCCATGACATGGCTCAATCCTCCGGCATCCGCACATGTCGAGGGCAACGATCTGCTGATCGAGACCGGCCTTGAAGGTGACTTCTGGCAGACGACCTATTACGGCTTCCGGCATGACGACGGCCACGTCCTGCATCAATCCAGGCACGGTGACTTCACGGCGGAGACCCGCTTCACCGGTGCCTATGAGGAACTCTACGATCAGGCCGGCCTGATGATCCGCCATGATGCGGATCACTGGATGAAATGCGGCATCGAGTTCACGGACGGCCTGTGCCATTTCAGCACCGTCGTGACGACGCGTGGGCGCTCCGACTGGTCGGCCTTCGCACTGCCCCCGTCGACAAAGACCATCAGCGTCAGAGCCAGCCGCCTCGGTGACGCGCTCTTTGTCCAGTATCAGTTGGATGGAGACGGTCCTTGGCAGATGGCGAGGCTCGCCTATTTTCCGCCCGACATCGAACAGCTCTCTGTCGGCATCACCGCATGCTCGCCAAAACGGGCGGGCTTCAAGGTCCGCTTTCACGGCTTCTCGCTCACCGATCCTGTCAGCAAGGACATTCACTGAAAGGAAAAGGCCCTCGCGGGCCTTTGATCACATCAGTTTGCGGCCATTGGCAACCGGCCGCTCGACGGCCGCCAGAACGATCGCACCCGCTTCGTCCTCAAAGCCAAGCGTCAGGACCTCGGAGCGAAATGGCCCGATCTGGCGCGGCGGGAAATTGACCACCCCCAGCACCTGACGACCGAGCAGGCTTTCCGGCGTATAGTGCACCGTGATCTGCGCCGAGGATTTCTTGATCCCGATCTCCGACCCGAAATCAATCTTCAGCTTGAAGGCCGGCTTGCGCGCTTCGGGGAAGTCTTCGACTTCGATGATCGTGCCGACACGGATATCGACCTTCTCGAAATCGGCAAAGGTGATCTCGCTCAAGCTGCTTTCGCTCACTGTGCCAGTTCCTCGGCCCGCTTGCGCGCAGCTTCGATCGCCTGGTCGAACAAGGGTTGCATGCCCTCGTCCGCCATCAGCACGGACAGAGCAGCCGCGGTTGTGCCGCCCGGCGAAGTCACGTTCTGACGCAGTCTGGAAGCGGGGTCGGGAGACTGATGAAGAAGTTCACCAGCCCCCGCGACCGTTTCCCGCGCGAGACGCATGGCAAGGTCCGCCGGCAGTCCGGCTTTGCGGCCTGCCTCTGCCATGCATTCGACGAGATAAAACACATAGGCCGGCCCACTGCCCGAAAGCGCGGTCACGGCATTGATCGCATCCTCGCTATCGACCCATTCGACCGGGCCGGAAACCTTCAGCAGACGATGCACGATATCGCGCTGCGTTTCGCTGACGGCAGCATTGGCATAAGCGCCCGTCACGCCACGACCGATCATCGCCGGCGTATTCGGCATGGCGCGAACCATCGCCGCCGCCCCCAGATGAGATTCCATTGAGGCAATCGTCTTGCCGGCAGCGACGGAAACGACAGCAGTGCTGTCGCCCATCAGCGAGGTCAGCTTCGGTAGGACCGCATCCATCACCTGCGGCTTCAACGCCAAAAACAGGATATCGGCAACGAGACCATCCGGCGGATTGACCGAATGGCTTGCACCCGCATCGCGGATCATCGTCAGCATGGCCTCTGACGGCGACGGATCAAGGACCAGCACGGAAGAGCCGGGAACGCCATTCTTCAGCCATCCGGACAGCATGGCGCCGCCCATATTGCCGGCGCCGACGAGCACGATCTGCCCGAATGCTGACTGGCTCATGCTCAGGCCTCTCCGACGGTCTCGAACAGCACTGCATCCATCGCAGTCTTTGCATCGACGCCCGACCAGACGACGAACTGGAAAGCCTGATAGTAGGCCTCGCAGGCCTCCACCGCCGACGAGAGGAGCACTTCGACCTGTCGGTTGGTCGGCTCAGCACCACCAGCGAGCAGCAGCGACTGGCGGAAAATGACCACGTCCTCGTTACGCCACAGGTCGAAATGCCCCATGAGCACCTGTCCGTTGATGTAGGAGAGAAGCTTGATCACCTCGTTGAGGCGATTTTCCGGGATCTTCAGGTCGAAGGCCGATGCCAGATGCAACGCCTCGAACTCTTCCATCCAGGAGAACGACACATGGTAATCGGTCCAGCGCCCTTCGACCGTCATCGCGATCTCGTCTTCGCCGGAACGCTCGAACGACCAATCATTGGTCGCCGCGACAAACTCGATCATATCGACCGGGTTGGACTGGCGTTCGACTTCCATTTCCATGAGGCTCATGCATCACCTTCTTGACCGGAATGAATGTAGGCTTTCGGCGGCATGCCGAAGAACTCAAACACCAGAACCGGAAACTACACTGGAACGATTCCGAAGGACCCCAGGATAAAACACGCACCCTGTCCGAAACTTACGTAGGCCCGTTTCGAATCATCATTTAAAATCAGTGTATAATCGCCAGAACCAAGAACCAGCCCCCAATGCCACAATTGCGTCTCGGGCCTGTGGATGGACCTTCGGGAATCGCCTGCGCAACGGGGCATAAGCGACTCTGGCCATTGGCTTTTTGCCACCTGTCCACAAGCGGTAAAATAACCGGGGATTGGCTTGGGACGACCCACGGTCAAGGGCCTGAAAAGACAAAAGACCCACAACCAACAGGTTATGGGCATCCTTGGAAAACAAGTATTTGAACCGGCTTACCGGAAACTTAGACTGCCGGCTTGCTCGCCTTACCCGGCTTATTCGCAAGTTGCGCTTCGAGCGCCTCGATCCGCTTCTGCAGCAGATCGTTTTCCTCGCGTGCCTTCAGCGCCATCTCGCGCACGACGTCGAATTCCTCGCGCTTCACCAGATCCATGCTGTTCATCCAGCGCTCGGCCTGGGCATGAAACGCGGTTTCGACTTCCCGGCGCACGCCTTGCGCGGCACCGGCGGCGTCCGTCATCAGTTTGGCAAATTCATCCATGATACGGTTCGGCCCGGTCGACATGGCATGGCTCCTCTTCAATCAAGATCCGTTGGGGATCACCCCGTTGAAGATGAGGTAGGCATTCGGCCGGGAGCTTGCAAGAAGTTTCGAAGTGATAAAGGTGGTTGACGGTGTCACAGGGGCACGCGATTCCATCTTGACCGGCTCATTTAGCAACGCCATTTTCGCCCTGCATAAACGAAAGAAAGCCATTTGTTGTCAGTCCTGGAACTTTTCGCCGTCGTGACCTTCCCCGCGATCGATCCGATCGCCTTCTCGGTCGGCCCTTTGGCGGTCCACTGGTATGGACTGGCCTATGTCGTCGGCATTCTTCTCGGCTGGCTCGTCGCCCGTGATCTGCTGCGCCGGCCGCAGCTCTGGCCAAACGGCCAACCGCCGGTCACGATCCAGCAGGTAGACGACTTCATCCTCTGGGCGGCCATCGGCATCGTTGCCGGCGGACGTCTGGGCTACATTCTGTTCTACGATTTCGCCTCCGTTGCCGCCAATCCGATGCGCGCGATCGAGGTCTGGAATGGCGGAATGTCCTTCCATGGCGGCTTTCTGGGTGCCACGCTCGCCATGGTCCTCTTTGCCCGCAAGCACACAATCCCGCTCTGGAGCCTGTTCGACCTGGTCGCCAGCGTCGCCCCGCTCGGGCTGTTTTTCGGCCGGATCGCCAATTTCATCAATGGCGAGCTCTGGGGCCGTCCGGCTGATGTCGCCTGGGCCATGGCCTTTCCGACCGGCGGCCCTTTCCCGCGTCACCCAAGCCAGTTGTATGAAGCAGCCCTTGAAGGGCTTCTGTTGTTCGTTGTGCTGCAGGTGCTGGCACGCGTCTTCAAGTCCTTGCGAAACCCTGGCCGCATTACCGGCGTCTTTGTCGTTCTCTATGCAGCGGCCCGCATCTTCGTCGAGTTCTTCCGTGAGCCCGACGCGCAGATCGGCTACCTCTTCGGTGGCTGGCTGACCATGGGCATGGTCCTGTCGCTGCCGATGGCTGCCATCGGCATCTGGGTGATCGTGTGGTCTGGTCGGGCCGCCGTTGGCGCCAATCGGACGGAACGAGGCTGAGGAGGTCATGCGAATGCCCACACCGCTCGCCGAAAAAATCAAGGCTCTGATCCTCGCCAATGGCCCGATCAGCATCACCGACTATTTCGCCCTCTGCCTTGCCGATCCCGAGCATGGCTACTATCGCACCCGCCATCCTTTCGGCCGCGCCGGCGATTTCATCACGGCCCCGGAAATCAGCCAGCTCTTCGGTGAGATGCTCGGCATCTTCATGATCAGCACCTGGCAACACCACGGCGAGCCTCAGGATGTTCGGCTGGTCGAAATCGGCCCTGGCCGTGGCACGATGATGGCCGACATGCTGCGCGTCATTGCCCGCGTCGCACCCGGGCTTTATGAAACCGCGACGGTGCATCTGGTCGAAACCAGCGCCTTGCTCAAGCTGACGCAGATGGAAACCCTCTCCTCGCACGGCGAAAAGGTATCCTGGCACGAAAGCTTCGAGGGTTTGCCGGCTGGCTTCACCCTGCTTGCAGCCAACGAACTGTTCGACGCAATCCCGATCCGCCAGTTCGTCAAGACACCGACCGGTTTTCGCGAGCGCATGGTCAGCCTCGACGATCATGACGACCTCTGCTTCACCACCGGTGTGGCGACGCTCGACGCGGCACTGCTGCCCCAACAAATGGAGCCCCCCGAGGACGGGGCAATCTACGAAGTGGCCCCAGCACGCCAGTCCGTAATGCTGACCATCTGTGAACGCCTGCGGCAGTATCATGGAACGGCTCTGGTCATCGACTATGGCCACATGGTCAGCAATTTCGGCGACACGTTGCAGGCTGTGCGTGCCCACGAATACGATCCGCCACTCGCCCACCCCGGCCTCGCAGACCTGACCAGCCACGTCGATTTCGAAAATCTCGCCCGGACCTCCCTGTCCGCAGGTGTCCATCTGAACGGCTGTATGCATCAGGGCGACTTTCTGGTCGCGCTCGGCATCGAGGAGCGCGCCGCCGCCCTTGGGCGCGGCAAGGACGAGCGGACCCAGGCCGATATTGTCGACGCCGTGCGGCGTCTGGCAGGCTCCGGCAACGGCTATATGGGCGAACTTTTCAAGGTCATGGCGGTGTCCAGTCCCGCCGTGCATGTTGCCCCGTTCAAGGTCAAGCATTGACTTGACCGGCCTCCATTGACACCATCGCGCCGAAAATATCGCCTGGGGAACACCTGAAAGACGAATGAATTCAGTTGTTTTCACGCATGAGCGAATCAGGCGCCGGAGGACGCATCGATGCCGGAGACAAAAACATGAGCGACACCTCGTCGCCGCAACCGATCATCGGCGCGCGGCTTCAACAGGCGGCGGCCTCCGGTATCCGCCACGGTTTCTTCACCCGTTCCGGCGGCGTGTCGGATGGCATCTATCGCGGATTGAACGTCGGTCTCGGCTCGAATGACGAGCCGCAAAATGTCGAGGAGAACCGGCGCCGCGTCAGTGCCTGGTTCGGACAGCCGCTTGATCGGCTGGCCACGGCCCATCAGGTCCACTCGCCGGACGTCGTGACGGTCGGTGCAGACTATGATGGCAGCCGTCCGAAAGCGGATGCTCAGGTAACGGCAACGCCCGGCATCGTGCTTGGCGTCCTGACCGCCGATTGCGGCCCGATCCTGTTTGCCGATCCTGAAAACCGCGTCATTGGTGCGGCCCATGCCGGCTGGAAAGGCGCCCTGACAGGCGTGCTCGAAAATACGATCGAGGCGATGATTGCGCTCGGGGCCTGCCGCCAGTCCATCCACGCCACGCTCGGGCCGTCGATCAGCGGCGCCAATTACGAGGTGGGGCCGGAATTCGTCGACCGCTTCGCCAACGAAGATCCTGCCTTCACCGCGTTCTTCACGCCCTCGGCAAAACTGGGCCACGCGATGTTTGACCTGCCGGGCCTGACCTTGATGCGGCTCGCGAAGGCCGGCATCGAGGTCGACACGCTCGGCCTCTGCACCTATGCCGATCCTGACGCCTTCTATTCGTACCGCCGCACCACCCATGCCGGAGAACCGGACTACGGCCGACAGATTTCCGCAATCGCGATATTGGAGGACTGACATGGCACTGCACTTCACCGAGAGCGAATATGCGACCCGCCTGTCGCGTCTGACCGCCCGCATGGCGGAGCAGAAGCTCGATGCGGTTTTGCTCTTTGCCCAGGAAAGCATGTATTGGCTGACCGGCTACGACACCTTCGGCTACTGCTTCTTCCAGTGCCTCGTGGTCAGGGCTGATGGCAGTATGACACTGCTGACGCGGTCAGCCGACCTGCGTCAGGCAAAGCACACCTCGACAATTCAGAACATTGTCATCTGGGTCGATCGCGTCAACGCCGATCCGACCGCAGACCTGCGTGGACTGCTCAGCGACATGGATCTGCTCGGCACGCGAATCGGCATCGAATATGACACGCATGGCATGACCGGCCGCGTTGCCCGGCTGCTTGACAACCAGATGACCAATTTCTGCGAAATCGCCGACATCTCCTATCTCGTCAGTGAATTACGGCTGATCAAGAGCCCGGCCGAGATTGCCTTTGCAACTCGCGCCGCCGAACTCGCCGATGATGCCCTCGACGCCGCCCTGCCGCTGATCAGCGCCGGCGCGGATGAGGCAGACATACTGGCTGCGATGCTAGGAGCCGTGTTCAGCGGCGGCGGCGACTATCCGGCCAATGAATTCATCATCGGATCGGGTCCGGATGCGCTGCTGTGCCGATACAAGTCCGGGCGCCGCAAGCTGTCCGAGACCGACCAGTTGACCCTGGAATGGGCGGGTGCCGCCGCACACTACCATGCGGCCATGATGCGCACCGTGATCGTCGGTGAACCCAGCACGCGGCACCGCGAACTGTACGCCGCCTGCCAAGAGACCATCAAGGCGATCGAGGGCGTGCTGCGTCCGGGCAACACGTTCGGCGACGTCTTCGACACGCACGCCCGCATTCTCGACGACCGTAGCCTGACCCGGCACCGCTTGAATGCCTGCGGCTATTCGCTGGGCGCCCGCTTCTCGCCCTCCTGGATGGAACACCAGATGTTCCACGCCGGCAATGCGCAGCCGATATTGCCGGACATGACCCTGTTCGTGCACATGATCATCATGGACAGCGAGCGCGAAACGGCGATGACGCTCGGTCATACCTATCTGACCACCGAGGATGCGCCACGCGCCCTCTCCCGCCATCCACTCGAGCTGATCATCCGCTGAGGCGAGAAGCGATCACCGTCTGTTCAGAAAATTGACAGTAAATTGCTGCTACAAGCATACAAACAGGAGTGACTGGGAAGGATCGGCGATAGATGAGACGTTCCGTACGGCTGGCATCAATACTCGTCCTGCTCCTGCAGCTTGGCGCCTGTAACAGTACCGAAGTCCTGACGCCCCCCGTCGATGTCGGCGATGGCAGCCAGGGCGGCGGCGACATCGGGCAAACATCCGCGGCACCGCTTGGAGCGGTCGCCACCCAGGGCGTCCAGAGCGCCCCTCTCGACCAACCCGGCTATCAGTATCACCGCTCTCCGCAGAACACGCTGGAGGCTCAGGCGGCCGCTTTGAGCCAGGGCAACAATCCGACAGCCTCCGCTCCGCTCGACGGAGGCGCATACGATACCGATCGGACAAGCCAGGCCTTTCCGCAGCAACCACAGGCGCAGGCGGCGCAACAACAACAGCAACAGCCGGCCGCCCAGCAGACACAACAGGCCTCCCTCGCACCGGCCGGCGCGACGACCGCGCGCGGAACAATCCGTTTCCTGCCCATCATCGGCGCCCCGGTTCAGGCCGTGACGCCCCTGTCGCGCCAACTGGGTGCCGAAGCGCGCGCCCATGGCCTGACCATCAAGAGCGCCAATGATCCGGCCAGCGAACATATCCTGAAGGGCTATTTTTCCGCCTTTGCCGACGGCAGCAATGTGACGATCGTCTATGTCTGGGACATACTGGACGCCAGCGGCGGCCGGCTTCATCGCATTCAGGGTCAGGAAAGCCTGCCTTCGGGCGCAAAAGATCCGTGGGCTTCCGTTCCCGCATCGGTCATGCAGCAGATCGCCACTAAGAGCGTGGCGCAATATGTGGCATGGAAAAACGCGCAGACCGGTTAGACCTTGGATTTCAACCCGTCAAAGTTGCCTTATTCACCCTATCCAGAGTTAACTCACCCCGAATTGACGAAAAAGCGGGTGAACACCGCCTAGCCTATTGCATTCAGGGGCAAGGACGGTAAAAAGCGCGCATCTCAAGGCATATAACAGGCGGGCCACGATGAAGGTTTTCGCAGGTAATTCGAACCGGCAGCTGGCCGAAGCGATCTGCTCCTATATCAATGTTCCACTCGGCAAGGCCAGCGTCCGCCGTTTCGCAGACCAGGAAATCTTCGTCGAAATCCAGGAAAACGTGCGTGGCGAGGACGTGTTCGTCGTACAATCGACGTCGTTTCCGACAAACGACCACCTGATGGAACTGCTGATCATGATCGACGCCATGCGGCGTTCGTCTGCACGGCGCATCACCGCGGTGCTTCCGTATTTCGGCTATGCCCGTCAGGATCGCAAACCGGGACCGCGCACGCCGATTTCGGCCAAGCTCGTGGCAAACCTGATCACCGAGGCTGGAGCAGACCGCGTCCTGACGCTTGATCTGCATGCCGGACAGATCCAGGGCTTCTTCGATATTCCGACGGACAATCTTTACGCCGTGCCGCTTCTGGCGCGCGACATCAAGGAGCATTACGACCAGAACAACGTCATGGTCGTATCGCCAGACGTCGGCGGCGTGGTTCGCGCCCGCTCATTGGCCAAACGCCTCGACTGTCTGCTGGCGATCGTCGACAAGCGCCGCGATCGTCCGGGTGAGTCCGAAGTCATGAACGTCATCGGCGACGTGGCCGGCAAGGACTGCATCCTGATCGACGACATCGTCGACAGCGGCGGCACTCTCTGCAATGCCGCCGAAGCCCTGCTAAAGCATGGCGCGACCAGCGTGACCGCCTATATCACCCACGGCGTTCTGTCTGGCGGCGCTGTCACCCGCGTTGCGTCATCGAAACTGCGCGAACTGGTGATCACCGATTCCATTCAGCCCACCACGGCCGTTCAGTCGGCACACAACATTCGTGTGCTCTCGACCGCCAGCCTGCTCGGCGAAGCCATCAACCGCACCAGCGCGGAAGAGTCGGTTTCCAGCCTCTTCGACTGATATTCGGCAATGCAGTGCAATGCGTCGCATTTAGACGCATTGCACTGGAATATTTAGCTTATTTTTCTAGTTATATTGCAAAACGTCATTCCTTGACGCAATTCCATTAAAACAGATCGGCTATCATGTTGAGTGATTGCTGCGTCTGCGCATGCATCGAATTACTCTCACCCGGCCATCCATTCCATGTCTCTGACAGTCGAATTGCTGCTCCAGAATGCCGATCTGCACGAGGCAATTCGCGATCAGTCCAAAGCCCTGCTCGAAATCAACGCTGTGGCGCCCAAGCTTGCAGCGGTTTTTGGCACGCAACAACGCTGGCTTCTGGCGCATCTCGCCATGTCGATCTACTTCAACGAAGCGGCACGCGGCGCGCCCGAACCGGCAATCGTCATGGCGCGCTTCTTCGAGCAGGTGAAAAGCCACAGCATTTCCAGCGTCAACACTGCCGATGCCTTCGTCAAGGAAATGCTGGTCTACGGCATCGCGGAACAGATCGCCACCGCCGACAAGCGCAACCGCCCGGTACGGCCAGCAGCCCAGACGGTTGCAGCGGTTGGCCAGTGGATGTGGATCCATCTGGCAACGCTCGACCGGCTCGATGGCGGCCACCGTCAGGCGGCCTACAAAGACGACCCGACGCTGATCAATCGCCTGCATCCAGAAATAACGGCGAATTTTCTCGTTTCGCCGGAAATCCGCACGCCGCCGCAGACATTCACCCTGTTCACTTGGCTGAACAATGGCGGCATCGTGATGGACTGGCTGCTGGCAGGCATCGAACCGGCGGACGCGTCGGTCGAGCGTGTCGCGACGCAAGTCAGGTCCGTGCCGCAGATGGCCGAAACATTCCGCCTGTCGCGCACGCATCTCACTCGCAAGCTGCGCGAAGCCGAAGCGATCGGCAGTATCGGCTGGGAAGGCACCCGCGGACGGTCGGTCATGTGGGTCTCGAAGGAATTCCGCCGTGAATACGCGGAATCGCAATCGGCCAAGCTGGCGATCATCGACGCTGCCTGCGAAACCTTCGGCATTCGCTGACCGGGCGCACTCGCTCCTTGCAGACTCGGTCAGCGCACCGGCAGCGGACACGCCTCGCCACCGGAAAACAGCCGTGACCGCGTCAGGAACCGGCGCTCACGACCATTGTCGAGGGAAAACATGCCCCCTCGCCCCGGCACGACGTCGATGATCAGTTGTGTGTGCTTCCAGACATCGTACTGGCTGCCGCTGATATAGAACGGCACCCCGCCGATCTCGCCGAGCTTTACATCCGTCTCACCGACCCGATAGTCGCTTGCCGGATAACACATCGGCGAAGAGCCGTCGCAGCATCCGCCGGACTGGTGGAATAGGATGTCGGGATGGTCTTTCCGGATTTCGGCGAGAAAGGCGAGTGCCGCCTCGGTCGCGATGACGCGGGGTTCGTTTCCTGTCGACATTGAAGCCTCCTGATCGAATGACTGCCCTCCCCCTGGCGAACCAGGGAGAGGGCTAAGCGGCATCGGCGGAGACGCCGCCTCGGGGGAGGATCCGATGATCAGAAGAAGCCGAGCGCCTTCGGGCTGTACGAAACCAGCATGTTCTTGGTCTGCTGGTAGTGGTCGAGCATCATCTTGTGGGTCTCGCGACCGATGCCCGACTGCTTGTAGCCGCCGAAAGCCGCATGCGCCGGATAGGCATGGTAACAATTGGTCCACACCCGACCGGCCTGGATATTGCGGCCGAAATTGTAGCAACGATTGGCATCGCGGCTCCACACACCGGACCCGAGGCCGTAAAGCGTGTCATTGGCGATCTCAAGCGCTTCGGCATCGTCCTTGAAAGTCGTGACCGAGACAACCGGCCCGAAGATTTCCTCCTGGAAGACCCGCATCTTGTTGTGGCCCTTGAAGACCGTCGGCTTGACATAGTAGCCGCCGGCCAGATCGCCCGCGAGGTTGTTGCGCTCCCCGCCGATCAGCACTTCGGCACCCTCCTGCCGGCCGATATCCATATAGGACAGGATCTTTTCCAGCTGTTCCGAGGAAGCCTGCGCTCCGATCATCGTCGACATATCGAGCGGATCGCCCTGGCGGATGGCGGCGACCCGCTTCAGTGCCTTCTCCATGAACCGGTCGTAGATCTTCTCATGCACCAGAGCGCGGCTCGGGCATGTGCAAACCTCACCCTGGTTGAGCGCGAACATCGCAAAACCTTCCAGCGCCTTGTCGAGATAGTCGTCGTCCTCGCGCATCACGTCTTCGAAGAAAATGTTCGGCGACTTGCCGCCCAGTTCCAGCGTCACCGGAATGAGGTTCTGGCTGGCATATTGCATGATCAGGCGACCGGTCGAGGTCTCGCCGGTAAAGGCGATCTTGGCGATCCGCGGGCTGGTGGCGAGCGGCTTGCCGGCTTCCAGACCAAAACCGTTGACAATGTTGAGCACGCCCGGTGGCAGGAGATCGCCGACAAGTTCGATCCAGACGAGGATCGAGGCCGGCGTCTGCTCGGCCGGCTTCAGCACGACGCAGTTTCCAGCAGCCAGTGCCGGCGCCATCTTCCAGGCCGCCATCAGGATCGGGAAGTTCCACGGAATGATCTGGCCGACAACCCCGAGCGGTTCATGGAAGTGATAGGCGATCGTGTCGTGATCGACTTCGCCGATCGTGCCTTCCTGAGCGCGGATGCACGACGCAAAGTAGCGGAAATGGTCGATGGCGAGCGGAATGTCGGCGGCCATGGTCTCGCGCAAGGGCTTGCCATTGTCCCAGGTCTCGGCCTTGGCCAGAAGCTCGAGATTGTCCTCCATCCGCTGGGCGATCTTCATCAGGATGTTGGAGCGTTCCGTCGACGAGGTGCGTCCCCACTTGTCTTTCGCGGCATGCGCGGCGTCGAGCGCCAGATTGATGTCATGTTCGTCGGACCGCGCAACATCGCAAAGCTTGCCCCCGGTGACCGGCGTGGTGTTCTCGAAGTACCGACCGTTGACCGGCTCGCGAAATTCGCCGCCGATGAAGTTGCCGTATTTCAGCTTGAATGGCGACGCGGCAATCTTCTGGACCTGAATATTCATGTCTTATCCTCCCTGTGAACAGGCCCCTCCTCGGGCCAGTAGGAAGATGATTGACGCGATTGGCGTTGGCGTGAAGCCCACCTGGACCGTGCCGCACCGCACTCTGTTTCAGGAATGCGACACTGCTGCCAATCTCTATTGCGCCTGGAAGCGCTTCAGCTTCCGGTGCAGCGTCGCACGGCTGATACCAAGGATCTGGGCCGCCTGAGAGACATTACCCTGGGTGCGCGACAGCACGCGGCGCAGCGCCGCGCGCTCGGCATCATCGAGATCGCTGCCACCATCGCCGCGCGCCTCGCGCAGCACGTCAGCCGCCGGCATGCCTTGCGAAATCAGCTGATCATCAAGCTTCAGCGCCACTCGCGCTGCTTTGGTTGCGCCGAGAATAAGGTCGTCGCTATCAACCGCGATCAGAGCCGAAATAGAATTGGCCTGCGGCACGACGACGATCCGTGCGCCAGGAAATGCCTGCCGGAAGAGATTGGTTTCGACCCGGGCGGCCGCATCCTTCACGGCCTGCGACAGCACGGCCAGTGTCATGTCGTTCACGTCGTTGCGGCAGGTCGAGACATCGAGCGCTGCCATGACCCGGCCAAGATGGTCGCGGATCGGCGCTGTCGCGCAGGAAAGTCCGATATTGGCACTCATGAAATGCTGGTCGCGGTGGATAACCACCGAGCGTTCGTCCACCAGCGCAGTACCGATGCCGTTGGTCCCGACGCTCGCCTCGCTCCAGACATTCTGTTGCCAGAGACCGAGCGAGCGAAACTCGGTGTCATCGCCCGGCGCACCACGTCGATCGACCACGATCCCGTCGGCATCGGCCAGAATGATGCAACAACCGGAGCGTCCAATCATCTGGTAAAGCCGGTCAACCTCGTCGGTCGAGCTGCCGATCAGCCGTTCCATGCGCCGATGCGCCTCGCGGAAGGCGATATCGTCCACCTGAACCGGTTTTCGCGCCTCTTCCGGCGCAAGGCGATAAAGATTGAGGCAGCGGCTCCAGGACGCTGCGACCGGCGACGTCACGGCCGCAGAGGCTTTTTGCGCCGTCGAGTAGACGAGTGCCGAATGGCTGGTATCTTGTCGCATCGGCTCCTCCCAAAGCATGATGCAGTTATGCCTGTGCATTCCACATGTTTCAATGAGACGAAAGAAATACAAGCATCCGAACATGTAGATCCAGAAAACTGGCGCAGATATGCGACAGATCTACAGATGCAATGGCCAGGCAGCTGTCAGGCAGCAAGTCCGGGCTTGCCCGGAACGGCGGACGATCCGGCGTCCGCTTCAATCTCCCGTACAAGATTGACCACATCGCTCAGCGCGGACAGCGGAACCGGCCGGCCGTAGAAATACCCTTGCACCTGCTCGCAACCCTCGGCCTGAAGGAACCGGACATGCGCCTCGCTTTCCACGCCTTCTGCCAGAACAGGAATGTCGAGACTGGCGGCAAGGATCAGCGTCGACCGCACGATCGCCGCTGATTGCCGGCTGCTGGCCACGCCGTCGATGAAGCCGCGATCGATCTTGATCTTGTCGAACGGAAACAGTTGCAGCGTCGAAAGCGACGAGTAGCCCGTTCCGTAGTCGTCCATCGCAATCTTCACGCCGATCGCCTTCAGTTGACGGATGATCTGCAGCGCATGTTGCTGATCGGCGATGATGCCGGATTCGGTGATTTCCAGCTCCAGCCTTTCCGCCGGCAAGCCGCTTTCCTCGAGAATCTCGCGCACCCGCTCGGGCAGCCTGATATCGGCGAGCTGCTTCGGCGCGACATTGACCGCGATCCTCAGCGGATTGCTCCATTTCACCGCCGCGAGGCAGGATTGGCGCAGGACCCAGTCGCCAAGTTCGAGGATGAAACCGCTGCGCTCGGCAATCGGAATGAATTCGCTTGGCGAGACGAGGCCGCGCACCGGATGGTTCCAGCGCAAAAGTACCTCCAGACCGATCACGTCGCCGGTCGCGGTGTCGTTCTGGCGCTGATAATACAGTTCAAACTCGCCACGCAGGAAGCCGCTGCGCATATCCATCGCCAGCGCATTGCGCTCGCGCGCCGCAAGATCCATCGAGCGGTCGTAGAAGCAGACATTGTTCGATCCGATCGCCTTGGCCCGGTACATGGCGATATCGGATTGCGCCATCAGGTCATCAATGCTCTCGGCACTCTCGGGATACATCGTGACGCCGATGCTGGTTCCGATCGACAGGGTCTCGCCCACCCACTCGACCGGAGCACCGAGATCCTGGATGACCTTTTCGGCAAACTGCTGTGCGTCCGCCTTGGTGTAGAGCCGCGACGATACGGCGACGAATTCGTCTCCGCCGATGCGGGCGACAAACTCACCTTCACGCAAACGGGCACTGAGCCGCTCGCCAACCGCCCGCAGAACCTGATCCCCGGCCGCATGGCCATGTACGTCGTTGATTTCCTTGAAGCGGTCGAGGTCGAACGAAAACACGTAGATGCGCTCGCTGTGTGCCGATGGCATATCGATCATATGCGTCAGACGCTCGATAAACGCCGCGCGGTTCGGCAAGCCGGTGAGCGCATCGTGCAACGACAGCTGGCGATAACGCTCGACAGCCAATTTCGACGATTGCCTGTCGATCGCATAGGATGTGGCGCCAATCGTCATGATCATTAGGGTCACGACCACCACGACGACCGTCAGAATGCTTTCCGGCAACACGTCATACGGCAATTGCGCCTGCATGTTCGGCACGACAGTTAGCGCTGTCATGCCGAGAAAATGGGTGGAGGCGATGGCAAGAAGCAAGGCCACACCGCCGCCCAGGCGACAAAAGCGCGTCAACGGCCGCGACGCACGGTTTGTTGCGATCGCCCCGAAAAGCGCCCCGCAAATCAGCGACATCACCACATAGCTCCGGTCCCATTCGAGGTGACCCTGAACCTGATAGCCGCTCATGCCGACATAATGCATGGCCGCGATGCCGAGACCGACAAGGCCGCCGCCCGCCTCGATGGCCAGGCTGCGCTGGGCGATGCCGGCAATGGCAAATCCAATACCTGTGATGCTGACGGCAAGAATGAGCGACATCAGCGTCCGCTGCGGCTCGTAACCGGTCACGACCCCGGCTTCGTAACCCATCATCGCAACGAAATGCGTGGTCCATATCGAACAACCACCGATCACGCTGGTCAGCGAGATCCAGCTCGCCCGGGCCATGCCGCGCGTACCACGGATACGACCGAACAGCCGCATCGTGAGAAAGGCACCACAGATGCATATTCCAACCGCGGCGGCCAATGAGACGGGATCATGATCAACGACAATGCAATTCACGAGTTTCAGCATCAAATGGGACCGTGTGTAAAATCTTGCGCATCACCCAATTAGCAGTCGTCAATTTCCAAATGCTTGGCAAAGATAGTTAGCGAGATCGCTACGCTGGCGGAAATCGCGATAAATCCGAAGTTAATCGCCAAGAACCCTTGCCGGCCAACGGTATTGTTGCAACGAAACTTGCTATTCGGGGGGGACTGGTTTATAGCGCCCCCGTCCGCGTAGACACCCTTGGAGGCAACGCGGATGAGGCCGTCAAACGCCTCCAGTCCTGGAACGCCGCTGAAAGGCAGCCACCAGGGCTCTCCAGACAACTTGAAAGGTTAAAGCCATGAGCCATGCTTCATACGAGCTCAAGGCCGTAGCACGCGAACGGGTAGGTAAGGGGTCCTCCCGCGAACTTCGCCGCAACGGTTCCATCCCAGCTGTCATCTATGGTGACAAGCAGGCCCCGATTTCGATCTCGATCAACACCAACGAGATCACCAAGCGCATTCATGCCGGCGGTTTCATGACCACGATCGCCGTTATCGAAATCAACGGCGAAAAGATCAAGGTTCTCCCGAAGGATTACCAGCTCGATCCGGTCCGCGATTTCACCATGCACATCGACTTCCTCCGCGTCTCGGCCAACAGCCAGGTCTCGGTTCAGGTTCCGGTGCATTTCGTCAACGAAGACAAGTCTGCCGTCAAGATCGGCGCAGTCCTCAACATCGTGCGTCACGACGTTGAACTGCATTGCCCGGCCGACAACATCCCGGAATTCATCACGGTTGATCTTTCCGGCGCCAAGATCGGCGACAGCATCCACATCTCGGCCGTGAAGCTGCCGGCAGGCGTGACCCCGGTCATCGCTGACCGCGACTTCACCATTGCAACGCTGGTTGCACCAGCTGGTGGCGTCGAAGAAGAAGCCGAAGCTGAAGCCTGATCAAACCGAAATTTCGGTTAGAAAGAGAACCCACCTTGGAAACAGGGTGGGTTTTTTTGTATTTCAGGCTCTTATTGTCATAAAACTCACAAAAATGCGGATGGCGGCTTTAACTTGATTTAACGGTTTCATGAAAGCGTGACGGCCGTATTCTCGCCACAAAGGGAGCATCCCGAGAAACATGTCCCATCGTCAGCGGCATAAAGGAGCGAAATGCCGATGACACGATCAGTCGAGAGTCGATTCCTGGCGATTGTTGCGATCACGATCTTCATTCTTGTCGTTCCGCTCTTTGCCCTCTTCCTCTCGCTCACCACGGAGCGCGCCTCCAGCGAATTGCAGCAAAACCTGGAAGTGCTGATCGCCGCCAATGGCCAGGCTCTCGCAAAGCCGATGTGGGATTTCGACCGCGAGAGCGTCGAACAGATTACCGCAACGATCATCTCCAACAGCACCGTCAGCCGGGTTCACGTCCGCGATCTGTCCAATGGCATCAATGTCTCGATGCCAGCGCTGCCGAAATGGCCAAAGAACGGCCTGAGCTCGATCACCCGCGAAATCTTCTACCATGCCATCGAGGGACCAAAACTCGTCGGCACGATCACCATATATTATAGCCGAATCGACATGTTCTCTTCGCTCCGCCAAGCAGAAGTGATTTTGATCGGCATCTTCATGCTGGCCGTCCTCGGCGTCGTCGGCGCTGCAGTCATCGGCAACCGCGTCATGGTGATGAGACCATTGCTCAAACTGACTGCCGCCATCGAGGCAACCCGCAGGCTGGGTTCTCGCCATCATGTCGACTGGCAGTCGAATGACGAGATCGGCCGGCTTGCACGCAGCTTCAACGCCATGCAGATCAAGCTCGAGCAGGAAGAACGCGAACTGAAGCTCGCCCACCAACGCACCACCGAAATCTACAACCTGACCCCGGCCATGCTCTTTTCGCTCGACGAGCAGGATCGCATCACTGGCGTCAGCGACTACTGGCTGCTCGCCACCGGCTATCAGCGTCACACGATCGTCGGACGTCACTTTTCCGAACTCGTACCCTTGGACGCCTGGGAAAACTATCTGGAGCACAAGCGGACCAAGGCGATTGTCGGCGTCCTCGAGGCCACCACCCGCTTCGTCTGCGCCGACGGCACGGTCATGGACGTTCTGATCGCCGAGGCAAATCGCGAGGCGCAGGAGGGCGACGAAGGCCTTTCGCTCAGCGTCATGACTGACGTCACGGCCCTCAAGCAGTCCGAGGAGCGCAACCACCGTCAGGCGATCACCGACCACCTGACGGGCCTTCGCAACCGCCAGGGCTTCGAGAACGCACTCGACGACGAGATCAAGCTGACCGACGCAACTGAACACGAACTTGCCTGCATCTTTGTCGACCTTGATCGGTTCAAGTGGATCAACGACAATCTCGGCCACCAGGCTGGCGATACAGTGCTGTGCCATTTCGTCGAACGGATGAAGGCACATTTGCCGATCGGCGCGACGGCGGCCCGACTTGGCGGGGACGAGTTTGCCATCCTGTTGCGCGCCACGGATGCCGAGAGCGTTGCCATGGAGCTGAGCCGGCAACTGTGCGACATCTTTGTCGAGCCGATCAAGATCGATGGCGCCACCGCCCGCCTGAGCGCCAGTGTCGGCATCGCCATCTATCCGCGCCATGCGGCCAATGCGGCGGAACTGCTGCAAAAGTCCGACATGGCGATGTACAGCAAGAAACGCGACGGCAAGAATGGCGCTCAGCTCTACAATCCGCTCATTCAGGACGACACGCGCCAGCGCGCCGAGATCGAACACGATATCGAGCAGGGATTGAGCAACGACTGGTTCGAGGCATTTTTCCAGCCCATCGTCCAGATCGAAAGCGGCAGGGTCGTCGGCTACGAGGCACTGATGCGGCTCGTGCATCCAGAGCGGGGCATCGTGCCGCCAACCGAAATCATTCGGATCGCCGAGGAAATCGGCGCTATTGGCAAGGTCGGTGGCCGGATTCTGGAAAAGGCGCTGGAGAACCTGGTGCGACTGAGTACCGCAACGGATGACGATAGCACGTACCTTGCGATCAACTTCTCGCCGCTGCAGTTCGAGCCATCGCTACCGGTCCGGCTGGCGTCCTTGACGACAAGGCACGGCATCGCGCCCAAACGCATCGTCATCGAGATCACCGAGGCAACCCTGCTGCACGACAACCCGCAGATCCGCACTATTCTCGATGACTTCAACCGCTTCGGCTATCGTATTGCACTTGACGACTTCGGCACGGGTTACTCGTCGCTGAGCTATCTCAACCGCTTCCCGGTCGATATCGTCAAGATCGACCAGTCCTTCATCCGCTCGCTGTCGGAAGTCGAGCCAGAACTGCGCAACAAGAGCCGCATGCTGGTTGAAGGCATCACCGCCATTTCGCACAAGATGGAATGCAGCGTTGTGGCGGAAGGCGTGGAGACCGAGGAACAACGCGTCCTTCTAGAGGAATTCGGCGTGGATTACGGCCAGGGATATCTCTTCGCGCGCCCGCAACCGGTCGCAGCCTTGATCGACGCCGCTATCAGGAAAAACCGCCTGCGCGAGGGTGCAGCGGGCTAGAAACACCAGGAAGAGAGGCATACCGCAATGAAAGTGCTTGGAATTCTACTTTCACTTGCGGCGGCCCCGGTTGCCGCCGCCGACACTGTCTACTTTACCACCGAAGACTACCCGCCCTACAATTTCCGCGCCGGCAACGACATAAAGGGCGCGGGCTACGACCAGTTGATCGTCATGATGGAGGAGTTGAAGATCCCCTACTCCGTCGAGATGATGCCATGGGCACGCGCTATCGCGCTTGCCCAGACAGAGCCGATGCATTGCGTCTTCACCACGGCCCACATCCCCGAACGCGATACGCTGTTCAAATGGGTGGAGCCCCTGGCGGTCGGCCGCAATCTGATGGTAGCCCGCAAGGGGTCAGGTCTCGACGTGAAGAATACCGACGAAGCCAAGTCCTATACGGTCGGCACGCAGCGCAATGACTACACCCAGACGCTGCTCGAAAATGCCGGATTTGAGAAGATCGATCTCGCGACCGATCTCAAGCTGACCCTGAAGAAACTGGAAAGCGGCCGGCTCGATCTGATGCCGATCGACGAGCAGCATTATGTGCAACTGGTAAAGGACGGCGAACCCCTGGAAGTCAAATTCGTCTTCACCGAGCAGAAGTTCTCGATCGCCTGCAATTCGACTTTTCCGGATGATCTCCTGGCCAGGATGCAGGATGCTCTCGATACGATAATTGCCGATGGCCGGCAGGCCGAGATCCTGGGCAACTATGGCCTGCTCGGGTCGAATGTCAGTGCGCTTGCCAGCACGCCAGCCTCCAACCCTTGACATTCAGCGCGTTTCGCGGTGGTGAAAGGCCGCGCCGCGATCGGCGCGGTCACTGACCAAAACGGCAGAAACGGACGCAGCCATGATGATCCTTGCTGGGCTCGGAAACCCAGGCTCTCAATACGAGCGCAATCGCCACAATATCGGCTTCATGGCGGTGGACGCGATCCATCGGCGCCATTCCTTCTCGCCCTGGGCGAAAAAATTCAAGGGCCTGATCGCGGAAGGCACACTTGGCACCGAAAAAGTGCTGCTGATCAAGCCGCAAACCTTCATGAACCTCTCCGGCGAAAGCGTCGGCGAGGCGATGCGCTTCTACAAGCTCGGACCCGAGGATATAATCGCCATTTACGACGAACTGGACCTGATGCCCGGCAAGGCTCGCATCAAGACCGGTGGCGGTCATGGCGGCCATAACGGCATCAAATCGATCGATGCCCATTGCGGGCTGAACTACCGGCGCCTGCGCCTCGGCATCGGCCACCCCGGCGACAAGTCGCGCGTCCACGGCCATGTCCTCGGAGACTTCGGCAAGTCGGATGCCGAATGGCTAGAGCCGCTGCTCGAAGCGCTGGCCGACAATGCCGACATGCTGATCAAGGGCGAAGATTCGCAACTGATGAACAAGCTGGCACTGGCAACCGGCGGCAAGGCGGACGAGGAAAAGCCGGCCAGGGCACTAAAGCCGGCGAAGACCGGCCAATCGCACATCCACCAGGCGCGAAACTTCAACCAGCCGAAAAAGCTGCCGGAATCCGGACCGATGGCGGACATGCTCAAGCGCATGTTCGGCAAGAAGGACGACTAAGTACAGTTCTGCTCAGTCACGCTCATCGGACAGACCTTTCCACAGCAAGGCCCCGATCACCGCCCCGGCTATGGGGGCCACCCAGAACAGCCAGAGTTGCTGTAGCGCCCAGCCGCCGACAAAAAGCGCCTGACTTGTCGAGCGCGCGGGATTGACCGAGGTATTGGTCACCGGGATCGAGATCAGATGAATCAGCGTCAAACCGAGGCCGATGGCAATCGGCGCAAAGCCGGCGGGCGCCTTGGCACTGGTGGAGCCGAGGATGATCACCAGGAAGAAAGCCGTCAGTACAACTTCGATCACCAGCGCCGAGACGAGGGAATATCCGCCCGGCGAATGCTCACCGTAGCCGTTTGCCGCAAAGCCGCCGATCTCGGCTCCCGCCTTGCCTGTGGCAACGATGTAGAGCACCAGCGCTGCGGCGGCCGCACCCAGCACCTGGGCCGCGACATATGGCCCGAGATCGCTTTTGCCGAACCTCCCGGCAACGGCAAGCCCGACGGAGACTGCCGGATTGAAATGCCCGCCGGAAATCCCGCCGACCGCATAGGCCATCGTCAACACGGTAAGGCCAAAAGCCAGAGAGACGCCCAGCAGGCCAATGCCGACGTCTGGAAATGCCGCCGCCAGAACGGCGCTGCCGCAGCCGCCAAACACCAACCAGAACGTACCAAGAAATTCGGCAAGCAGTTTCGAACGCATGAGAAACCCCCTCCATGCATGAACCAAGCTGTCTGGATAAAAAGACGGCAACATCCCCATGTTGCCTGCGCGACCAATTTCCAGACACGCTACACTAGCAAATTTTGCTCTACCTGCAATTGCCTGGGAAAAGATCCATAGCAATGGACCGAACATCGCGAAAGGCCTGTGGAACCCCGTCTATTCTTCCGGTTCGGTGGTGAACATCAGCGGAAACCCGGCCTCCTTGGCGAGATCGGTTGCCTCCTTGGCCTTCGTTTCGGCAATATCACGGGTACAGACGACGACAACCGCCGAGCCGAATTTGTGTGCCGTCATCATCACACGATTGCCGGCCTCCTCGCTCATGCGGAACACCGCTTTCAGCACGACGGTGACGAATTCGCGCGGCGTGTAATCGTCATTGAGCAGAATGACCTTGTAGAGCTTGGGCCGCTCCAGCTTCGGCTTGGATTGCAGCTTCGGCTTCAGGGAGACGTCTTTGTTCGGCATCAGGCTCTTTCCGTCGTCGATCGCATTGGTCAGGAATGGCCCCTGTCCGGCCATTCAACAACAGACGTTCCTCATCCCCCACGGCTGCAACTTATCCTGCCTCAGCTTTGCGCGCGGCGCAATATCAGCCGAAACCCTTGACCCGGCGCGCCCCTTCGCCCATAGGCAAGGCAACAAATCCCACTACGTGACGGAATGAACCCATGGGCTTCAAATGCGGTATCGTCGGACTGCCGAATGTCGGCAAGTCCACTCTCTTCAACGCGCTGACAAGGACGGCCGCAGCCCAGGCTGCCAACTATCCGTTCTGCACCATTGAGCCGAATACCGGCGAAGTGGCCGTGCCGGATCCGCGCATGCAGAAACTGGCATCGATCGCGGGCTCCAAGGAAATCATCCCGACCCGCATCTCATTCGTCGACATCGCCGGCCTAGTGCGCGGCGCATCGAAGGGTGAAGGCCTCGGCAACAAGTTCCTCGCCAACATCCGCGAAGTCGATGCTGTCGTGCATGTGCTGCGCTGTTTCGAAGACGACGACATCACCCATGTCGAAGGCAAGATCAATCCGGTCGGTGACGCGGAGACCATCGAAACCGAACTGATGCTCGCCGACCTGGAGAGCCTCGAGCGCCGCGTCGAACAGACCCGCAAGCGCGCGGCCTCCAAGGACAAGGAGTCGCTCGCCCAGTTGCCGGTCATGGAAGCCGTCATCAAGCTTCTGAACGAGGGCAAGCCTGCTCGCATCCTGTTGAAGACCCTGGCTGCCGACGAGATTGAAGTGCTGAAGGGCCTCAACCTTCTGACCTCGCATCCGGTTCTTTATGTCTGCAATGTCGCCGAAAGCGATGCCGTGGACGGCAATGCGCACACAAAGGCCGTTGCCGAAATGGCCAAGGCTCAGGGCGCGGAATGCGTGATCATCTCGGCTGCGATCGAAGCGGAAGTCGCACAACTGCCGGACGAGGAATCGAAAGAATTCCTCTCGGCGCTTGGTCTGGAAGAAGCGGGCCTCGACCGCCTGATCCGCGCCGGCTACCACCTGCTCGACCTGATCACCTATTTCACGGTTGGCCCGAAGGAAACCCGCGCCTGGACCATTGTGCGCGGCACCAAGGCCCCCCAGGCCGCCGGCGTCATCCATACCGACTTCGAACGCGGCTTCATCCGCGCCTTCACCATCTCCTTCGACGACTACATCGCCTTCAAGGGTGAAGTCGGCGCCAAGGAAGCAGGCAAGGGTCGTGACGAAGGCAAGGAATATGTCGTCCACGATGGCGACGTCATCCACTTCCGCTTCAACACCTGAAGCAAGCAAGAAAGCGCCTTCAACGAGGCGCTTTTTTTATGTGCGGAAAACAAGTTCAGACTTGAACATAACCCCGTCTTGCGCAGACTGCCGGTGAAAGCGAGGGTGAGATGACGGAGACAGACAAGCTTCACTACGAGGATTTCACACCCGGGCGGCGTTTCGACTTCGCCCCAAATACCATTGCGGCGGATGAAATCATCGCATTCGCCCGTGAGTTCGACCCGCAGCCGATGCACCTGTCGGAAGAAGCGGGCCGTGCCAGTATTCTCGGCGGCCTGTCGGCATCGGGATGGCACACGAGCAGCATCTTCATGCGCATGATGATCGATAGCTATGTGCTGCGCTCGGCCTCCGAAGGCGCGCCCGGCATCGATCTGATGCAATGGCGAAAGCCTGTACTGGCCGGAGACACGCTCAGCGGCCATTCTACGGTCGAGACGGCCCGCCTGATGCGCTCGCGGCCACATCTGGGCATTGTGACCTTTCAACATGAATTGACCAACCAGCGGGGCCAGCTTGTCCTGTCCGCGAGAAACGCGATCATGTTGCGTCGCCGCCAGGTTGAAGAGGTATCGCCATGAAGATGCTCGACCTCTATCCCGCCGGCACCCGCTTGGAACTCGGTTCGTTGACCTTCACTGCCGAAGACATCATCCGTTTCGCCAGCACATTCGATCCGCAGCCCTTTCATATCGACGCTGAAGCGGCGAAGTCTTATGTCTTCGGCGGTCTCTGCGCCTCGGGCTGGCATACCTGCGCTGGCTGGATGAAGAACTTCGTCGCCTTCTGGGATGCAGAAACAATACGGCTGACGGCCACCGGAACAGAAACGCCTAGGCTCGGCCCCTCGCCCGGGTTTTCCGAACTGCAATGGCTGAAGCCGGTCTATGCCGGCGACACCGTCACCTACTTCATGACCCCGATCGAGACCCGCCGTATGCCCGGGACAAAGGGTTACATGGTCATTTCAGCCCTATGCGAAGGCTTCAACCAGAACGCCGAGCCCGTCCTACGCTTCAACAGCAATATCATTGAATTTCCGGAACCCAAGGATTTGCCATCATGAGCATTTACAAGTTCACCGCTCGCGACATCGAAGGCCACGAGCGCAATCTGTCCGACTACGCCGGCAAGCTTGTCCTGATCGTCAATACCGCCAGCGCCTGTGGCCTGACGCCGCAATACAGCGGCCTGGAAACGCTGCAGCAGACCTTCAAGGACGATCTCGTCGTGCTCGGCTTCCCGTGCAACCAGTTTGGCGGCCAGGAGCCCGGAACGGAAAAGGAAATCGCCCTGTTCTGCGAGACCAGCTTTGCCGTCACGTTCCCGCTGTTTTCGAAGATCGAGGTGAACGGCGAAGGTGCCGACCCGCTTTATGCCTATCTGAAAGCGGAGACCCCCGGCGAGGATCAGGGCGCAGATATCGGCTGGAACTTCGCCAAGTTCTTGATCGGCCGCGACGGCAATCCGATCGCCCGCTTCTCGCCGCGCACCGCGCCGGAAGATATTAAAGCGGATATCGCCAAGGCGTTGGCTGGCTGAGGACCAGCCGGTCACTGACCGCCAGGAGCAAGGTATGCCGGCCGACCGGGCACGGTCGACCGATGCAATCCTCAATGGCCGGAGAATTCGACCAGCGTGCGCACCTCGACGCCAAGAGCCTCGAGTTTCTTGCGTCCGCCAAGGTCCGGAAGGTCGATGACGAAGCAGGCAGAGACGACATCCGCACCGATCTGGCGCAGCAACTGCACGGCACCGACCGCGGTTCCACCGGTGGCGATCAGGTCGTCGACCAGGATGACCTTTTCGCCGGGCTGGATCGCGTCACGGTGGATCTCCATCTCATCGACGCCATATTCCAGGCTATAGGCGATGCTTACCGTCTCGTGCGGTAGCTTGCCCTTTTTGCGAATCGGCACGAAGCCGGCCGAAAGCTGGTGCGCAACCGCACCACCGAGGATAAAGCCGCGTGCCTCCATGCCGGCAATCTTGTCGATCTTCAGCCCGACATACGGCTGCACCAGCTCATCGACGGCCCGGCGAAATGCCCGCGCATTGCCCAGCAGTGTCGTGATGTCGCGGAACATGATGCCCGGCTTCGGATAGTCCGGGATCGAACGGATGGAATCGACGAGGTAATTTTGTACTTCGGAGCTCATTGGTATCCATGGCCTTTGGGAGAGTTGGCGGCAAATTGGCCTTTCGACACCGGCTTGTCCACCTCTGTCATCGATGGGCAGAACCAAGTGAAAAAGCCGGCAGGCGCGTCGGGACACCATCAGGAAAACGGCCCCCAACAAAAAAAGGCGGGACCGCGAGGCCCCGCCTTTTTCACAAAACCGTCAGCTGACGATCAGTGTTCCTTGTTCGCGTAAACCGACTTCTTGGTCAGGTAGATCAGGGCCGAGAAGATGAACAGGAAGATCATGACCATGAAACCCATGCGCTTGCGGTCTTCCAGATGCGGTTCGGCAGCCCACATCAGGAATGCAGCGACGTCCTGGGAGTACTGGTCGAGCGTCTGCGGTGCGCCGTCGTCATAGGTCACCTGACCATCGCTGATCGGTGCCGCCATGGCGAGCGCCTGGCCGGCGATGAAATGCGGGTTGAAGTGCGTGCCTTCCGCAATCACAACACCCTCAGGTGGTTCCTGATAGCCGGTCAACAGCGCATGGATATAATCCGGGCCGCCTTCCTGGTAACCGCCAACGATCGGGAACATGTCCCAGATGAACTGCGGGAAACCACGCGTCACGCCGCGTGCCTTCGCGATCAGCGAGAAATCCGGAGGCGCCGCCCCGTTGTTCGCAGCCGCAGCCGCTTCATGGTTCGGGAACGGCGACGGGAAGTGATCCGACGGCACGGCCTTGCGGGTAAACATTTCACCGTCGGCGTTCGGGCCATCCTGCACTTCGTAATTCGCGGCGAAGGCTTTGACCTGCTCTTCCGAATAGCCCAGACCTTCCAGAGTCCGGAAGGAAACCAGGTTCATCGAGTGACAGGCGGCACAGACTTCGGTGTAGACCTTGAGGCCACGCTGAAGCTGACCCTTGTCATACTTCCCGAACGGACCAGCGAAGGACCAGTCGATCTGCTCGGGCTTCAGGATCGGATAGTGGCCCGTCTTGGCGGCATGTTCGACCAGATGGGCGAGATCACCCTCTTCGGCTGCGAGAGCCATGCCGGAAAATCCGGCCATGGCAGCAATCAGCGCGATGCTCGTGAAAAGCTTTTTCATTGTTCTACTTTCCCTCTCTCGCGCACTTAGGCTTTGGCCGCGGCAGATTTGCCGCTCTTTTCGAGCACGTCTTCGGTGATCGAGTTCGGAATGCGACGCGGCGTTTCGAACAGGCCGAGCAGTGGCATCATGACCAGGAAGAAGCCGAAGTAGTAAGCGGTACCGATCTGCGACATGACGACATACATGCCTTCCGCCGGCATGGCGCCAAGCCAGCCGAGGACGATCGAATTGGCCACGAACAGCCAGAAGAACAGCTTGTACCAGGGACGGTAGACGGCCGAACGAACCTTCGACGTGTCGAGCCAGGGCAGGAAGAACAAGACGATGATCGCGCCAAACATCACCAGAACGCCGCCGAGCTTGGAATCGATCGGGCCGACATTGAAGGTGATCGCGCGAAGCATCGCGTAGAACGGTAGGAAGTACCATTCCGGAACGATGTGAGCCGGGGTCTTCAGTGCATCAGCAGGGATGTAGTTGTCCGGATGGCCGAGGAAGTTCGGCATGTAGAAGACAAACCAGGCATAGGCGATCAGGAAGATGGAAACGCCGAAGGCATCCTTGAGGGTCGCGTAAGGCGTGAACGGCACGGTATCCGTCTTCGACTTGACTTCGACACCGGTCGGATTGGTCTGGCCGGTCACATGCAGCGCCCAGACGTGCAGGATGACAACGCCGACGATCATGAACGGCAGCAGGTAATGCAGGGCGAAGAAGCGGTTCAGCGTCGGGTTGTCAACGGCAAAGCCGCCGAGCAGGAACTGCTGGATCCATTCGCCGACGCCCGGAAATGCGGTGAAGAAACCGGTGATAACGGTCGCACCCCAGAAGGACATCTGGCCCCAGGGCAGGACGTAGCCCATGAAGGCGGTCGCCATCATCAGAAGGAAGATCACCACACCGAGGATCCAGAGGATTTCGCGCGGCGCCTTGTAGGACCCGTAATAGAGACCACGGGCAATGTGCAGGTAGACGGCGATGAAGAAGAAGGACGCGCCGTTGGCGTGCATGTAGCGCAACAGCCAACCGTGGTTGACGTCGCGCATGATCTTCTCGACCGACTCGAATGCCACCGAGACATGCGCGGAATAGTGCATGGCCAGAACGACACCGGTCAGGATCTGCACCACCAGCATGACGGCAAGCATCGCACCGAAGGTATAGGCATAGTTCAGGTTGCGGGGAACCGGATAGGCGACGAAGCTATCATAGACCATGCGCGGCAACGGAAGGCGCGCATCAATCCATTTTTCGACGCCGGTCGACGGCTGGTAACTGGAAGGACCACTCATATTCTCTTATCCCCTCAACCGATCTTGATCACTGAATCAGACACAAATCCGAAGGTCGGAATTGCAAGATTCATCGGTGCCGGACCTTTCCGGATACGACCCGCGGTATCGTAGTGCGAGCCGTGGCAGGGACAGAACCATCCGCCGAAATCGCCTGCCTGACCAAGCGGCACGCAGCCGAGATGGGTACAGGAACCGATCATGACGATCCAGTTCTCCTTGCCTTCGCCTGCAGAGCGGGCAAGGTCGGTTGCGTCAGCGGCAGCATCGACATTGGCGTTGCGGGCAATCGGGTCCTTGAGGTCGGCAAGCGCCACCTGATTGGCTTCCTCGACTTCCTTGGCCGTGCGGTTGCGGATGAACACCGGCTTGCCGCGCCACTTCACCGTCAACGACATGCCGGGCTCAAGCGCGGCCACGTCGACTTCGATCGAAGCGAGCGCAAGAGTGGAAGCGTCCGGACGCATCTGATCAATGAACGGCCATGCGACGGCGGCTGCACCAACCGCGCCGGCCATACCGGTCACCATGTAGAGAAAGTCACGGCGCGTAGGTTCGGCCGCATGTTGTGCATTGGTCTCGTGTTCGCTCACGGTCAAATTATCCTCTTCGCAATCCTGCGACACACCGCATTCTGCCCCCGCAGTGGGAATCATGAATCAGACATAGTCCGGCCATAGATTCCCCCCAGATTGCCGCGTTCTAAGCTTGATAAAGCATTCTGTCCAGTCTCCGCACGGGGAAGGAGCCACTATGTCGCGGAATAAATTGTGACGTGGTGCCATGAGGTTGGATGAACCGGACGGTTCTTGCAAGCCCGCCTTTTTTCAAGCATGGTCGGGTGCCTCCGGCCGAGCCCGGATGACAGGGTCGGGACGGGCATGAGAGACAATATCTATTGCGTTTTTTGCGTCCTGCTGACACTGGCGCTGGCGGCCCTCGGTATGCGCTATGTCACCGAGCTTTGGATTTTTTCCTTCTTTTTCAGCCTGCAACTGCAGATCAGTCTGATCGTTCTTGTCGGCATCCTGCTCTGCCTTCTGGTGAAACGCGGCGTCTATGTATGGATATTGCTGGCCGTCTGTCTCGCCCTGATTGGCCACAGCCTGTGGATGAAGCGCGAATTCGTCGCCAGCCCCTTGCCAGCAGAGGCGATCGCCAACGCCCCTCGCCTGCGCATCCTCAGCTTCAACATCCTCAACGACAATGTCGAGAATGCCGGAAAGATCGCCGACATGATCCAGGGATCGCAAGCGGATGTGGTCTACATCATGGAAGCCAATCCGCTTTTTGGCGAACTCGATCGGCTCGGCGAAACCTATCCCTACCGCATCGGCTGCGGCATCGAGACCCCAACCTGCGATCTGATGATGCTGTCGAAGCATCCCATCCGGGCTGGCCGCTACGATGAGCTCAGCGATCTGCGCGCCGACCGCTTCGCCGAGATCGAGATCGAGGTTGCCGGCCGCAAGATCAGCCTTCTCGCGGCCCACGTTTCGAAACCGTATTTCGACGATTATCACAGCATTGAAATGGACAACCTCATCCTGGGGCTGAACGATGCCAAAGGCAGCGTCATCCTGGCCGGCGATTTCAACTCGGACAGCATCGCACCGGACATGCAGCGTTTCCTGCGGCGCTCGGGCCTGCGCAAGGTCGGCCCCGAACCCGCGACATGGCCAGTCGAAGCCGGCGTGGCCGGCATTGCGATCGATCACATCTTCATCGGCAAAGAGTTCGCACCGCTGTCGCTGAAGCGTCTCGACGAGAGCTATGGATCAAACCATTTCGGCCTTGTCGCCGACGTAGCACTGATCGGTGAAGCCGAACCAGACAACTGATCACGGGTTGTCCCCGCCCGCGATTGAATCGCCGAACAAGAAAACAAGCGCGCATCAGGCCTCCTCGACAACACCCTGCGTATCGAGGAAACCGCCGGATTGCCGCGCCCAGAGCTCGGAATAAAGTCCGCCCCGCGCAACGAGTTCGGCATGTGTCCCCTGTTCGATGATCCGGCCCTTGTCCATGACGACGAGACGGTCCAGCGCGGCAATGGTCGACAGGCGATGGGCGATGGCCAGAACTGTCTTGCCTTGCATCAGCTTGTCGAGATTGGACTGAATTGCTGCCTCGACTTCCGAGTCGAGCGCCGAGGTCGCCTCATCCAGGACGAGGATCGGCGCATCCTTCAGCATCACACGGGCAATCGCCACCCGCTGGCGCTGCCCACCCGAAAGCTTGACCCCGCGCTCGCCGACATGCGCGTCAAAGGCCTTGCGTCCACGTTGGTCTTCCAGGCGCTGGATGAAGTCGAGCGCTTCTGCCCTGTCCGTCGCCTTCAGCAATTGCTCATCGGATGCGTCCTCGCGTCCGAATACGATATTGTCGCGGATCGAGCGATGCAGCAGCGCCGTGTCTTGTGTCACCATGCCGATCTGCGACCTCAGGCTCTCCTGCGTCACCGTTGCGATATCCTGGCCGTCTATCACGATGCGGCCCCCCTCGACATCGTAGAACCGCAAAAGCAGATTGACCAAGGTCGACTTGCCGGCTCCTGAACGACCGACGATGCCCACCTTTTCTCCCGGTGCGATGGTCAGTGTCAGGTGATCGATCACGCCCTTCTTGCGGCCATAGTGAAAGCTGACGTTTTCGAAGCGGATTTCGGGCGATACGACTTTCAGCGCCGTGGCATCGGCGCGATCGACCAGGTCGATCGGTCTAGCGATCAACTCAGCGGAATTCTGGATCGTGCCGATATTGCGCATGATGCTGTTCATCTGCGTCATCATCCGGCCGAGCAGCATGTTGAGCCGCAGCACGAGGCCGAGCGTGAATGCGACCCCGCCGCCGGTGATCGCGCCGGAAAACCACAGATCGATCGAAATTGCAGCGACCATCACGATCATCACCCCAGACAGGATGGCAAGCGAGGCCCGGACGCCCGTCAGAAGTCGCGCAAAGGGCCTCAACGTGTCCTGAAAGCGATCGAAACCCGCCTTGATATAGTGATCGTTCTGCCGCTCCTTACCGAACAGTTTCAGCGTCTGGATATTGGAATAACTGTCCACTAGACGGCCATTCAACATTGACGACGCTTCAGCCGATTCCCTGGCGTGATAGCGGATCTTTGGTACGAACAGGCGGGCAAGCACCAGGAAAATCGCGATCCACACTCCGATGACCGCCGAAAGCCGCCAGTCGAGCTGTGCGACCAGCGCCATGGTCGAGATCGTGTAGATCACCATGAACCAGACAACCTGAAGCAGGGAGGTCAACAGGTCCCCGGTGGACTGGCCAGCGGACCAGACCTTGGTGACGATACGGCCGGCAAAATCGTTCTGGAAGAAGGACAGCGATTGCCGCGCGACATGCGCATAGGCCTGCCAGCGCACCAGATTGAAGAAATTGAGGACGATCACCTGTTCTTCGACCAGCGCGCCGATCGTCACGACGATGAACCGTCCCGCCAGCATGACCAGGGCCATGGCGGCAAGCTCCCCCCCATGGGCCGCAAGCAGCCCGTCCCATCCGGCCTCCTTGGGCACGGTGTCGAGCACATCGACCAGCCGACCGACAAACCAGAACAGGCCGGCCTCCAGCACGGCGATCGAGCCGCCGAATATCGCCATGAGCAGGAAGGCAAGCTTCGCCTGGCTGACATAGAACCAGACAAAGGCCAAGGTCTTCTCCGGCGGACGCAAATTGTCCGAGCGGGAAAATGGATCGAGCCAGTTTTCGAAGAGACGCGCAACAGAATGAAACATGCAATGCGATATAGGCGGTTTCCACCGTCTGGCAAAGCAAGCCGGTCATTACATTTGCGTAATAACGGCTTTGCAAAAATGGCAACGGCGGCCGAAGCCGCCGAACCACACATTATTCGTCAGGATCTTTCCTGATCAGGGGGCGTCAGCGCCGCCGGGCAGCCGTGGCCCCACCGCCGAAGGCAGAGGCCAGTCGGTCGCTCATCGCATGCGCCGGCGAAGCAACCGGACGCGAGGCCGATGACGCGACATGCAGATCCGCCCGGCCATCGCCCAGCCTGAACTGCGCCAGCAGCGCGTTGAGCGCAGCTGCCTGTGCTGCAAGGCTGTGGCTTGCAGCCGTGGTCTGCTCGACCATCGCCGCATTCTGCTGTGTGCCCTGGTCCATCTCGTTGACCGACATGTTGATCTCGGAAAGACCGGTCGACTGTTCGCGGGCCGACACGGCGATGGACGCGACATTGTCGTTGATCTGCTGAACCTCGGTCACGATCGACTGCAACGCCTTGCCGGTCTGGCCGACCAGATCGACACCATCACGGACCTTCTCGCCCGATGTCGTGATCAGCGCCTTGATCTCCCGCGCCGCCTTGGCGGAGCGCTGGGCCAGTTCGCGCACTTCCTGTGCCACCACGGCAAAGCCCTTGCCCGCCTCGCCGGCACGGGCCGCCTCGACCCCGGCATTCAGCGCCAGCAGGTTGGTCTGAAACGCAATATCGTCGATCACGCCGATGATGTTGCCGATTTCGCTCGACGATTTCTCGATCACCTCCATGGCATTGACGGCCTGATGGACAATCTCTCCCGAGCGCTCGGCGCCGTGACGGGTTTGTTCGACCAGCTTGCCTGCCTCGCCGGCACGAACCGCTGAATCCTTGACCGCGGTCGTGACCTGTTCCAGCGCAGCGGCGGTTTCCTCGACGGAGGCAGCCTGCTGCTCGGTCCGGCGGGACAGATCATTGGCGGCGGAACGGATCTCATTGGCGCCGGCATCGATCATTCGGGCATTCTCGCCGACGGACTGCAGCACCGATTGCAGTTTCGCCACCGATTCGTTGAAATTGGCACGAAGCGGCTCAAGCTGGCCGGCAAACGGAATGTCCAGACGGAACGTCATGTCGCCATCGGACAGACCCTTCAGGCCACGCGCAATACTCTCGACAGCAAACGAGACGTCGGCTGCGGTACGAGCATTGTGTTCGTCCCGAGCAAGGCGCTCGCTTTCGCTGGTGGAGCGATTGTTTTCGGTTTCCAGTTCCAGCCGCTCGCGTGCGACGGCATTGTCACGGAATACGGAAACGGCAGCGGCCATTTCGCCGATTTCATCATGACGATCCGTATGCGGTATCGAAATCTCATTGTTGCCGGACGCAAGCATGTTCATCGAGTGGGTAATCGCGCCGATCGGGCGCGTGACGCGGACGAGGCTCAGCAATGCCGCGCCGGCAGCCACCAGAGCAGCAAGCACAATGGCGCCAATGGTGGTGATGTAAGCGAACTCGGCTGCAAGCGCTGCGGCCTTTTGATCGTCGTGGCTCCGGGCGCCGATTTCGTTGATCATGTCCTGCATGAGGATGCCGGCCTCGCCACCGATCGGAATCATCTCCGCGATGATGGCCTTTGCTTCATAGACGCGTGATGCCTTGACCACGGTGACGAACTTTTCGCCCAGCGCATCATACGTGGACAGGACTGCGTTCAGCTTGTCCATGCTCGCCTTCGTCGACGGGTCGGAAATCCTGTCGCTGAATGCCTTGAAAGCGTCTGCGCGCTCCGCGGTCTTTTTTTGCAACTGTTCAAGCGTCCGCTTCTGATCTGCGGCATTGCTGGCGGTCAGCGTCATCAGGTAAAGCCGACGCACTTCGGACAAGAGCCTGTCCAGATTTGCCGTCATCAGCGATTGCTCCATCCGGTCTCCCAGCTTCTCGGCCTGAGCGTTGAGCTCGGATACGGAGCGCATCCCCAGCACGCCCTGGAGCAGGAGGAGAACGACGACTAGCGCGAAAAGCGCCGGCATAAGAAATTTGATTTTGACTTTGCTGAACATCTGAAACCGCAATCTGAGCTTGATGGATATCGCCCTGTCTTGGCAGCTTAAACTAAAGAAAAAATTACGTCAGATGGCGAAGTCCAGCACTACGCCGCCACCATAAGTCATTGTAAAATTAGAATGTTACGAAAATCAAACGAGCGACGGAACTGCCTCATGCCGCTTCGATCAGTGGCAGCTTGTCGGCCTCGAGAAGAAGAGTGTCCGGCAATCCTGCGCCGTCCAATCTGGTCCTAACGCGAGAAACGCGTCAGGTAAATGCCAAGCAGGATCAACACCACGCCAATCACCTGACCGGCATGAAGACCCGATGCAACCTGCAACTGGTCGATCATCAGCCCGGCGATCATCTGCCCGCCGATGATCAACAGCGCCGAACGGGCAGCGCCGATGCGCGGAAACACATAGGAGCTGACGGCGACAAAACCGGCCCCGATGATGCCGCCGGTAAAGGCCCAGCTCGGCGCCAGTCCAAGAGTGTGGAAATTGCCGCGTTCGAACAGCAACACAAACACGGTGAGTAGCAGGAAGCCACTCAGGTGGTTCCAGAACGACGCCTTGAACGCACCGCGATCCATGCCGAGGCGGCCATTGATCGAGCGCGACATGCCGACAAAGGCACCGGCGGTAAGCGCGATCAAAACATACCCGATCATGACGCGCCTCCCGAATAGATCACCAGCGCGCTGCCCATGGTCACCAGCAAGGCGGCCAGCAGGTCGAAACGGTTGAGCGGGCGTTTGGGGGTACCGAACCAGCCCCACAGGTCGGACAGGAGACTGAACAGGATCTGCCCGACAAGCATCAGCGACAGTGCACCGGCCAGGGCAAGGCTGGAATTGACCGCGATGGATCCCAGCGCAACGGCAAGCGCGCCGGGCGCTCCGCCAAAATAGGACCAGAGCGGCGGCCTTGCAGCATGGATCGCCAGGTCAGCCGGTTTCGGGGACCGCATCCGGCTGGTCTGCAACAGCACGATCGCTGCGACAGCCCCTACACCATGCACGACCCAGGACGCGATGAACGGGGTGGAATAGCTGGCAAGCCCGCTGTTCAACGTGACCATCACCGCCAGCATGCCCCCTGCAACGGCCGCCCAGATCCAGTCGAGATATTGCCGCATCGGCTTCGCCATTTCATTGATTTCGGAGTGCGCCCAGCACCCGAATAAGCATGCGGACCCTGAATGCCAATCGACATTTCCTGATCCGGGTGCAGAAAAACTCAAACGCGCCGCCGGATGAATGGCGACGCGTTGCGGCAATGAGGGGGAAACGGCGGTGTTACTCCGCCGCCTCGTCGGTTTCGTCGCCGTCCTCGGCTGCCAGGAAGCCGCCGGACTGGCGGTTCCACAGGTCGGCATAGACGCCACCCAGCGCCACCAGTTCCTGATGCGAGCCGCTCTCGATGATCCGGCCCTTGTCGAGCACGATCAGCCGGTCCATCTGCGTCAGCGTCGACAGGCGGTGCGCAATCGCAATCACCGTCTTGTCCTCGATCAGTTTGAACAGGCTTTCCTGGATCGCCGCCTCGACTTCCGAATCGAGTGCAGACGTTGCCTCGTCCAGTACCAGGATCGGCGCATCCTTGAGGAAGACGCGCGCAATCGCGATGCGCTGGCGCTGGCCACCGGACAGTTTCACCCCGCGTTCGCCGACATGCGCATCGAGACCCGCACGGCCCTGCTGGTCGGCCAGCGTCTGGATGAAGTCCCAGGCATTGGCACGGCGGGCAGCCTCGATCACCTCGGCATCCGTGGCATCCGGCCGGCCATAGGCAATGTTGTCGCGGATCGACCGGTGCAGCAGCGAGGTATCCTGGGTGACGACGCCCACCAGGGACCGCAGACTGTCTTGCGACACCTGCGAAATGTCCTGCCCATCAACCAGAATTCGGCCCTTCTCCAGGTCGTAGAAGCGCAGCAACAGGTTGACCAGCGTCGTCTTGCCTGCGCCGGAACGACCGACCAGGCCAACCTTTTCCCCGGCCTTGATCGTCAGCGCGAAATCCTCGATCACGCCGTTGCGCTTGCCGTAGTGGAAGCCCACCGCATCATAGACGATCTCGCCCTTCGGCGCCGTCAGCGCTTTTGCCGTCGGCGCATCGACGATGTCATGCGCCGTGGTCATCATGCCCATGCCGTCGTAGACGGTGCCGATGTTTTCAAACAGCGCCGCCACTTCCCACATGATCCATTGCGACATGCCATTGATGCGCATGGCAAGACCGATGGCGATCGCGATCGCACCGACAGATACCACGCCGTCGAGCCAGAACCAGATGCTCAGCGCCGAGATCGAAAACAGCACGATGGCGTTGTTGATATCGACGGCAATGTTGAGCAGCGTGATCTGCCGCATCTGGCGATGCACGGTACCGAGAAAGGCATCCATTCCCTCCCGCGCATAGCTCTCCTCGCGGCCGGCATGGGAAAACAGCTTCACCGTCGCAATATTGGTGTAGCTGTCGACGATCCGGCCGGTCATCATCGAGCGCGCATCCGCCTGTTCGCTGGACAGCTTGCGCAGCTTCGGGATGAAGAAGCGCAGGATCAGCACATAGATGACGATCCATGCGGCGAGCGGCAGAACCAGGCGCCAGTCGACGGCAGCAACGAGAGCCAGCATCGAGACGAAGAAACTGGTGGCATAGACGAAGACGTCGATGACCTTCATCGTCGATTCCCGGATCGACAGGGCCGTCTGCATCACCTTGGTCGAGACTCGTCCGGCAAACTCGTTGGCGAAAAAGGTCATCGAGTGACGCAACAGGAAGCGGTGCATCTGCCAGCGCGCGATCATCGGGAAGTTGCCCGCCAGAACCTGATGCATCGTGATCGAGTGGATGATCCCAACGATCGGAAGCCCGACCAGCACCAGTGCGCCCATGGCGATCAACCGCGAACCCTCGTTTTCAAGAAACGTGGTTCGATCGGCATTCGACAACCAGTCGACGATATTACCGAGGAACTGGTACAGGAACACTTCGCCCACCGCGATCAGCAGCGAGCAAAGCCCGAGCACCAGCAGCCACGGCCATGCGGGCTTGGTGTAGTGCCAGCAAAAGGCAAACAGACCCTTCGGCGGCAGAGAAGGCGCATCCGAAGGATAGGCATTCAAGCGGTTTTCAAACCACGAGAACATGTGGAACTCCATGAAGAAGCGCGCGAACGGACATGTCATCGGGACGTGTCGCAACTGCGCGAAATGTCAATGATTGAGGCCACATAGGGCCGCAAGATGAATCAGTTTGGGAAATACAAAGGCGATGAAGTCGCCGTCACGCAGGCCTGGCGAGCAGGTGGGGCACTGGCTTCAAACCGAAAAAATCCATCGATGGCCCTCCCTCGTGCGTGTTACAGATGATGATGTTGTAACCACCTCGGCAGCGCTTGCAAAGCGGCGAATGGCACATGACAGGGCATTCCACTGCAACTGTTGCAGACTGACAACAACCAGAAGGTTGACCCTTGCCGCCCAGCCCCCTTGAGGGTGGTGCTAGGCTGGCGTAGAACCCGCGTCATGACAGCGCTCCGCATCGCCCTTTTCCAGCCCGACATCCCCGGCAATACCGGCACCATCCTGCGCCTTGCCGCCTGCCTCGGGTTAAAAGTTGATATCATCGAGCCGGCCGGCTTCGTCCTCTCCGACAAGAACCTGAAGCGCGCCGGCATGGATTATCTCGCCAGCGTCGCGATGACACGCCATGTCAACTGGGAGCAGTTCGACCAGTGGCGACGCGCTGAAAACCGACGTCTAGTGCTAGCATCGACCAAGGCCGCAGAACCATATACCGGCTTTTCCTACATGCCGGACGACATCCTGCTCTTCGGTCGAGAAAGCGCCGGCGTGCCCGATCAAGTTCATGATATGGCAGACGCACGCATCGTCATTCCGATGGTCGAGGGCCAGCGCTCCATCAACGTCGCCATGTCGGCCGCGATGATTGCAGGCGAAGCATTGCGCCAGACCGCGCTTTAGGTTCGAGAAAAGGCAATCGTCAAGGAACCCGCGGCCCGGATCCGCTAGCGTATGATCCGATGGACGCCTTGGCGCGTCGGAGTACAACCACAATTGCTAATTCATCCGAAACGGTCTATGTTGCGGCGCAGCAAAAACGGGAGATGGAAATGTTCGAAACAGCATTCGCCCTGAGTTTGACCCAGTTTGCCCGAACCTTCAGTACGCCGGAACGGCTACAGCACCGGCCGGCGCGCAATGCCGCGCTCGAGCCCTGGCGCATGCGCAATACCGGGCTCGACGCATTGTTCTACGACGTCAAGTCGCTGTCCGCCGAGGAAACCTTCTATATCAGCGATGCGCTGGCCTCCGAAGGTTTGATCATGATCGTGCCGCCCGGCGGACATGGCATGCTGACAATTTGCGACAGCGTCGAGGAATACCGTCTGCGCGGCGGCCGCAACGTTCATGCGCTTGCCGTTGCCGGCATTGGCGGTTCCGCGATCGGCGCCGCCGCCTTTGCCCGCAACGTCGCCAACGCGATCGACGCCCCGGTGGCCGCCGTCGTTTCTGGCTATGGTCTCGGCGACATCGTCAACGAGGCGATCGGCGGCGCCTTCTTCTTCGGCTGGCTCGGCCATGTCCGCAGCAATCTCGAAGTGATCGACGATCTGGTCGGTCGGCCGAAACTCGGCGCCTACGGCAAACGCGATGCAGACACGGAAAGTGTCCGCAGCACCGGCTTGGACACCGACACGGTCGCCACGCTGCTGGCCGACCCGGAGCTTTCGTTCAGCCTGCTTGCCGGTCACTCGCGCGGCAATCGCGTTCTGGCCGACGCACTCCAGTCGCTGACCGTATCCGCACCGGCGCGCCTGGAAACGCTGGCCAACAAGGCGCGCATCGTCACCTTTGGCGGTCGCATCAAGATGCCGGACATCTTCACCGACGTGGTCGACGTGGTGGGCGAACTGGATTGGTTCGGCGAGATCAACTCACGACCGAAGATCAAGACCGACATTCGCGTTCCGCTCTGCGGACATTCGACCAATACCGATATCGCCGGAGCCCTGCAGGTCACGAAAGTTCTGAAAGACATCCTCGGCGCGGCTTCGCCCTCGGCTGTTGAACTGAAGGAGATCGAGCCGCAGGTGGTCGAGGCTGAGACACAGGCGGCGCCTGCCGTACCAGACGACGAACCCGCTCCGATCGAACTTGCGCCACTGGCGTCCGCTGAGACAGCCCCGCCAGCTCCGATCGTAGAGCTGATGCCGGATATGCAAGCGCACGATGACATGCCGCACGCGTTGGCCGACGCCGAACCGCCGTTGCCGGTTGTCAGCGAAGCCGGTCCAGTACCGTTGGAACCGGAAACGAGCCCGGCATTGGCAACGCCAGTGGCCGTAACGCCAGAAATCACAACGCCAGCGAAGGCCACCAACCCGGCACCGACCGCCAAACCGACGGCACCGGCAAGGGTTTCATCTGCACGGACAAAATCGAAGCGCTCGCCACCGAAGCACTGAGACCATCATCGCATCAACAGCCCGCCGCACAGCGGGCTGTTGTCGTCTCAGGTCCTTGCGAGGTCAGAGAAACAGCTTCAGCGAATTCCCCATGGAATTGTTGGCAATGTTGAGCGAGGTTGTTTGAAGCTGCTGAGCCGCCAACTGGGCCGCCAGCAATACGGACTGCTCATTCAGGTCCGCATCCACCAGACGACCGATTCCGGTCTGCGTGACATCCTGTAGATCCTGCATGAAATCCATGTTGGCGGAAACGCGATTGCGCGTTGTGCCGATCTCGGC